>JBGOUJ010000185.1:0-11995 GCA_041477005.1 Terriglobia bacterium | reverse complement strand
TGAGCGCATAGTATTCCTGCCGTTTCTCTTCCGTTGGCACCCGTCCTCGTTGCAGCAGTTCCGAAAGCTGCCGGATCGCCGTCAGCGGCGACCGGAACTCATGCGACACGGTGGAAACGAAGTCGCTCTTCAGCCGCGCCACCTCCAGCTCGCGTTTCACCGCCCGCGCCGTGACGTAACTTCCCACCATCAGGAGCGCAAAAACGAACAGTAGAAGGGTCATATAAATCCTCCGCCGCTGATCGGCCCCCGCATAGAGACGGGTCACATCGACTGGGACCGCCTCTACCACCCAGGGCAGTTCCCGATCGGCTAGCGCCTGGAACGCTGCCATGGACGGCCGGGGAGCCTTGGCCCCCACCAGTCTTATCCGGACTTCCTGGTCAAGAGTTGCGAACCGTTCCAGCCGGGAGCGCAAGACGGCAGCCGGGATCACCAGAGTATCGGCGCCCTGCCAAAACGCGAGATAGTCACCCACGAACCGGTGGCGGTTCTCCAGATACTCCTCGATGGCCGCCGAAAGCGCGAGCTTCTCGCGCTCCACGGCCCGCGCCGGGTCCGATTCGCTGGCCCAATCGCGTGCTGTATCGGAGTAAAAGAGGTATCGGGCTTTGTCCAACCTCCAGCGCCCCGCGACCAGGTCGTGATAGAAAGCTGTGCGGTCCCCCTCGCCGAGCGAGCAGAGTTCGAAGCGCGCGATCAGCTCGGCATTTATGAAGCCGATTCTCTGTTCCGGAAATCTGAGGAGTTCCCGATATGCCTGAACAGCGTTGTCCCGCATGCCGGTCTTCCTGTAGCATGCCGCCAGACGCTCGAATGCCACCGCTCGAAGGTGCGGGCCGCCGGCCTCCGTCGCGCGCCGGTAGAGTGGGATCGCCGATCCGATATTCCCACGCACCTGCTCGTACTGCTCGGCCTCAGCGAGAACGGGTTCGACGGCCTGGACCGCGATGCGTTCCCCAGGCTCATAAGCCACACGCCGCAGCGGCGTGATCTTGAGCGCCGGTCCGCTTTCCAGGCTGACGCCGTCGGACCGAAACTGTTGCCAGTTCGCCAATTGCTGATCGATGGAACGCGCTGCCAATTCGGCGGCGCGCTGCAGCCGATCACGAACCTGCTGGTCTGTTGCGCGGCGATCCTGTTCGAGCGCACGCAGGCCAAATCCGAGCAGGATGACGCCCGGCAGAACAACCGTCACGGCAAAACGTCGCAGCACTTCTCCAATGGTACTCCGCGAGCGGTAGATTTGAATTTCAAGATTCGTTCAAGCAGAGAGGTTGCTCGGGCCCCCAGTCGGTCCTTCGGAAAACCCTGAACCCGGACCGGTCAGCCCGGGGGAGGCTTTGCGCCTCGGCTGGATCGGCGCTGCTGCCTGAGCCAGCGCCATCTTCCGCCGGCACGCTGCGCAAAAGTTACTTCCCTTCAAATCCACCGCCTCGACCGAGTGGGACGAGCTCATCGTGCAGTTGAAGTCGGGGCAGTGGGCCAGACCGTAGGTGTGGCCCACCTCGTGCAGCATTTCCTTGACGGCGCGCTCGGCGAGCAGGTGCGGATCGGCGGGGAGGCCGTAAAATTCCTGCTGCAGCCGGTGGATCGAGAAGACCGACGCCCGGCCGGGCATCTCGGCCTCTCCAAAGACGAAGGTGAGGATGGGGTTGAACAAATCGACCGCCGCCGCACCCGCCACGCGGTCGCCGGGGTGGCCGAGGCGCCGCAGCTCCTCGAGCAGCCGGAGCGCCAGGAACTGCTGCCGGTGCTCGTCGTAGGCGAACGCCGGATCGCGCATCGTTCGAGCGATCGAGACGTCGAGGCCCAGGCTCGCCCCTACCCTGGGAGCCACCTCCTCCAGCAGCCCCGCCGGCAATGCGCCGATCTCTACTGCCACCAGTCGAGCCAAGTCCATTCCTCGTCTCGAGCCCCGTTTCATCCGGCGACGCGCTTCGGCTCAGCCATGGCCCGCAGCCCATAGCGGTTGATCTTGTGGTAGAGCGTGACGCGGTCGATGCCCAGGGCGCGGGCAGCCTGGGTCTGGTTCCAGTTGAACTGCTCGAGCGTGCTGAGGATGTGGCGCCGCTCCATCGCTTCCAGGGTCCGGTCGTCCGCCGGGTCGCCCGAGTCGCCCACGGCGAAATCGGAGGCGTGCAGCAGCGGCTCCTTGCCGATCACCATCGCCCGCTCGACGGCGTTCTCCAGCTCGCGCACGTTGCCTGGCCAGCCGTAGCGCGCCAGCCGCTCCGCCGCCGCGCTGTCGATTCCGGTGAACCGCCTGCTCATTTGCTCGTTGAAGTGGCGCAGGAAGTGGGCCGCCAGCAGGGGAATGTCCTCCCCGCGCTCCCGCAGGGGCGGCAGGACGATCTGGAAGACGTTCAGCCGGTAAAACAGGTCCGAGCGGAACGAGCCTTCCTTCACCAGCGCTGCGAGGTTCTTATTGGTGGCGGCCACGCAGCGGAAGTCGACCGGGATCGGTTGCGTACCGCCCACCCGCACGATCTCCCGCTCCTGCAGCACTCGCAGCAGGTCGGTCTGTGTCTTCAGGCTGATGTCGGAGATTTCATCGAGGAAAACCGTTCCGCCGGCGGCCACCTCGAACTTGCCTTTCTTCCGGTACTGCGCCCCGGTGAAGGCGCCCTTCTCGTGGCCGAACAGCTCGCTCTCGATCAGCGTCTCGGTCAGAGCGCCGCAGTGGATGACGACCATGGGCAGCAACCGCCGCCGCGAGCAGCGGTGAATGGCGCGCGCGACGAGCTCCTTGCCCGTGCCGCTCTCGCCTTCGATCAACACGGTGGCATCGGTCGCGGCCACGGTCCGGATCAGCTCCTCGACGCGCTGCATGCCCGGACTACGGCCCACCAGCTCGTTCTGAAGGTCGGTCTGTTCCACGGCCTCGCGCAGCGCCCGGTTTTCCCGTTTCAGCCGCTGCTGCTCGAGGGCGTTGCGCACCACGGTCGAAAACTCGTCCGGGTCAAACGGCTTGGTGACGTAATCGAAGGCCCCCTGCTTCAGGGCGGCGACGGCCGTCTCGACCGACGCGTAGCCGGTCATGACGATGACGGCCGTGTCGTAGTCCTGGTCCTTCAGCCGCCGCTGCAGCTCCATGCCGTCCATGCCGGGCATGCGGATATCGAGCAGAAGCAGGTCGTAATACCGCTCCGCCAGCAGCCGCAGCGCCTCCTGCGCGTTCGGGGCGCAATCGACGCGATAGCCCTCCTCGGTGAACCAATGCGTCAGCGACTCGCGGACGACTTGTTCGTCATCCACGACCAGTATGGAGAACTTCTCCTCGCTCATAGACCACCTCGTTTTTCTCGGGCGCCACGGGCAGGCGCACCCGGAACGCGGTCTCCGCGCCCGTTTCCACCAGGATCTCGCCGCCGTGCCGCCGCGCGATCCCATAAGCGACCGCCAGCCCCAGCCCAACGCCGTGGGCTTCCTGCTTGGTGGTGAAAAACGGCTCGAAGATGTGCGGCAAAACGTCCGGCGGGATCGGCGGCCCGTTGTCGATCACGCTGATTTCGATCTGGCCGCCCTGCGGCTCGGAAGTGTGCAGGCGCAGCAGGCCGCCCTCCGGCATGGCTTCCATCGCGTTCACCATCAGCGCCACCAGCACCTGCTGGATCTGCGAGGCGTCGCATTCGGCCTGCGGCAGGTCGGCGGCCAGCAGGGTCTCCAGCCGGATCTGCTGCAGCTCGAGCTTGTGCCGCACCACCGCCAGCGCGCGCTCGACGATCTGGTTCACGTCGGCCGGCGCCATCGCCGCCGGCTTCTGCCGGGAAAACGCCAGCAGGTTGCTGGCGATCTCGCCGCAGCGCTTGCTCTCGCGCTGGATGGTCTCCAGCCACGGCCTGACCTCGGAATCTGCGGGGGTCTTCCGGGCGGCGAGCTTCGCATAGGTGAGAATGCCCGCCAGCGGATTGTTGATCTCGTGGGCCACCGCCGCCGCCATTTGCCCGAGCGACGCCAGCTTCTCGGAGTGAATCAGCCGCTGCTGCGACCGCTCGAGATCCGCTGATTTTTCACGAACGCGGCCCTCGAGTTCCCGGTTCCAGGCGGTGATCTCATCCCGTGCCTGATCGAGTTGTCCGGCCATGCGGTCGAATCCGGCGGCCAGCGCGCCGATTTCGTCGTTGCGCTGGAGGTCGATGCGGTGCTTCAGGTTGCCGGCCGCAAGCTCGGCGGCGCCGGCCGTCAGCCGCTCCACGGGCCGGCGGACCATCCGCCACACCAGGGCGCTCAGCAGCAGCAGCAGCAGGGCGCCGCCGACAACGGTCAGCGCCGCGATTCGCCGCTCCTGCCGGCGGAGCATCTGCTCGGCCGGCTCGAGCGACACCACCACGTCGAGCACGCCCAGCACGCGCTGGGTAGGCGGATGGGCGTGGCAAGAGGCGTTGGCGCAGGAAGGCTCATTCTCAATCGGACGGATCAATCCCACCACCCGTTCGCCGGCCAGACGGTAGATGCGGGCGCGGTCGGGCCGGGGCAGCTTCTCGAGCGGCTGCGCGCCGGAATGGCAAACCGAGCAGGCCTCGGCCCTTTGGTCGACGAGCGTGCCCAGCTCGCGCTCCTCCGTCGAGTAGTTGATCCGGCCCTCCTTATTGAAGATGCGGATCCGCCGCACGATCGGCTGCGCCCCTACCGAGCGGATGGTGTGGTAGACATCGTCGCGGGAGTTCTTCAGCATCGAGTAGCGGGTCGAGCGCTGGATCACGTCGGCCATGCGGTCGGCGGCGGACACGGCGCTTTCCTCCAGGTCCCGCCGCGTCATCTGAATATTTACAATGCCCAGGGTGAGGAATACCGCCGCCAGCGCGCCGCCCATCCACAGGATCAGCTTCCCGCTCAACGATCGCATGGCGCCCTCAGGCTTTTGTTTCCGCCGGCTGGAACACCGCCAGGTACTGGGCCGCCAGCCGGAACAGCACGAACCCGGCGGTGACGATGCTCAAAGTCACCGCGATCTCCATCCAGGAGGGGAAATACTGCGTCCCGGCCGCTCGCTCCAGGCCGCTGACCGAGACGTTCAAACGGTTGCTCAGAAAGCCGGCCAGCACCAGCAGCGCGCAGCCGAACAACGCCTGCGGGCTGCGCCGCACCCTCTCGCTGAAGCACAGCGCCATGGGCACAGCCAGCAGCGCCATCTCCAGCCAGAACAGCCAGGTTTCACTTCGCGGCGTCCAGGCCAGTCCCAGCGCGCCGCGCCAGGCGAGGTCCTGGAAGCGCAGCAGCAGATAGACGGCCAGGGTCACCGCCATCACCCGCGCCAACTGCTTCAGCAGATCGAGCTCGATCGCCCGGCCGAACGCCCGCGAGCTCAGACCCGATTCGAAGATCACCATGGCCATGCCGGCGGCGATCGAGGAGAGGAAGAAGAAGACCGGCAGCAGCGGCGAATACCACAAGCCGTCGAGCTTGGTCGGAACGATAAGGTAGAGGCTGCCGAGCGACGACTGATGCAGCGTGGAGAGGATGACCCCCACGCCGACCAGCGGGACCATAACCGCCCGCGTCACGCGCTTTACCCGCCCCCACCCCAGCCGCTCCCAAAGCATGGGGCTGAACTCCAGTGCCAGCACCGCGGTATAGAGCATCACGCACCAGGCCACCTCGAACATCACCGAGTGAGGGTTCCAGAAAACGAGGGCGTGCCAGATCTGCAACGGCCGGCCCAGGTCGTACATCAGGGCCGTGATGACCAGCATGTAGCCGAGGAAAGCAGTCAGGATCGTCGGCCGGAGCAGCGGCCGGTAGCGCTCCAGGTGGAGCAGGTAGACGGTGGCGGCGACGGCAAAGCCGCCGGCCGCCAGGCCCACACCGCAGAGGATGTCGAAGCCGATCCACAATCCCCACGGAAAGGCGTCGCTCAAGTGGGTCGCCCCGCCGAGGCCCTTGGTGAAGCGCACCACCGTCGCCCACAGCCCGGCGGCGAAGATCCCGAGCGCCACCACTCGCCAGAAGTAAGCTCGCACGCGGGTCATGGCTGCTTCTCCTCTCGGTCGGCTTTTTTCTCGCCCCGTTCGGCCGCCGCCACTTCACCGCGCCGGTTGGTGATCCACCACACACCTGCCAGCAGGGCGCCGCCGGTGGCCACGAAGGGCGGGATCTTGCTCAGCACGCGGAAGGTGAGCAGCGGCAGCGGCTCGCTCATCAGGCCGGCGGGCAGCTCCAGCTTCTCGAACGGAATGGGCGAGAGGACCAGAACCGACGTGCCGCCCGCCTCGTGCTCTCCATAGATGTGGGGCACGTACTTCCCCGGCTCGGCCGCGATGCGGCGCCGCGCCTCCTGCAGCAGGTCCTCGCGCTCGCCCGCCATCGTCGCCCCGGTCGGGCAGGCCTCGGCGCAGGCGTTGACCTGGCCGCGGGCCAGCCGCTCGGAGCAGAAGTTGCATTTGCGAACCCGCGGCTCGAGGCTCGTCCACTCGTAACGCGGCACGTTGAACGGGCAGGCCTGGATGCAATACCGGCAGCCGATGCAGCGGCTCTCGTCGTAGACCACCGGTCCCAGCGCTGTTTTTCGCAGCGCCCCCACCGGGCAGACCGATTCGCAGGTAGGAGTAATGCAGTGCATGCAAATCCGCCGGTAGTTGTACTCCTCGCTCTTCCAGGCGGCTTTCTTGACCACGGTGAAATTCTGCGCGTCCGGTTCCGCGGGCCAGGAACCGTCCGCCGGCGCCGGCAGGTGGTTTTGCTCCCGGCAGGCCTGGACGCAGGCCCCACATCCGATGCACTTGGTGATGTCGATCAACAGCGCTCGCATCGTTTGTCTCCTTTCGTTCCGACCCGGGCCGTCTCGGCGCCCGTCCGGGAGCGGTTCCCGTCACAGCCGGAAGAACCGCCGGGTGACCGCCTCCCACTGCGTGGCGTCCAACTGCCCGGCGATGCCCGTCATCAGCAGCCCGCCGTCGGGTGCGGTGGCCGGAGCCAGGGGTGCGACCATGCGGCGCAGCTCCGCCACGGTGTCTTCCATCCAGCGCCGGGCGAGGCTCCCATTCAGCAGGTTGCGCAGGCTCAGGACCGGGTCCGCTGTGCGCACCACCAGGAGCCAGCCTTCTCCATACGGATCGGCCGTGATCTTCTCCGGATGAGCCAGAGCTTGTTCGTTGACCTCGATCACTTCGCCCTCCACCGGCATGGGCAGCCCGGCCTGGCGGTCTGCGGCGTGCAACGTCCAGCCGCGCTCGCCCTGTCCGAACCAGCGACCCCGCAGCGGCAATTGCACCTGGGTGAGTGGACCCAGCAGCCGCGCTGCAAACTCGTCAATCCCGACCCGCAAACGGTGGGTTCCCTCCGCCGCGGCCCAAGTGTGGCCCGGGTGGTAGTGCAGGTGTTCCGGCAACTGTACGCCGGCCACCACTGGGGTCGGGGCCTTACGTGGCTCTTCCTGCACGGTGGCGGCCACCGGGAAGGCATACTTTTCGCGGTTCATCAAGATGTCCACCGCGATGAAAAATGCAAACGTGATCAGAACCAATGCGACGACCATGGCGAGCCTCCTTGAAACTTCCACCCGGTAAGAGGGCAACCCGGGCGCCGCCCGGCCGCGGGCTGTTGCCTTTCTCGCAAACCTTTGGAATGCTTCGGGTTGCGACGTTGCAACTCTCCAGGGGTGGAATGGCGGGCCCCGGCCATTCGTTGTATTTCGCAACGCACGGAGGCACTGATCAGAGGAAATGCTACAAACGGAGAGGGTTAGTTTTGTTGCGATCGGCAACGGCGCCTGTGGTGGATTGCAACGAACGGCGAAGAAGTTGACGGGGAGAACGGCTGGGTGTTATTCCGCAGTCTGTGTTGCCGGACACAACAGTTCAGGCTGCTACGGCCCACTCGGCGGCAGTTTCCTTCTCCGCCTGGCAAGCGACGCAGCGCTCGGCCCACGGCACGGCCGTCAGCCGTTTGGGGCTGATCGGCCTTCCGCAATCGACGCATCTCCCGAAATCGCCGGAGTGGAGCCTGGACAGAGCGTCGTGCGCCGCTTCGCAGATGCGCGAACGGATCTGCTCGCTGAGCGCATCAATGTACTGGGAATGATCAGCGACCGCATGCTCGACGAAGTCGGAAGGCTGCAATGGCTCTTCGACCGGCTGTGAGCGGCGATCGTACCGGTTGACAATCTCGGTCAAGATTCGCTCATATCTCTCGGTTTCCATGGTCCACATATTCGCCTCCCGCCGTCCGCCGATTTCTGAGTGCATTTTGGCTGCCACACCGATTGACCTCTCCGAACTGGAACCGCTGGACTCCCCGGCGTAGGAATTCCACCTCTCGCAGAGAATTTCTCCTCGCCGCCGGTGCGCCGGGCGCCGAAGCGGGGCCCACATTCACCAAGAAGAGCGGTGGCGAGCCGGTCCTCATCGAGACCCTCGACAACACGCCGTCGGGGGGCTGTTCGGGCCGGCGCGAAGCCCGCCGGCAAGGACGAAGACAACGGCGCCTTTCGCCAACTGGCCAACTGCACCGATCGCCAACTGCTGGCGTTTGCAAACACACATCCGCACCGGCCGGCCGCCCTTCGCGAGCGGCCCAGTCGGCAAGGAAGCCATCAAGACCTCACTGCTCACCAAAAAAGTCTTTGCGGGAGCAAAAGGATCGCAGGCTGGGGAGCTGCCCGGCTAGAAGCGAACCGAAGGCTTCAAACTCCGCCTCGATCCGCCGACACCAGGTTGACCGCGCTGACTCTCGACCGGCTCGCCATCCGGGCGACGCCCACGTCACTGACCCACTTCACCAGGAGCGAGGCCAGAACCGACGCCAGTGCGATCCAGACGGCGTAAACCACCGCCGTGTCCACGAACTGCAGGGCCTGTTCCTGCGTTGCGCCCGGCAGGCTCACCTGGATCTGGAGATCGCTCACCACGCCATGCATGAACTGGGCGGCGGTGCGAATGGCCCTTCGCGCCAGGGTCTCCTGGCTGGCGATGTTGTCCAGCCAGATGCCGCCCAGCAGGCCGATCAAGCCCGCTTGAAGTTTCTCGCTCGACAGCGCGACGACGATCACGGAAATGGCGGCGCCATTCACAATTCCTGCTACAGTGAAGCAACTGTACAGGTGTCCGGTGGCCAGCGCCAGCCAGAATAGAAACAGGTTGACCAGCACGGCGGCCAGCGCCAGCAGCGGCGGTTGCAGCGGACGGGGCAGCCCTCGGACGCGCTTCCAAAGGCGCACGGGCATGCTCTGGATATCCCCAGAGCGCTGCAACACAGCATCTCTCAAAGTTGACATAGCCCCTCCTTCGGTGCTATTGGATATTTTGAAGTCTTGCACCAATTTAGGGCTTTGTCAACCTCATGTTTCTATGAAATCCGTAGATTTTTAAAGGATTAGTGGATTATATTTCTACTTTCACCTAAATTAAGCCGCATCGCCGCGCGGGCAATGCTCAGTCAATCCGGCAATGCTCAGTCAATCCGGCAATGCTCAGTCAATCCCGCCGGCAACGCCGCGCGATCTCTTGCCGGGAATGCGCCCGGCAGCGCGCCGGCCGCAGCGGATCGCCGTCTTTCCTCACTTGAAGTTCTCCGCCAGGTAGCGGACCAGGCTGTCCTTCTCTTTCTCGCTAACCGGGCTGCCCCAGCGCATCATTTTTTCGACTTCGCGCGCCCAGCGGCCGGAATCGAGACGCTGCTCGAGGATGAACTGGGAATCGTGGCAGGCCAGGCAGCGTTCCATGGCGATCTGCCGGCCCTCGCCGGCGGGCAACTCCTCGATTTTCGAGGGCTCCGACCTGGGAGCCGAATCGGCCACATTATGCAAGTAACCGGAAGGGTTCCAGGCCGGAGCCGCAGGCTGGGTGCGGCCACGGCTGTCGGTGGCCCGTGACATCACCGCCGGTTGACCGCCGCCCGCGGGCTTCGAGTCGTAGCGGAAGCGCCGCCAGGCGAAGGGCGCTTTCTCGGAGCCCAGCTTCGCCTCCTTCCACGTGCCTCCGCCGTCGGTCGAAACCTCGACTTTCACCACGTCGGCCTCTCCGGCCCAGGCGAAGCCTTCGACCGGCCCGGCCGCCCGGGTGATGAGCGACTTGACGGCCAGCGAGGTGACGGGGAGCATATCCTTCGCGTCCACGGCCTCGCCGGCCGCGAGCGGGCGGGTCGGATAGCGGTACGCCGTCTTCATGAAGAAGCCATCGGCCTCCCGCGGCGACGCCGTCATTTTCGTCAGCCACTTCACCGAGGCCGCGCCCTCCCAGCCCGGCGTGATCAGCCGCAGCGGGAAGCCGTGGGCGAGGGGAATCGGCACGCCGTTCATGTGCGTCGCCAGCAGCGTATCCGGGTGCAGGCATTTTTCGAGCGGCACGCTGCGCACGAAATCGGGCGCCGTGGCGATGCCCGTATCGGCGCCGTCGAAAATCACGTGCTGGGCCTCCGGCTTCAGCACCGCCTGCGCCAGCACGTCGCGCAGCCGCACGCCCTTCCAGCGCGCCGTCCCCACCGCGCCTTTGCGCCACTGCGTGCCGGCCACGTGCGGCTCGAAATAAGCCCGGCCGTTGCCGGCGCACTCGATTGTGACCACGCGCTCCACCCGCGGCATCCGCCGGATTTGCTCCAGCTTCAGGTGCAGCGGCTTCTCAACCAGACCCTCTACCACCAGCTCCCACCGGGCGGCCTCGACCTGCGGAATATAAAAATGACTGCGCACGAAGAAGCGCGGGATCGGCGTGATCCAGGAATCCAGCAATTCGGGCGGCGTCTCCGCGTCGAGCGGCCGCGACGAGTGGACGAGCAGCTTCTCCTTCGCCCGCAGCGCTGCCTCCTCCGGGGTGATGGCCGCCCAGCCCCACCGGCCCTGCGGCGCGAAGCCTCCGCCCAGCAGCAGCAACAGCGATCGACGTGTCATCTTCGCCTCCGGTCGGGTCACTCGATTCCCAGCAACCGCGCGGCGGTGCCGCCGTAAACCTTGTCCCAGGTCTCACACGGCAAGCCGATCTCGCAGCGCCTCGATCAGGCGCGGAATGAGGTTTCTCTGACGGGGGTAATGGGCGTGGAAATCGATCACCATGCTCTCATCTCAGCCCGACCGCGATGGGCGCCGCCGTGGCCCGGTCGGTGTGAACGATGGCGTCCGGGTGTCCCTGCAGCAGCGTCACGGGATAATCGGTCGTCACCTCGCCGGCCACCGCGATCCGAAAGATCGCCCGATGCCGCTCGCCGCCGGCGCAATAGAGGCGGATGCGGCGCGACGCCAGGACGTCTTTCATCCCGAGGGTCACAGCCATCGGCGGGATGGCCGCGGCGTTGCCGCCGGCCGTGCCGATCGACTGCACCACGATCGAGTCGCTCCCGAGCGCTACCACCCGCGTCAGCGACTCCCGCAGCTCCTGCTCCGAAATGCGCCTCCAGCGAGTGTTGGGCGGCTCGTTGAAAGCCACGTGGCCGTGATAGCCGACGCCGCCGTAGCAGGCGTCGACACCCCCGGCTTCGCGGATCTTTTCGCTGATCTCATCAATGCGAAACGGATGCGGGACGACGTGATGCTCGGGCGGCGGCCGCAGGTCTTCGTCGATCGCTTCGATCAAGCACCGCCGCAGGCAGCCTTCGAAGCTGAGCGGGTGGGTGACGGGAAGAGGCCTCCCCTGCCAGTCCAGGTACTCGTCCATCTGGAAGAGAAACACGTTCCTCCAACTGAGGCGCTCGCGGTTGGTGATCGCGGCCAGCATCGGATACTGCGCCACCGGCCCGACGGGAACAATCAGCCGCGTCGGCTCGCCACGCTCGTTCCCAGCCCGGATCTCGTCGGCGACCGACCGCGCGAAGTGCCCCAGCAACGCCGGAATGTCGTCAAACAGCCGAAACTTGAGCCGCCCCCGAGCATCCAACTGCTCGATCGGCATCGACATCAGACGCTCGATCCCGTCCATGGGCAGCATAGAGCGATGGTAACATTGTCGATCTAGTGATCGAAACCCGCCACCGGCGCTGGTGGATCCTGACGCTCCTCTTCTTCTCCATCACCATCAACCTGCTCGACCGCCAGGTGCTGTCGCTGGTGGCGCCGATTCTTCGCGAG
>JBGOUJ010000184.1:0-12001 GCA_041477005.1 Terriglobia bacterium | reverse complement strand
GTTCGCATCATGCGGGACCTGCTGCCGATGATGAACAACGTGTAGGAAAGGCCCGAACCGCGCCAGGGGCAAGGGCGCCGGGGGCCGGAGCAGGGCGTGCCGGGGGCCGGAGCCAAGATGTCGGGGGCCAGAGGGCCAGGGGACGCGACCTGCGCTACAATCACCTCTTCCAGTGGGGGGGTTGGATGCGCCGAGCGTGGATTCTGATTCTGGCCTTTGCCGCCTGGCCGCTCGCGGCGGCCCAGCCGCCCAAGCCACAAGAGGTTCTCGGCTTCACGCCCGGGGACGACTACAAGCTGGCGGATTACCAGCAAATTACCAAATACTTCCAGGCGCTGGCAGCGTCGTCGAACCGGATTCGGCTGGTGGAGATCGGGACGAGCGAGCTGGGCAAGCCGATCCTGATGGCGATCATCTCGGCGCCTGAGAACCTGAAACAACTGGACAAATACCGGCGGATCAGCGAGCGGCTGGCGTTGGGCCAGGCGGCCGGCGAGCAGGAGGCGCGGGCGCTGGCATCCGAGGGCAAGGCCGTGGTGTGGATCGATAGCGGCCTGCACGCGAGCGAGGTCGCCACCGCGCAGCACGCACCGGAGCTGGCCTACCGGATGGTGGCCGACCCGGGGGGCGCCCCGGACGAGGAGATGGAGAAGATCCGGCGGCAGGTGATCCTGTTGCAGATTCCGAGCATCAACCCGGACGGCCTGGATTGGGTGGCGCACTGGTACATGGGCAATGTGGGAACGCCCTATGAGAGCGCGCCCCTGCCGTGGCTGTATCACAAGTATGCGGGGCACGACAACAACCGGGACTGGTTCATGATGAATTTGGCCGAGACGCGGCGCGTGAGCCGCGTGCTCTACCACGAGTGGTTTCCGCAGATCCTTTACAACCACCACCAGGCGCCGCCGTTTCCGGCTCGGATCTTCGTGCCGCCCTATGATGAGCCGCTCAACCCGAACATCCCGGCACCGGTGATGGAGGGTGTGGGGCTGCTGGGCCTGGCGATGAGCGAGCGGTTTGCGCGCGAGGGCAAGGCGGGGGTGATTTCCTATAAGAACTTCGACGCGTGGTGGGACGGCGGGCTGCGGTCCACGCCGGCGTTTCACAACATACACGGCATCCTGACCGAGACGGCGCTCTATAGCTGGGCCAATCCTCACACCTACACGAGCGAAGAGATCCCGCAGCGATTTGCGGACGGACTTTCCGCGCGGGAGCCTTCGATCTTTTACCAGCGGCCGTTTCTGGGCGGGAAGTGGGGGCTGCGGCAGCCGATCGAGTACATGCTGACCGCGGACATGGCGATCCTTAGCTTGGCGGCGGAGCGGGCGTCGGATTTCCTGCTGAAGAGTTACCAGATGGCCCGGGCCTCCATCGAGGCGGGCCGGCGGGGAAATCCTTATGGCTACATCGTGGCTCCCGGGCAGTGGGACCGGCCGACGTCGCTGCTGTTCCTGGAGAAGCTGGCCCTGGGGGGAGTGGAGATCGAGCGGGCGCGAGCGGCTTTTGCGGTGGGTGGGAAGAGTTACCCGGCGGGGACCTACGTGCTGCCGGCGTCGCAGCCGTTTCGGCCCTATTTGATGGACCTGGTCGAGCCGCAGAAATATCCCGCGCTCCAGGTGGAGGCGGGGCGGCCGACCAAGCGCCCCTACGACATAGCGGGCTGGACTTTGTCGCAGCAGATGGGCGTCAAGCTGGAACGGGTGAACGAGCCGTTCTCGGCCGAGATGGAGAAGGTGGAGTGGATTCCCGGGCGCGGGGAGACCGGATGGCAAGGGGCAGGAACAGCCAGAGGGAGAGAGGGGGAGACGGCCAGGCCAGAGGGAGAGAGGGGGAGACGGGGAGAGGGGGAGAGAGAGACCGAGACTCCGGGACGGAGAGATGGAGAACTGCGAATTGAGAGAGCTGGCAAGATACGCGGCGGCGGGGCCGTGCTGGTTCTGGATCACCGGCAGAATGCGGTGTTTCCGGCGATGGCGGAGCTACTGAAGGCCGGAGCGAAGGTGAGGTGGGCTGGAGGCGAATTTCAGGCCGGCGGGCAAAGCTTCGGGCCGGGCGCGGTGATTGTGACCGGATCGGGCGAAGGGCAGGCGGGCCGATTGGCCGAGCGGTACGGGGTGGATGTCACCCGCGTCGATTCCGCGCCGGCGGTGGCGGGGTTTGCGATTGCGGCGCCGCGCGTCGGGCTGTACCAGCCCTGGCTGGCCAACGCCGATGAAGGTTGGACCGAGTGGCTGTTTGACAACTTTGGCGTGCCCTACACGGTGATCCACAATGACGATTTTCGGAAGGGCGGGCTGCGGGAGCGCTTTGACACGATCGTGATCGCGTCGCAGACGGCGGCTTCGGTGCTCCACGGGTTCCGCGTGGGCGAGGGCAGTGCGGGAGAGGAGGGCCGGCGGGGCCCGCAGCCGGTCGCCGATCAGAGGCCGGAGTACGCGGGGGGCATCGGCGTTGGTGGGCTGGCGCACTTGGTAGAGTTCGTGAAGGGCGGCGGAACGCTCGTGGCGTTGGAAGAAGCGGCGGAGTTGCCGGTGCTGTATTTCCCGCTGTCGCTGAGCAACCGCGCCCGCACGGGGCAGTTCTATTGTCCCGGCTCGCTGCTGCGGATCACGGTAGACCCGGCGAGCCCGCTGGGGTACGGCATGCCGCCGGAGGCGATTGCATTTTCGAGCGGCGGGGCGGCGTTCGAGATGACGGTGGCTAAGGCGTTCAACAAAGACGAGCGCGAGATCCGATCGGCGGCGAAGTTCGCCGGCAAGGACCTGCTCGCGAGCGGCTGGATTTCCGGAGAACGAGCGATCGCCGGCAAAGAGGCGGTGGTGGAGGCGCGGTACGGGAAGGGAAAGGTGGTCTTGATCGCAATTCGGCCGCAGTTTCGCGGGCAGCCCCACGGCACGTTCAAGTTCCTGCTGAACGCGGCGTACCTGGGGAGCGCGAGATGGGAAAGCGCAGGCGCCGCGCGATAAAGCCGGGGCCACACGCGATCGGAAACGGGCGCGGCGCAGGTTGGGAGAGTCAGCCCGCCGGACGATAAGCCGGTTTCTGTACCCCGTGAGGGGCGGCAGCCATTCCTCTGGGCGCCGCATTACTGCGGCGCTCTAGCGACCTACCCGGGACTTGTGTGGCGCGGCGGGTCACCGCTCGTCCCCTATTTGGTCTTGCTCCACGTGGGGTTTGCCCTGCCATCCCGATTACTCGGGACGCGGTGCGCTCTTACCGCACCTTTTCACCCTTACCCGCAGCCGAAGCCACGGGCGGTATGTTTTCTGTGGCACTTTCCGTGAAACCCGCTTTGAGCGAGTCCCCCCGGCCGTTAGCCGGCACGCTGCCCTGTGGAGACCGGACTTTCCTCCCCGACGGCCCAACCGCTCCCTTACGGTCGCGGCTCGGATGATCGAGGCGGCTGCCTGTCCGGCGGGCTTACTTCACTATGGTAGCACTGCTGGGGTGCTGATGGAGGCGACCTTGCCGTTGCGCAGGATGATCAGGGTATTCTCGCGGCCCGGCGTCTTATACCAATACTTTTCCACCAGCTCGGAGTCTTCGCTGCTGCTCAGTTGCATGGAAGGCTTGCCCAACTTGGCGAGCACCTCCTGGCGATCGAGGCCGGGAGTGATGGCGCTGGGATTGAGGACAGCGGCTGCGGGCGCCGGGGCGGCTTCCGGAGCGGGCTGCGAAGCTACGGGGGGCTCCGCTGCCTGGGCGGCGCCGGTCTGGGCGCTGGCGGTCTGAGCGGGGGCGGTCTGCTTAGCGCCGGTCTGCGCAGGGACCGTCCGGGCGGGAGCGCCGGAAGCGGTGCCCGCGGCTTCGAGAGCTTTGTTGGCCTTGTCAAAAACTGAGGCGGTGGACTTGCCGACCGTCTTGGCCGTTCCAGCCCCGGCGACTGCTCCGTGGGCCGTGCCGAGGGCATGCTCGACCATGGCCTGGGCGCGAGCGCTAACGGAGAGAGCGAGGGCTACAACCGAGGCAAAGAGCAGGGATTTCATAGACCCAAGCTAGCACAACTCCACCACAGCAAGCTATACGTCAGTGGGTACTACGCCCGGCCGGCTCTCGCCGGTGACGCCGCGCGGGAGGGCGAGCTCGCGGTAAACGGCGCCCGCGCTGCAACGACTTACGGCGGGCGAAATTGGCCGGCGTGCCGAAGGGATTTCAAATACGCGTCAGCGCAGCACCGCAAGACATTGCTGACGATCATGATCGTCTCCACATCACTTCACAGCTTCCTGAGCGCATTCGAGCAGCAGCCTGGCTGCGGTTCGGTCCTTCTGGCGGACGCTGGCTTGTCGCAGTTTCTCAACCGCCAGGCCCCGATTCGCTCGATACAACTCCGAGAAGGCTATCACGCCATTCTTGCGCGCAATGGCGCTCGTACCCGCATCTCGAAGCCGGTCCACTATAGCTGGTCCCGCGCCGAACCCCATGCCGATGAGGGTATCGATCGCGGGGTACTCCTCTCCGATCCAGGGAATGCGGCGGACAATGATCACATCGCCGGATCTAGGTTGAGGCACCCGGAAATCCAAATAACGGGTGACAAGGGCGGCCTGTGTCACGTACCCGGAGCAGCCAACTTCTGCAATGCCTGTGCGACGCAAGCCGGCTGCACACCGCCGGCGCCGCTCTTCAGAAGCTCCACAGCCTGTCGTGCGGAGCGATTGACAGGGCCGCAGTCCTGAGCATGCACTGGTGTGACTGCGGCCATCGCGCACAGCATCCACCCGGCCATCGCCCGCCTCATGTACCTGTAGTGATCAGTGGCCCGGCAAAGGCTCGTTACGGAAAGCGGGCTCTAATTTGGTAAGCTTTCAGCGATCAACCTTCTGCGGCTGGCAACCGTCATATCGAGGGGGTCGCTGAGGGCTGACGCCGGAAGGCGCGCGACTGAAATGCCGGCGGTTCGGCAAGCTCATTTTAGCGAGGTGTGGATGGCACAGAAAGTGGTCACCTTCGGAGAGATCATGCTGCGGCTGGCGCCGCCGAACTTGGAGCGGATTCTGCAAACCGGCACGTTCGTAGCCACCTTCGGGGGCGGGGAAGCCAATGTGGCCGTCTCGATCGCCGGCTATGGGGTCCCGGCGGCCTATGTGACGGTGCTGCCGCCCGGCCATCCCGTAGCCGACGCCGCCATCGCCGAGCTGCGGCGCTTCAACGTCGAGACGCGGCACATCGCGCGGGCGCCGGGGCGAATGGGCATTTATTTTCTCGAAACGGGCGCCAACCAGCGGCCCTCCAAGGTCGTGTATGACCGCGACAATGCGGCAATCGCCATCGCGGGGCCTGGGACGATCGATTGGGACAAGGTGTTCGACGGCGCGACCTGGTTCCACATCACCGGCATCACCCCCGCCCTGAGCGCCACAGCGGCGGCGCTGTCGATGGAATCCGTGAGCCGGGCCCACGCCAAAGGACTGACCGTCTCCTGCGATTTCAATTACCGCAAGAACCTCTGGAAATATGGCAAGCCGGCGCCGGAGGTGATGCGAGAGCTGGTGAAGCACGTCGACATCGGGATTGCCAACGAAGAGGATTGCCAGAAGGCGCTGGGGGTGAAGATCGACATCGACGTGGAATCGGGGGCGCTCGACGTGGAGAAGTACCGCAAGATGTCGGACAAGGTGCTGGCCGAATTCCCCAATCTAAGAATGCTCGCCATCACGCTGCGGGAGTCGAAAAGCGCCTCCCACAACGGCTGGTCCGCCTGCCTGAACGACCGCAAGGACTTTATGGTCAGCCGCCACTACGACATCACCCACATCGTGGATCGCGTCGGCGGCGGCGATGCCTTCTCGGGCGGGCTGATCTATGGGCTGCTCAGTTACGAAAATCGCCAGGAAGCGCTGGAGTTTGCCGTAGCCGCGTCCTGCCTCAAACACTCCATCCCCGGCGACTTCAACCGCTTCACCGTCGAGGAGGTACGCGCCCTCATGAAAGGCGAAGGCTCGGGCCGCGTCCAGCGGTAGAACCGCGAATACATTCGCGGGCCGACCATCCCACCGGTTAAAACGAGAAGCGCGCCCCCAACTGCCACTGCCGCTCGCGAGTCAGGTTCGTGCCCGTCGCTGAGATGGACTGGAAAGCGGTATTGGGGAACAGCACGCTACCGCGAATGTTGTACTGCGTCGTGTTGATGCTGGAGATATTGACGCGGTTCAACAGGTTGAAAGACTCGGCGATCAACTGCAGCCGCAATCGCTCGGAGAATTTCAGCTCCCTTGCGACGCGCAGGTCGACCGTGGCCAGGCCCGGGTTGACGTAGATGTTCCGGCCCACGAACGCCACTCGACTATCGCCGCCCGCGCCCAGGATGCCCGAGCTGACCCCGCTGGGCGTCGGGTTGCCCGAGATGAGCGGCGAGTACGGGCGGCCGTCAGCCAGCGTCAGGATGCTGGAGAGCTGGAAGCCGTTGAAGAACATGCGGAGCGGCCTCGAGCCGATCCGGCTGAACGGCAGCATCCAGTAGCCCGACATGGTGAACCGCTTGCGCTGATCGAAGTTTGAAAGCGAGTAGTCGCCTCTCACGTTGAACGGATTCAGAGGCTGGTTATTGGAGGAGAAGGTCTGTGAGATCTGATCGTCATCCTGGGCCTTGGAGTAGGTGAAGGCAGCCTGCAACTGGAACCCCTGCGAGAAGCGGTGCTTGGCCTGGATGACAAGGCCGTTGTACCAGGTATTGACCACGCTGTCGCCGACGGTGATGAAGCCGTACCTCGAATTGGGACGCGGCGCGGTGAAGAAAGGCACGGTGACGGTCGGGGCCGCCTGCGGGCAGGTGGTGCTGGAGCCGACCTGCGGCACGCCGCAGACCGTATAGGTGGCGGTACTGGCGGCCGGAAACAGGTTGGTGTCCCGGAACAGAGGCATGTGCTGGCCTCGCGTCCCCAGGTAGACGCCGGTCAAAGTGAAGTTCTTGAAGAGTTCCTGCTCGACCGAGAACTCGATCTGGTAGATGAGCGGGTTTACGAAATCGCTGGAAGCGAAGAGGACGTTGGGCGTGCCGGCAGCGCCCGAGGGGATATCGGTCAGCACGTTGGGGAACACCGGCGAGCCGGCCGTAGCGGGCAGGAAGAAGAACCCTTTGAACCGCGCTCCATTGTTTGTGATGAAGTTCGACATCGTTGAATTCTGCGTGCGGCCGTAGAACATACCGCCCCCGGCGCGGATCACCGTCTTCTGATGCTTGAAAGGATCCCAGGACATTCCGATGCGCGGGCCAAAGTTGTTCTTATCGACGTTGATGCGATTCGTGCCCGGGAAGTCCGGATTTCCTTTCAGGCCGGGCATCGTCTCCACGTCATAGCGCAGGCCCATGTTGATGGTGAACGTAGGCCAGGGCTTGAAGCTGTCTTCGATGTAAAACGCGATATCGTTGTTGCGGAAGTTGGCGGCGCCGCCCGTGCCCAGCGTATCGAACTGCTGCTGGAAACTGCTGTAGTGTCTACCGGTGATCCCCGCCGCACCGGTAGTATCCGTGGCCTGGCAGTTCTTCAGAGGCAGGGCGGGGTTGCCGCAGTCCAGAGAAATGTCGTTGAGCAGCGAGTAATTGTATACACCGCCGCCCTGGAACAGGTTGACGATCTGGTCGCTGACCCAATTGACGTCAAAGCCGAACTTGACCGAATGGCGGCCGCGCAGCCAGGACACGTTTTGAGAGATCTGCCACCGCTTCTCGTTGGGGTATGCCGAGCGGGGCAGGAAATCGGGCAGGCCGAATTGGATGCCGTTGGTGATGGCTACTTCCGGTCCGGGCGCATTGGGAGACTGGAATTCGAAATCGCGGCCATACTGGAAGCGCGCTTCGCTGACGAAGTTGGGCGTGACGACGGCGTTCCAGCGAACGATCACGGTTTCGTTGCTGACGCCGTCGGAGCCGTTAGAAGAGTCGTGGAAGGCGTGAGTGGGGGCCGTCTGGATGCCGTTGGGAGAATCCCAGCGCAGGATGTTGACGGTGCTGGAGATCTGGTTTCTCGGCGTAAGGTTCCAGTCGACCTTCGACAAACCAATCCACTGGTTGCCGGCGCGATCCTGGGGGCCTGTCAGGCCGCGGTAGAAGTTGATTACGTTGGCGCAACCCGCTGCCACGCAGGTGGACGTGCTGGTCAGAAACTGTGACGAGCCGGGGACAACGACGGCCGGGAACGTCCGCTTCTGCTGGTCGTAGCTCAAGAAATAGAAGAGCTTGTCCTTCTTGATCGCGCCACCCACCGAGGGACCGAACTGCTGCCGGCGATCCTTCGGTTTTTCGGGCAGGCCGAGCCCCCGGAGGGCGGGGGCGGAGATGGAGTTCTTGGCGTTGAGAGCGTCATCGCGAATCAAGTAGAAGAACGTGCCGTGAATGTCGTTGCCGCCGGATCTCGTCACGGCGTTCACGATCCCGCCGGCCGACCGCCCGTATTGGGCGGAGAAATTGCTGGTGCCGACCTGGAATTCCTGCACCGCTTCGGCGCTGATGCCGTATTGCAGCCGGGTTCGGCCCTTGGCTTCGGAGAAGAAAGCCTGGTTATTATCCATGCCATCGATCATGTTGTTGTTGTAAAGGCCGGAAATGCCGCGGAAGGTGATCAGGCCGAAGGCTCCGTCGTTGGTAGCGCCGGGGGTCGTCATCACGAAGGCGTCCCAGCGGCGGCCGTTGAGCGGCAGGTTCATCATGTCCTTGAGGTTAACGACGGTCGAGACCTCGGTCTTGTCCGTTTCCACGGCCGCAGTGTTTTCGTTGACGGTGACGGTCTCCACCGTCGCCGACACCGACATCGCCAGGTCGACAACGGCCCTTTGCCCAACTGAGGCGGTGATGCCCTTGCGGACCATCGTGGCGAAACCCGATTTCGTGGCGTTGACCTCATATTCGCCGGGCTGCAGGTTCACGGCCTCGTAGCGGCCGGCTTCGTTGGTGCTCAGCAACAGAGCAGCGTTGGTGTCCACGTTGCGAACGGTCACCTGGACGTTCGGCATGACCCCGCCGGAGGGGTCCGTGACCACACCGGAGATGCTGGACCTGCCGGAGGCAGCCTGGCCGAAAAGTGCGGGGCTCGCAGCAATCAGTACCACTGCGACCCAGAATAGAGATCTGGCGATGACGGGAATTCGGACCATAATAGGATCCTTTCTGTACCGGGGGTGCGAGAGTCCCCCCTGAAAGAATTGTTAGGTTCTCAAGGATTTTAGGATGACGCGGATTCTGGGAGGAGTCAAGTAAATCTTTGGTGACGGAATTTGCAGTCTGGTCGCAGGTTGAGGCGCCCCGAGTTCCGCCCCGGTCCCCAGAGGCCGCGCCGCCACTGGCTACAACAGAATGTCTTGGATCGGCCCATCGCCTTCTTCTACCACGCGTACCGGCCGGCCATTGACCACGACTTCCATCTTCTTATGGTCCAGGCCCAACTGGTGGAGGATGGTGGCTTGCAGATCACTAATATAATGCCGCTTCTCTACCGCTTTGTAGCCCACCTCGTCGGTGGCGCCGTGGACGATGCCGCCTTTTACGCCGCCGCCCGCCAGCCACGACGTGAAGGCGCTGCCGTTGTGAATCCCTTCCGGTGTTGTTCTGGGACCAGGGGGTGCGGCCGAATTCGCTGGTCCAGACCACCAGGGTGCGGTCGAGCATGCCCCGCTGCTTCAAGTCCCGAACTTCCGCACCGTGGGGGACGGTGGACGGGCTCGGCTTGGCGGGGGTCAGGCCTTGCGGACGGCGCGGACCTCGAAGTGGACGCCTTCCTGCTTCTGCAGATGGGCAAGGACGTCGAAAATATTGGCGGCGGTCGGATTGCCCTTCGGCCCGAGCATGCGCATGAGGCTTTTGGCCGGAATGTGGATGGCGGCCTCCAGCTCCGTAAAGCCGACGGTGGCGTTGATATAGTCGCGCACGATAGCCTTGCCGGTTTCAACATCGCCGGCGAAAAAGGCCTCGATGCTCTCGCGCAGAAGCGCGCGCCGGAAGGCCGGTTCGCGTTGCACACGCTCGCGGATAGTTTCTTTGAAATCTCGGGTCAGCGCCATGGTCATCGCTCCTGTTTCTTACGCCGTTTGTAGTCCTGCCAGTTCAGATGAGGGGCCTCGATGTCCTTCTGCTGCCGCCTTTTCTTGCCGCCGCCCAGCAGGATGACAAGGCGGTCGCCGTCCTTGCCCAGATAGATGCGGTAGCCGGGGCGGAAGTCGATGCGGTATTCGAGAACACCGCCGCCGACAGGCTTGACGTTCGACAGGTTGCCTTGCTCGATGCGCGTCAGGGCGGTGGTGACTTTTGCCGCCGCCGGCGCGTGGAGCACGTTGAACCACTGGCCGAAGGGGCTGCGGTCGCCGGCGTCAATGTATTCCCGAACGCCGATCAGAGATAATGGTAACATATATGTTACCATTGTCAAGGGTATGTTACAGCGACGGCTTGCCGGGGCCGTTCAGAAAAGCGGTGAGGCGTTGCGCCCGCTCGGCCTTCCATTGCGGGGCCTGCGAGTCATGGTCGAGCCATGTGCGCACGAAAGCCACGGGCCCGCCTTCGGCGTTCACGTCGGCGGACGCCGAAGTGGGAGGCGGTGGCCTGTCTCGCATTTGATCTGGTTTGCCGCCAGACGTTCGGGATTCCGAGTATCGTTCCGCCCTGGAGATTCTGCCGGCCGAGTAAGCGACGCGGCGGGCGCTCCGGCGAAGGCCGCTGCGCCGCGAGGCTGCTCGCGAGCGACTTCTGGCGGGGCCATGGATCGCGGTCCCGGCGCCGCTCGTTCTGGCCGCAGGCTACTCTCGCCGCGCTGGGCTTACTGCCCCGGCCGGAAGACAACCTGAATGGGGACTTTCGCTTCGATCGGCTCGCCGTTCAGCGCGGCCGGCTTGTAGCGCCACTTCCGCACAGCATCCTTGGCGGCCGAGCTGAGGATGGGATCGCCGCTGAGAACCGTCACGTCCTTGATCGCCCCGTCCTTGGCGACGGTGGCTTCCATCTTTACGACGCCGTACACATGGCGTTCCCGGGCCAGGGCAGGCAGTGCGGGTGGAGATCCGCTGATGAGCTTGGGCTCCTGGAAATGCCCGCCGGTTCGCGGTTGCGGAGAAGGGGGCGGGGGCGCGGGAGCTGTGGCGATGGGGTTCACGACGGCGCCGGGCAAAGCGCTGGAAGCGACGGGCTCCGTCTCAGAAAGAGGTACAGACGGCGGAGGGGGGACGTCCACGCCGGTAGCAGCGGCGGGCTGAGCGGGCTTGGCGCGGAGCAGCGAGGTGTCGAAACTTCGGGGAGCGGGGCTGACCTTGGCGGGTTGGCCCGGACTGGGTGTATCGGTCCCCGCGGCGGGGAGCGCCGAGGGGCCGGCTGCTGGGGAGCTAGCCGCCGTGACCGGGGCTGGGATCTCAACAACCTGGGCCGGGGCCGGCTCGGGCTGGGACTCCGGCGGGGTCTCGGCTAGCGGCGAAACGGCGCCCTCTGCCGGATCGGGCGAGGCGGCGGTGGAGGCGACGGGCTCCTGAGCGGGCGGCTGCTCCGGAGATCGGAAGTTAAGCATCCCTCCTACGGCCAGCGCCATCGCCGCCACAGCAAAAACCGCCCAGATCGCCGGACGCCTGAATCGAGGGGTGGGATCCGAAGCGGGCGACCGCTCCCGCGCGGCCGCAGCCGGAACGGAGATGGGGACCGGAGCAGCGGCAGCAGTCGGGGCCGCGGGCTGGTCTGCGGCAGGGGGGGTCCAGGCGTCGCGCGCGCCGGACTTGGCGGCCGACTGGGAGGTCGCAGGAACGGAGGTCCAGGCGTAGCGTACAGCGCGTGAAGCGGGAGAGGCGGGTGGTGCGGCCGGCCCCGGCGCAGCCCGGATTGGCTGGGGGGCCGGCGGGGAGACCGGCCGTGGCGAGGGATCGAGACGCGGCGGCGCCGGATCGACCACACGGGCCGTGGGTGTCGACTCGATGACGCGTTGCTCGGGTGTGGAATCGACCACGCGCGCCGTGGGCGTCGACTCGATGGCGTGTCGCGAGGGCGTAGAATCAACCACGCGCACCGTGGGCGTCGACTCGATGG
>JBGOUJ010000183.1:0-12078 GCA_041477005.1 Terriglobia bacterium | reverse complement strand
GCCGCGCTGCCATTCGCAAGAACACCTCCCGCTCGCTGGCCTGCGGATACTGGCGGCGCACGTCCTGAAGCGACATCCTGAGCACCATTTCGGTCATCGCAAACACGTCCGCGAGCTTCTGCGCTGCCGGTCGCTTCCTGTGCAGCTCGATGAACACCTCCAACGCCTTGGGGTCGGTGTCGGACCAGCGCGTCGAAATCGGCATAGGCTTCTCGTGCTCAGAATAGCACCGGCGGCAGGTGGTGCGCTAAATGACCGCGCTTTGGGCGTGGTAAAATCCGTTCGCCTTGCCAGCGCCCGAAGCCTACGTCTCCTGGATGAATGAGCACCTCGGTTTCAACCCGAGGGCGCAAGCTAACTCTGACGCCTTATCCGATTTTGTCGTTGCGGACCTCCGGCAGGCCTGTCCCACACTCAGCGCAGCCTTGGATGCGGGCCATGTGAAGGCGCGAAGGAACGCCGAGGTGCGGACCCGCGTGGCCGGCCGGAACATCGACCTCGTGATCCACGAGGCGGAGAAGGGACCATTGCTGTCAGTCCGGATTTCCGTAGAGCACAAAACGATCATGACGGCGCACGGCAAGGCCCGCAAGAACCGTTACGGCGATCTAATTGCCTACTCGAATCACATCCACAACCATCGGCGAGATTGCGTGGCTGGCGGTATTGTGGTGGTCAACATCTCGCCTGCGTACGAGAACCCGGACGCCTTCGCGCGTGGCCTACAGCGGCCAAAGTTTCGCATGGAAAAGGTCGTGGCGGACACCATAAAAATCTTCGCGGCCATGCCACTAAGGGGCGGTGCGGATGAGCCGAACGATCAACTCGAAGCCATCGCCGTGATCGCAGTGGAGTATGACGGCGTGCGACCCGGCCGGCTCGTGACGGACTCGCCTGCGTTACAGCCTGAAAGCCCGATACGCTACGAGAATTTCATCCGCCGCATTGCCGATCTATATCGCGCCAGATTCAGCGGATGATTAGAGAGGGGCCGCCCGGGAACAAATCCGAAAACTCGGCCGAAAGCCTCGCCTTGATCTTCTTAAGGTAGGTGGGTTCGATCTCGACTCCGATGCTGTTTCGGTTGCACCGAGCCGCTGCCAGCGCTGTGCTCCCAGTTCCCAGGAAGGGGTCCAGAACCGTGTCCCCGACGAACGAAAACATCCGAATCAACCTGTGGGCCAACTCCATCGGGAACGGGGCTGGATGGTCGCGGGTCGATTCGCCAGGCAGATCGGACCAAAAAGACCGGAACCACTCCGAGTGCTCCTCTTTGCTCAACCTGGAGAGCTGGCGCTGCTCTTCAGTGGGCTGGCGGTAGCCGCCCGACTTTCGGAGCATCAGAATGTACTCTACGTCGTTTTTGATGATCGCGTTTGGTTCGTAAGGCTTCCCAAGGAACGAGGAACCGTTTTCGACCTCGTAGCTGGCGTTTGCGATCTTGTGCCAGAAGATCGGCGTCAGATAGTCCAAGCCGACTCGCCGACATCGGACGGCAATGTCGGCGTGCAGGGGGAGAACCATGTGCCGCCCGTTGTTACGCCTGCGTGCTATGCACACGTCCCCGACGACGCAGCAGATCCGGCCTCCTGGAACCAGAACCCGATGGCAGTGACGCCACACTTTCTCGAGCTCGTCTTGGAACTGTTCGTATTCTGCCACCGCCCCGAGTTGGCTTCCGTGGGGCGGGTACTCTTTCAGCGTCCAATAGGGTGGCGACGTGACGACCAAGTGGACTGACTGATCTGGAATCCAACCGAGTTGGCGGGCATCGCCGTCGTGTAAAATATGGGTCGTCTTCGGAGCCTGGATGGATCTCGTCGCGGGAGTTGCCACCACTCCGAATGATAGTTGGGCTGCCATCAGATTACAAGAGCCTATCGGCAGGGCATCAACCAAGATTTAGAGGAGTACCCGGCGGTACCAGCCGAATCAGTCATGCGCCCGCCACTGCTTCCAGTCCTCCCTGACCACTTCCGCCATTCGCTGGGCGGCGTGCTGCAGCCAGCCGTGCGGGCGCCGGCTCAGATCCTTGCGGATGGCACGGGCCTTCCTGCTCCCCCAATGGACGTTCGCGGTTTCAAAGCCCATGGCATGCAGCAGGTGGATCTCTTCGCGCTCCTTCGGCAGCTCCTTAAGCTCGACGCGCGAACAATCCGGCGCCAGCCGCCGCACGATCCAGCGGCCCCCGGCGTGGACGCCGGGATCCTGGCATCGCACCGCCCGATCCAGAATCTCCTGGTATAGAATCTTTGCCGCGCCTTTCCCTTTCGCCGCCCACCGGCAGGCCGAGGGCGCCAGAGCTTTCGCTTCCCGCGCGATCTGTCCACCGCGCCACTCGGCGAGAACGACGAACCGCTGCCGCCCCAAGCTGCCCAAGCCCGCCACGCGATGGACGAACCGTTCGGTGAGATTCGGCTCCGGCATCGCGCGAGCCAGGCTCTTGGCAGCGCTCGGCGGAATGGCTCGCTTGAGTGAAGTCAACCCGTCGAGTTTCTGCCAGAATTGCTGGGGATCGTGGAGCCGGTGCCGGACCATGGTCCGTAGCGCGCTTTGCCGCTCGGCAAGCACGAAGGGGCGGCCGCCCTTTTCGAGACCCTCTTTATACCCTTCGAGAATTGCATCGGCCGCTTCCTTCGGGTCAAGGCTCATGTGGTTTTCGGCGATGGCCACGTGTGCGCTGGTCGCCAGGCGCACCAGGTCGCTGGTGTAAGGCAGGGGCCAGGCTTCATCGAAGTCATTGATGCCCCAAACGAGGCGGCCTTCGGCATCGCGCCAGGTGCCGAAGTTCTCGACGTGGAGGTCGCCCACCGCCAGCACCTCCGGCGCCGCTGCCACCTCCTTGCACTCTTTCGGCCAGACCTGCGCCCAGCGATAAAACGTCGCCCGCAGAAACGGAAACACCGCTTTCCGCATCTCCTTGTGCTTCAGCTTCAGGTCGTCCTCAAGCAAGGTGACGCACTTGCCGAGCCAGGTTTCGTATTTCTTTGTCGCCTTTCCAACTTTCATTTGCTGCTACCTCCTCCTAGCCGATCTCGATCTTGCTGCGTCTCTAGGTTAACCTGCCAGACTCGCCGAGAGGTTGCGAAACAGAGCACATCCGCAGCAGGCTTGTCAGGGTCGTGGCCGCAGAGCCGTGTCTGATCGCCTGGGCGCCCGGTTTTCTCTCGGATCAGCATTGATCGCGATTACCAACGGTTCCCGGTTTTGGTCACTCGCGGTCGGACGGTTAACGTTAACAACGGGATCGGGTTTCACAGCGGTGAGAAGGAATTACCGCACAAAGCCGGCCGACCGCGTGGCGAAGTCGAGGACCAGGCCAGGGAACAGGCCGAGGTAGAACGTGGCCGCCGCGGCCAGCACCAGCGTAGCGGCGAGGCTCGATGGAAGCGGCTCGAGGGGGATCTCCTCCTGCGGCTCGCGCATATAGAGGACCACGATGACCTTCAGATAGTAATACGAGGCGACGGCGCTGTTGAGCAGGCCGAGCACCGCCAGCCAGATCAGATCGGCGTTCACCGCCGCGCGAAAGATGTAGAACTTGCCGAAGAAGCCGCCGGTCAGCGGAATACCCACCAGCGACAGCAGGAAAATCGTGAGCATAGCCGCCGGAAACGGCCGCCGGTAGCCGAGGCCGGCGTAGTCGTCGATTTCCACATAGCGCTCGCCGCGACTGGCAAAGTGGCTCACCACGGCGAACGCGCCCAGGTTCATGAAGGCGTAAGCCGCCAGGTAGAACATGGCTGCGGCGGCCCCGATCGCCGTCCCCGAGGCGAAGGCCACCAGAACATAGCCGGCGTGCGCTATCGAGCTGTAGGCGAGCAGGCGCTTGATGTTGGTCTGCACCAGCGCCGCAAAGTTGCCGATGGTCATCGAAAGCAGGGCCGAGATCCACAGCAGCGAGCCCCAGATCGAGCCGGGCCCCGCCGGTCCCTGCGGCAGCGCGGTAAAATAGATGCGCAGGAAAACGGCGAACGCCGCCGCCTTCGGCGCGGTCGAGAGGAACCCCGTCACCGGGCTTGGAGCGCCCTGGTAGACATCCGGCGTCCAGATCTGGAATGGCGCGGCCGAGACTTTGAAGCCCAGCCCCACGAACAGCAGCGCCGCGGCCACCGTGGCCAGCGTGAAGTTGGCGTCCTTGGCTTCGAGGGCGTGCCGGATGGCGGCGAGCTTGGTGGAGCCGGTTGCCCCATACATCAGGGCCACGCCGTAAAGCAGGAAGGCGGTGGCAAACGACCCCAGGAAAAAGTACTTCAGCGCCGATTCGCTCGACTTGCTGTCATCGCGCAGAAAACCCGCCAGAATGTAAGTCGAGATCGAAGAAATCTCCAGACCCAGGAAAATCAGGATCAGATCGCTCGAGGCCGCCATTAGCGCCTGCCCCATCACGCTGAACAGGATCAACGCGTAGAACTCTCCCTGCGGCAGCCCCTCCCGCTCCAGGTAGTTCCGGGAGCCGAGAACGGTCAGGAAGCCGATGGCGCAAACCAACAGGCGGAAAAAAGTAGCGAAGCCGTCCACCGCGATCATGCCGCCGAACGCCGCGCCGGCATCGGCGTAGCTCATCACCGCGGCAACGCCGCCGCAATAAGTCCCAATCAGCGCCGCCACGCCGAGCCATCCCTGGCGGCGGGTTCCAAGCAGTGGATCGAGCACCATCACCAGCGTGCCGAACGCGGCGAGAATCACCTCGGGCAGAACGCGGTAGATCTCAATGCGATCGGGCATAGAGGGGGAGCGGGAGAGCAGGTAGCGGAAAAGCCGGGTGCGGTATCCCGACGCGCAGCTCCATCGGCTCGAGTGCCCGGCCGGTACTGGGGCTGATGCGGGACAGGAAGGTCTTCGGATAGACACCCATCCAGACCATCAGGACGATCAACGGCACGACGGCAGCCAGCTCTCGCCCGCCCAGGTCGGTCAGGTGCGCGCCCGTGTCTTCGGTGGCCTCGCCCAGGAAAACGCGCTGGTAGAGCCACAGCATATACCAGGCCGCCAGAATCACCCCGATCGCCGCCAGCACCGTGTAGCGGTAATTGGCCTCGGCTGTGCCCTGCAACACCAGGAACTCGCCGACGAAGTTATTGAGCATTGGCAGCCCGGCGCTGGCCAGCGTGGTGATCAGGAAAACCGTCGCCAGGCGCGGCGCCGGCGTGGCCACGCCGCCGTACGCGGCGATCTCGAGCGAATGGCGGCGCTCATAGAGCATCCCCACCAGCAGGAACAGCGCCCCGGTCGAGATCCCGTGACTCAACATCTGGTAGACCGCGCCGTCCGCCCCCAATTGCGTGAAGCTGAAAATTCCCAGCACCACGAATCCCATGTGGCTCACCGACGAGTACGCCACCAGCTTTTTCATGTTCGGCTGCACCAGGCACACCAGCGCGCCGTAAAGGATGCCGATGATTGCCAGCCCCGAAATGAACGGCGCCATGTCGCGCGCCGCCTGCGGAAACAGCGGCAGGCAGAACCGCAGCATGCCGTAAGCCCCCATCTTCAGCAGCACCGAGGCCAGCAGGATCGATCCCGCCGTGGGCGCTTCCACGTGAGCGTCGGGCAGCCAGGTGTGCAGGGGAAACAGCGGTACCTTGATGGCGAACGCGAAGAAGAAGGCCAGAAACAGCAGCGACTGCTGCCCACCGTTCACCGCCGTCCCCACTCGCTCCAGCAGGACCGGGAAATCGAACGTCTGGGTCCGGTTGTAGAGCCACAAAATCGCCGCCAGCATCAGCACCGAGCCAGCCATCGTGTAGAGGAAAAACTTCATCGCCGCATAGATCCGCCGCTCGTGTCCCCACACGCCGATTAGGAAATACATGGGTACCAGCATGACTTCCCAGAAGACGTAGAAGAGAAACAGGTCCAGCGCCACGAACACGCCGATCATCCCCGCCTCGAGCAGCAGCAAGAAGAGGAAGAACTCCTTCACCCGCGACTCGATCGACTTCCAGGAGGCGAGAACGGCGATGGGCGTCAAAAAAGTCACCAGCAGCACCAGCCACAAGCTAATGCCGTCGATACCGATGTGATACCGAATCGGCGGGCTATCGATCCAGGAAAAGTTGGTCTCCCATTGGAACCCGGACTGCACGGGAGCGGAGGCCAGCGGCAGCGAACACACAAAGGCGGCCAGCGAGAAGAACAGCGCCATCCAGCGGATCAAGCCCGGGTCGCGGCGCGGCAGCAGCAGCACAACGGCAAAGCCCGCCAGCGGCACGAGCAAGACGGCATTGAGCAAGGCAGGCATTAGACTCTCCAGAGAACCGCCGCTACCACCAACACCGCCCCCAGCACCACCCAGCCCGCATAGCTGCGGATGTTGCCCGATTGCAAACGCCGCAGCACATCGCCCGCTCCGGCCGATCGCCGGCCCACCAGATTCACCGTTCCGTCGATCACACCCGCATCCATCCATTTCCAGAAGAACCCGGTCGAAATCGCGAGCAGGGGCCGCACGATCACCGCCCCGTAAATCTCGTCCACGTAATATTTATTGAGCACCATCCGGTAGAGCGCCCCGGCCCGAACGGCCAGCCGCTCGCTGATCTCGGGACGGGCCACGTAGAGCCAGTAAGCCAGGGCGATCCCCGCCAACCCCGCAAAAACAGAAGCGGCCATCAGGGCCATCTCCAGCCCATGCTCCAAGCCATGCTCGACCGGTGCTTCTGCCGCCGCGCCCAGCCACCGCGGCACGGGGAGCCATCCACCCACACTCGAGAGCGCCGCCAGCAGCAGCAGCGGAATCGTCATCACCGGCGGAGATTCATGCAGGTGGTGTGCTGCCTCCGCGCTGACCCGCGACTCTCCGTAGAACGTCAGAAACACAGCGCGAAAAACGTAGAAGGCGGTCAACATCGCGGTAAAAACACCGATGGCATAAAGAACGGGCGAGCGCTCGAAAGCGTGCAGCAGGATTTCGTCCTTACTGTAAAACCCGGCGAGCGGCGGCACGCCGGAGATCGCCAGCGCTCCCACCACGAAGGTGGCGCACGTAATAGGAATCTTTTTGGCTAGTCCCCCCATACGCCGCATATCCTGCTCGCCGCTGACCGCGTGAATCACGCTCCCCGCCCCCAGAAACAGCAGCGCTTTGAAGAAGGCGTGGGTCATCAGGTGAAAGATCCCGGCGCCGAATCCCCCAACGCCGAGGGCCAGAAACATGTATCCAAGCTGGGAAATGGTCGAGTAAGCCAGGACTTTCTTGATGTCGGTCTGCGCGAGCCCGATGGTGGCGGCGAAAAACGCGGTGGCCAGCCCCACCACCGCTACCACATCCATCGCCGCCGGCGAATGGGAAAAGATCGGCGCCGATCGCGCCACCATGTAAACGCCCGCCGTCACCATGGTCGCAGCGTGGATCAGCGCCGAAACGGGCGTCGGGCCCTCCATGGCGTCCGGCAGCCAGACGTAAAGCGGCAATTGCGCCGACTTGCCTGTCGCCCCGAGAAACAGCAGCAAGGCGATCGCGGTCAGCACGCCGCCATCCGCGCCTGGGGCTTTGGGCAGAACGGCGCTGAAATCGAGCGACCGGAACGTAAGGTAGATCAGAAACATCCCCAGCGAGAAACCGAAATCGCCGATGCGGTTCACGATGAACGCCTTCCTCCCGGCATCGGCGGCGCTCTTCTTGCGGAACCAAAACCCGATCAGCAGATAACTCGCCAGCCCCACGCCCTCCCAGCCCACGAACAGCAAAAGGTAATTGGCGGCCAGGACCAGCGTCAGCATGAAGAACATGAACAGGTTCAGGAAGGCGAAGAAGCGATAGTAGCCGCCCTCGTGGGCCATGTAGCCGACGGAGTAGAAATGGATGATTGTCCCCACGCCGGTCACCACCAGCAGCATCACCAGCGTGAGCCGGTCCAGGTAGAAGGCGCAGTCGACGCTCAGCTCACCGCTCTCGATCCAGGTGAAGTAGCGCTCGACGTGCGGCAGAGCGATACCCTGTGCGGCCAAGAAGACGTGCAGCGTCCACGCAAAGGCGAGACCGACGCTCGCCAGCCCCACAACGTTGACGGCGGCCTTCGAGAGCCGCCTCCCCAGCAGCCCGTTGATCAGGAACCCGGCGAGCGGCAACGCCGGGATCAGCCACAAGTGCAGACTCTTCGTCAAAGCCGCATCCTCGAGACATCATCCACATTGAGCGTCTGCCGGTTCCGAAACACGGCGATGATGATGCCCAGCCCCACTGCGGCCTCCGCCGCCGCCACCACGATCACGAAGAAGACAAAAATGTGCCCGGCGATCTGTTTCCAATAGTAGGCGAAGGCCACGAAGCTCAGGTTCACCGCGTTGAGCATCAGCTCGATCGACATGAAGATGGTGATGATGTTGCGCTTGAACAAGAACCCCGCCACGCCCAGGCAGAACAGGACCGCGCTCAAAACCAGGTACCAGGAAAGTGGAACCGGATGCATCGTCAAATCTCTCTGCGCCCCAACACGATCGCCCCCACGACGGCCACCAGGAACAGCACCGAGGTGACCTCGAACGGCAGTACATACTCGCGGAAAAGCGCCCGCCCCAACACCTCGGTCGAGCCGATGAAGCCGCCAAATTGCACCGCTGGCGCCTTTGCAAACTGCCGGTAAAGAACGTAACCGAGCTCGACGAGCAGAACGGCGAACAGCGGAAACCCCAGCGTGCGAGCCAGCTTCGACCGCCGCGTGCGCTCCTCCTGCCCGGCGTTGAGCAGCATGATGACAAACTCGAACAGCACCATGATCGCCCCGGCATACACGATCACCTGAATGGCGGCGATAAACTCGGCCCCCAGCAGCAGGTAGAGCACGGCGAGCGACCCCATCACGCCGATCAGCGACAGCGCACTCGCAATCGGGTGCCGCTGCAAGAGCAGATTGACCGCGCACCCCACTGCCAGCAGAGCGAAAACTAAAAACAGGAAAATGTCCATGAGCCGGAGCCGCCGGGGGGCGGCACTAAAAAGAATGTCTCCTTCTTTAATTCTTGCCTTTTGCCTTTCCTTTATCCGAAAACCGCGACCATGAGTCCCGTGGCCAACACATTGGCCACCCCAACCGGAAACAGGACCTTCCAACCGAAATTCATGAGTTGATCGTAGCGAAAGCGCGGCAGCGTACCACGAACCCATATGTAGAGGAACAGGAAGAAGCCGCTCTTGACTGCAAACCAGAACAGGGGAGAGAAAAAGGTTCGTACCGGCGCAAACAGAAACGCCGCCCCCCAAAGGGCCGCCACCATTCCGAAGACCTGCATGCTGACGCGCTGCTTCCCCGCGAAAGCCGCCTGGCTGTGAACGAACAGCATCGCGGCCGCCCCGGCGCCCAAAAGCACCGGCGCGTAGTTGATGCCCCAGCTTGCCGGCAGCGGCGGCTGCCAGCCGCCCAGAAACAAAACCGTCGCCAGGCAAGACACCGTGATCATGTTGGCGTATTCGGCCATGAAAAACATGCTGAACTTCATGCTGCTGTACTCGGTGTGAAAGCCGGCCACCAGCTCCGTTTCCGCTTCCGGCAGATCGAACGGCACGCGATTGGTTTCCGCAAAGGCGGCAGTGAGGTAGACCAGGAACCCAACCAATTGCGGCCACGGCCCGTGAAACAGGTTCCACCGCGGCAGGAATCCCCAGTAGTAGCCCGCCTGCGCCTGAACGATCTGCCGCAAGCTCAGGCTGCCCGCCAGCAAAAGAACCCCCACAACCCCCAGGCTGAGACTCAGCTCATAGCTGATCATCTGCGCCGCGCTGCGCAGCCCGCCGAGCAGGGAATACTTGTTGTTGGAGGCCCACCCGGCCAAGGCGATGCCATAAACCCCGAGCGAGGTCACGGCGAAGATGAACAGCAGCCCGATATTCAGATCGGTCAACTGCATCCAGGTCTTGACGCCGAAGACCTCGACCTCGCCGCCGAACGGGATTACCGCGATCGAAAGCAGCGCCAGGCTGGCCGCCAGAAACGGCGCGAGCAAGAAGACGAATTTATTGGCCTGTGGCGGGATGAGGTCTTCCTTGAAGAGCAGCTTCAGGGTGTCGGCAATCGGCTGCAGCAGCCCGTGCGGCCCCACGCGAAACGGCCCCCACCGGCCCTGGATATGCGCGATCACCTTTCGCTCGACCCATTGAATGTAAACCAGCGTCAGCAACAGGATGCCGAGCAGCACCAGGGCCTTGACAACGGCGAGCAGATAGAAAGCCATTATTCCTCGACGCGCAAAAGGTCTTTCTCTACCACCGCTTGCAACACGTGGCAGTACCGCCCCAAGCTGCCCGAAGTAAACAGGCTGTCGCGCGAGCTACGAATCGCTTCCGGCTGGCCGCGATGGGCGATGCGGCTGTTCGGAAACACCGTCTGCACCGCTTCACCCTTGACGAACCGGGCGTAGGGAACGTTGTATCCCGGGACCGAGCGGCGAATCTCTTCGAAGACCGCCTCCGGCAGCGGCGGCGCCAGCTCGTGGCCCAGTTGCCGGGCGATCAGGCCCATAATCTCCAGGTCCGTCTTCGGCCCATTCGAGCTCGGCCCCTTCTTCAGCCGTTGCGCTTCGCCGCAAACATTCGTGAAGCTTCCTGTTTTCTCGTAGGCCGCTGCGGCCGGCAACACCACGTCGGCCAGCCTCGCTGTTTCGGTCAAAAACAGCTCCTGAACCACCAGGAATGCCTTCGAGGCCGGGGCGCCTTCGAGCGGATTGGCTCCGACCGCCCACAGCACGTCGAGGCCGCCCTGTTGCGCCGTCAGGACCATCTCCTCGAGGCTCCACCCCCACCGCGCGGCCGGCGCATAGCCCGGCAAAAGGTCCGGCAACAGACCCATGTCCATCGCGCCTCGGGAATTCGCGTAATCGACCAGCGGCACGTAACGGGCGGTTTCCGGCAGCAGGGCCACCAGCCGCCTGACGTCCGCGCCCTTGATCTGATCGCCGAACAAAACCACCAGGCCGGTCTCGCCCGCCAGCTTCTCGCGGATCGATTCCACGCCCGAGATCCCCCGCGCCCGCACCACTTGCGTTGCGCCCTTCTCCTCCCGCGTGGGCCAAGGGTTGACGACGTAGACTCGCGCCCCGTGGCGCCGCCGGTTGGCGCGCACCTGAAACGCCAGCATCGGGTGCTGTAGCGACAGGTCGGTCCCGGCGATCAATACGGCGCTCGCCGTGTAGAGATCGGCCGTAGTGGCCAGCGGCTGCGGCCGCCCCGCCAGTGCATCCAGCAGCGAAACGACGTCGCCGGAGCGATGGTGGTCGATGTTGTTGGTCTGGAGCCACTGCCGGGCGAACTTCTGCAAGTAGAAGTTCTCTTCGTTGGTGGTGCGCGTCGAACCGATCACGCCGAACGTCCCGCCCCGCTCCCGCACTTCCTTAAACTTCCCGGCCACCGTCGCGATCGCTTCCAGCCAGCTCACCGGTCGCAGCTCGCCGTCGCGACGGACCAGCGGCGTGTGCAGCCGCTCCGGGTGCTCCAGGAAGTCAAAGGCGTACCGCCCCTTGATGCACAGGAACTCGCCATTGATCCCCGAGCGGTCCCGGTTGTTGCCCCGGATCACTATGCCATTGCGCACGCTCAGGGTCGTCTTGCAGCCGTCCGCGCAATGGGTGCAGATCGTGCCGGCGTATTCCATCTCCCACGGCCGGGTCTTGTAGCGGTAAGCGCCGCTGGTCAGCGCCCCCACCGGGCAGATGTCGATGCACATTCCGCATTCGTCGCACTCCAGGTGATCGCCCTTGTTCGGCGCGATCTCGGAGTGGGCGCCCCGGTTGATGACCCCCAGCGCCCCGACGCCCATGCCCTCGTTGCAGATCCGCACGCAGCGGAAGCACAGAATGCAGCGCGGCCCATCAAAGTAAACCACCGGCGACCACTGCTGCTCCTCGCGGTGCTCTTTGACCTCCGTGAACCGGCTTTCCCCCGCGCCGTAGCGGAAGGCCATGTCCTGCAGCTCGCATTCGCCGCCTTTATCGCAGACGGGACAGTCGAGCGGGTGGTTGGTGAGCAGGAACTCGAGCGTCGACTTGCGCGCCTGGACCACGGCCGGCGACTCGGTCCGCACCACCATGCCATCGCTTACCGGGAGTGTGCAGCCGGCCAGTAGCTTCGGCGCATTCTCGACT
>JBGOUJ010000182.1:0-12078 GCA_041477005.1 Terriglobia bacterium | reverse complement strand
TTCCAGGGATGCCATTGAGATTGAGCCGCGCCGCTTCGTCGATGTCGAGTTGGCGCGAGTGACCGAGCTTTACCGCAAGCTGGGCATTCCCGAAAAGGGCCGCGTCGCCCGTTTCGACGGCCCTCACAAGGTCGACGGCGCCGAAGCTTACCCCTTCCTCGACAAGATGCTGAACTGGACGCCGCCACGCTGAGTGGCGGGAACAGCCCTCCTGGCGGCCGTCTAACCCCAATGTTGTTCAGTTCATGGGTTCTTACCTTCATGCTCAGTGAAGGTCACCGTCACGATTGTTTCTCGCGGCGAGTGTATGCCGGCACATGGCCGCGAAGGCAAAATGGAAATTCTGGTTCACTTGGACTACCATGGAAGCTGGCGATGAAAAGCCCCGGCATGACCGCCGCAGCCGTGGTGCTGCTCGGGACGGTGCTCGCGCCGCTCGTCCGGACCGCGACTTCTCCGGACCGTGTAGAGTTCAACCGCGACATCCGGCCCATCCTCTCCGATAAGTGCTACACCTGCCACGGCCCGGACACGACGAACCGCAAGACGAGACTGCAGTTCGATAGCGAGAGCAGCGCTAAGATCGACCTCGCCGGCGGGCGTAAGGTCATCGTTGCCGGGCGCCCGGAACAAAGCGAAATGTTCCGGCGCGTCAGCTCCGACAACAACGCCATCCGCATGCCGCCCGCCTACATGGGACGCGACCGCTTGAGCGATCACGAAATCGACCTGATTCGCCGCTGGATCGCGCAGGGCGCCGCGTGGGAGCTCCACTGGTCGTTGATCCCTCCGAAGCGCCCACCGCTGCCCGCGGTGAGCGACACGCGCTGGCCGCGCAACCCCATCGATTACTACGCCCTCGCCCGTCTGGAGCACGAGGGATTGCATCCGTCTCCGGAAGCTGATCGGCGAACACTGATCCGGCGCGTCAGTCTCGATTTGACCGGCCTGCCGCCCACTCCGGCCGAAGTCGACGCCTTCCTCAACGACGCCTCCGCAAACGCATACGAAGAGGTCGTCGACCGTTTGCTCGCCTCCCCGCGCTACGGCGAGCGCATGGCCTTCCGGTGGATGGAAGCGGCCCGTTACGCCGACACCAACGGCTACCAGAGCGATGGCGTGCGCGGCATGTGGCGGTGGCGCGACTGGGTGGTTGACGCCTTCAATCGCAACATGCCGTACGACGAGTTCACCGTCGATCAGCTCGCCGGCGATCTTCTGCCGCATCCCACGCTGGATCAGCGCATCGCCACGGCCTTCAACCGCAATCACCGCACCAGCGCCGAGGGCGGCATCGTTCCGGAGGAGTTTCGCGTCGAGTATGTCGCGGACCGCGTCGAAACCACTTCCGCTGTGTGGATCGGCCTCACCGTTGGCTGCGCCCGCTGCCACGATCACAAGTACGATCCCATCCCGCAGAGGGATTACTACAGGCTGTTCGCCTATTTCAACAGTGTTCCGGAGAAGGGGTTTGTCTACAACTTCGGCAACGAAGAGCCGTATATCGTAGCTCCCACGTCGCTTGAGCAACAGCGGTTGGACAAGCTTGACGCCAATGTAACTACGCTCGAGCAGCAGCGCGACTCGCTTCGGCCGAAGCTCGAAGAGGCCCAGCGGCGCTGGGAGCGAACTGTGGCGCGCTCGAAGGGCACGCCGGATTGGACCGTGACCGAAGGCCTCGTCTTCCGGCAGGATTCCGGCGCTGCGGAAAAGGCCGGCGGCTGCGATGGGAAAGAATCCGCCGCTTGCGAGGTTCCGCTGACCGGCTCACCCATCGGCCCGGCGCGACGCTTCGACGGCAAACGCTACCGTGAATCCACGAAGGAAGTGGCGAATTTCGACTATACGGATCCGTTCACCTTCGCCGCCTGGATCAAGCCGGACTCGCCCAAGGGCGCCATCCTTTCGCATGCCGACGATTTCTTCGAGGGACAGGGGCACGGTTTGTATCTGATTGACGGCAAGATTCGCCTCCACGTGATCTTCCGCTGGACCGACCTCGGGATGCGCGTCGAGACCGAGGAGCCGGTCAAGGTGCACCAATGGCAGCACGTGCTGGTGACCTATGACGGCAAACGCAAAGCGTCCGGCGTCCGCATCTATTTGAACGGACAACCGCAGAAGCTGAAGATCCTGTTCGACGAGATCGTTTGGCCGATGAAAGGGAAGCGGCCGTTCCGCATCGGCGCCGGAGCGGGGCTGCGCTTTGAGGGCGAAATCGCCGATGTGCGCGTCTACAATATTGCGCTCAGCCCGGAGCAGACTGCGGTGATTCCGCTACGAGACACGATTCGCCAGATCGCAGCCATGCCAACCGGAGCGCGCAGTCCGGCGCAAGCGGACAAGCTGCGTCTCTGTTTCCTCGAAACGGCCGCGCCCGAGGAGATTCGCCAGCCGCTCGACCAGCTTCGCGCGGCGTGCCGGGAACGCGACCGCTACTACGCCACGATCCCCACTGTGATGGTGATGGAAGACATGAAGACGCCGCGCGACACCTTCGTGCTGAAACGCGGCGCGTACGACAATCCGGGCGAAAAGGTCACCCCCGGCGTTCTCTCCATTCTTCCGCCGCTCAATCCAGCCTGGCCGAACAATCGTCTCGGACTCGGCCGCTGGCTGGTGGATCGCTCCAATCCTTTGACCGCGCGCGCCACTGTCAATCGCTTCTGGCAGATGTATTTTGGAACCGGCCTGGTAAGGACGGTGCAGGATTTCGGGTCCCAGGGAGAGCCGCCCTCGAATTCGGAGCTGCTCGACTGGCTGGGGGTCGAATTCATGGACAGCGGCTGGAACGTCAAGGCGCTGCAAAAGACCATTGTCATGAGCGCCACCTACCGCCAGTCCTCGAAAATCACGCCGGAAGCCGGGCAGAAAGACCCGGAGAACCGGCTTCTGGCGCGTGGCCCCCGCCTGCGCCTCGGTCCGGAAATGATTCGCGATCAGGCGCTGTACGTCGCGGGTCTACTGGTGGAGAAACTCGGCGACCCGCCGGTGAAGCCGTACCAGCCGGCCGGACTGTGGCAGGAACTCGCCGGCGGAAAAGGTTACGTTCGCGACAAAGGCGAGGGCCTCTACCGGCGTTCTCTGTACACCTATTGGAAACGCACCGTCGCGCCGCCCTTTATGATGAACTTTGATTCCCCGAACCGCGAGACGTGCACGGTGAGTGAGACCCGCACCAACACGCCGCTTCAGGCGCTGAATCTGATGAACGACGAGACGTTCCTCGAGGCGGCGCGCAAGCTCGCCGAACGCGCGATGCGTGAAGGCGGCGCGGCGCCGCGGATCCGCATGGATTATATCTACCGGCTGGCGCTGGCGCGTCCACCCAGGCCGGCGGAGCAACAGGTCTTGCTTGAAACGCTTGAGCGCTTTGAAACCCGCTACCGCGCCGACACCAAGGCGGCCGGGGAGTTTCTCTCCAACGGCGATTCGCCACGAGACCCGGCGCTCGATCCATCGGAGCTCGCCGCCTACGCGGCCGTCGCCAGCCTGGTTCTCAATTTCGACGAAACGATCACCAAGGAATAACGATTTATGGATCCGCTGCTCACCCGCCGATATTTCTTCAGCCGCACCGCCAGCGGCCTCGGCATCCCGGCGCTGGCTGGGCTCCTGGCGCGCGACCTCGGCGCCACCGCCGGCCTCCCCGGGCTGCCACATTTCACACCCAAAGCCAAGCGCGTCATTTATCTGTTTCAATCGGGCGGCCCCTCTCAAATGGAGTTGTTCGATTACAAGCCGCGCCTGAGCCAATTTCAGGGCGCCGACCTGCCCGATTCGGTGCGCAGCGGGCAGAGGCTCACCGGCATGTCGGCCTCGCAATCCAGCTTTCCGGTGGTGCCGTCGAAGTTCGAGTTCGCGCGCCACGGCGAATCCGGCGCCTGGGTCAGCGAGCTGCTGCCGCACACCGCCAAGGTGGTCGATCACATCACGTTCATCAAGTCGCTGCACACCGAGGCTATCAATCACGACCCCGCCGTCACGCTGATGCAGACCGGATCAGAGCGCGCCGGCCGCCCGAGTATGGGCGCGTGGATCTCCTACGGCATCGGCGCCGAGACCGAGGATCTGCCGGCGTTCGTCGTCATGATTTCTTCCCAAGCGAACGGCGGCGGCCAGCCGCTGTACGATCGCCTCTGGAACAGCGGATTTCTGCCCAGCAAGTACCAAGGCGTCAAGTTCCGTTCGGTTGGCGATCCAGTGCTGTTTCTGTCGGACCCGCGCGGCTTCACTCGCGAGGACCGGCGGGACTTCCTCGGCGCTTTGGGCAAGCTGGACCAGATGAACTGCGACGAGTTCGGCGACCCGGAGATCTCCACACGCATCGCGCAATACGAGATGGCGTTCCGCATGCAGGCCTCGATTCCGGAATTGACGGACCTCTCGAAGGAGCCGCAAGCGATTCGCGATCTCTATGGGCCGGACGTGAGCAAGCCGGGCACGTTCGCCGCCAATTGCCTGCTCGCGCGGCGCCTGGCCGAACGCGGCGTGCGCTTCATCCAGCTCTATCACCGCGATTGGGATCATCATGGCAACCTGCCACGCGATTTGCCGAAGCGCTGCCAGGAGGTCGACCAGCCGTGCGCCGCGCTGATCACCGATTTGAAGCAGCGGGGCATGCTGGACGAAACGCTCGTCATCTGGGGCGGCGAATTCGGCCGTACCGTGTACTGCCAGGGCCGGCTCACCAAGGACAACTACGGCCGCGATCACCACCCGCGCTGTTTCACCATGTGGCTGGCCGGTGGCGGCATCAAGCCGGGCATCACGCTCGGCGAGACCGACGACTATTGCTACAACATCACCAAGGATCCGGTGCACGTCCACGATCTGCAGGCAACCATCCTGAATTGCCTGGGCATCGACCACAAGCGGCTGACGTACAAATTCCAGGGCCGTCACTTCCGGCTCACCGACGTGGAGGGAAATGTCGTGAAGCCGATTCTGGCGTAGGATCGATTGCGGGACATATTCAACCAAGCCTAAAATTGAGACTGCGGCGGATTGCTCGCGAGGAGGGAAAAATGGAGTGCACAAGAGCGAAGGCTGGAACTTCTGTGAAGCTCAGCCGGAGGGACATGTTCCGTGCTTGCGGCACGACAAGCGTGAGCGGTTTGCTGGCCGGCGCGCCGGCCGCCCGTGCCGCCAAGCCGGGAAGATCTCCCGGCGAGGACGTTTACACCCGGGTTGGGATTCGTCCGTTTATCAACATGACGACCTCCTGGACAATCAACGGCGGAACACTTACCTGGCCGGAGGTGAAACAGGCCATGGACCAAGCATCGTATCAATCGGTCAATATCGATGAAGTAATGGAGAAGGTTGGGGAGCGCCTGGCCAAGTTGCTGCAATGCGAATCTGCAATCGTCACTTCCGGCTGCGCCGGCGCCCTGACCCATGCGACGGCGGCCTGCGTGGCGGGCGCCGATCCGGAAAAGCTCCAGCAATTACCCAAGATGGATGGCTTGAGAGACGAAGTGATCATGCCGAAGCAGTCGCGCAATGTCTATGATCACGCGATTCGGGCCGTGGGCGTCAGGATCGTCGAGGTGATTTCGATCGACGATCTTCACGCCGCGCTCAGCAGACGGACCGCGATGATTGCGGTAAACGCCAGTGAAGAAGAAAAGGGAATCCGCATGGAGGAGCTGGCGAAAGCCGCGCGGCCGGCCGGAGTGCCGATTCTGGTGGATGCCGCCGCGCACTATCCGGCACGACCGAATCCCTGGCTCTTGCGAGGAGCGGACCTGGTGGCTTGCAGCGGCGGCAAAATATTGCAAGGGCCGCAGTGCGCCGGCCTATTGATGGGCCGCAAGGATCTGGTTCAGGCAGCCTGGATCAACAGTGGGCCGCATCATGCGTTCGGGCGCATGGCGAAAGTCGGCAAGGAAGAAATCATGGGAATGTTAGCGGCGGTTGAGGTCTGGGCAAGCACGCGCGAACTTCAGGCCGAGCATTCTAAGTTCAGATCGTGGTACGCCTACATCACCGAGAAGATCACCAAGGCGCCCGGCGTGCGGACGTCGGAGAAACCTCCTGACGGCCCCAACCCCTTTCCGGTGTTGTCGATCGAGTGGGACCCGAACCAGATCGGCATGACGGCAGGCGAGCTGGGCCGCCTGCTGCTGGATGGTGAGCCGCGCATTGCCTCACATGCCGAGGGCGACGGGCATTCTTTCATCATCCGTCCGGCTGCGATGAAGCCGGGCGATTACAAGCTGGCCGCTGACCGCCTTTATCAGCTTTTCAGCACGGCGCCGAAACCCAAAGCAGGCACACTGGCTCCGCCGAGCACACCGATCGCGGGTCGTTGGGACGTAGAGGTGAAATATGCGGTTGGCGCTTCCCGGCATACCTTGTTTCTGGAAACGGAGGGGAATCGCGTCAGCGGCTCCCACCTCGGTTGGAAACTCCAAGGGGACCTGACTGGAACCGTGGAAGGCGACCGGGTCCTCATCAGGAGCAGGCTGCCGTATGAGGGGACGACGCTGACGTATGCGTTCCGAGGTCAAGTTGCGGAAAACACCATGTCCGGCGAGGTAAGCCTGGGAGAATATGGGCGAGCGCAGTGGACTGCGCGACGCCACCACCTGTAGGCCGTCCCGCTTCAGACTCGCTGGCGCCGAGCCGCTGCTATCCGGGGGCGTTTCCGGGCGGGTGACGGAGTTTCCCGAGGAGATCCGGGCAGTATCCATGAGAGTTCTCTGTAAAACCGGCCTGCCCATCGGGCTGTGCCTCGTTCTTCTTTTCGTGTCTTCGCTGCTTTTCTCGCAGCAGCGGGAATCGTCGTTGCGGCCCAACCACGCCGCCGCCCTTACCATCGAGGTCCGTAATGCCGATACCGGCGATCTGACGCCGGCCCGCGTTTATCTCTTCCGCGGCGCGACGCCGCACCGGCTCAGTCCGGTCGACAACTTGCTGCCGCTTTTCGAGGACAACTTCTACCGCGAACGCCTTTGGCGCATGACGAATCAGCCCAAGAGCCTCGAGGTCGACATTAAGGACCAGTGGCATGATCTGTTACTCGAGGGCAAGGCGACTTTCGACGTTCCCGCCGGGGACGATTACCGTCTGGAAGCCTACCACGGCTTTTTCTGGGAGCCGGGACTCGAGCATTTTGCCCTCCAACCCGAAGAGAAGAAGACCGTGGTGATCAAGGTCCGGCCGATCGCCCCCGGCCGCCAGGAAAAATGGATCACCGGCGACGAGCACATCCACCTGATGCGGGCCAAACAGGACGACGACGTCTTTCTGAAGTGGCTCCGCGCCGAGGACCTGAACGTTGGCATGTTTCTGACCGGCATGCGCCAGCAGCATTTCGGCGTGCAATACGACTGGGGACGCGACGGCGAGGGCAGAATGCCGGGCTTCTCTATCCGCTCGGGCCAGGAGACGCGCAGCGAGTTCTACGGCCATACGCTGCTGTTGGGACAGAACCACCTCATCGAGCCCCCCAGCATCGGCAGCATGTACAGCAACACGCCCTGGGCCTGGCCCTTCCCGGCGGCCTATTTCAAAGAGGGGCGCGAGGCCGGGGCGATCGTGGGCTTCGCCCACTTTCACGGCAGCATGACTCACTCGCAGCTCCTGCTCAACCTGGTGCTCAACAAAATCGACTTCGTGGAGATGTTGCAATACGGCTGGATCAAGACCAAAGGGTGGTACCAGTTGCTCAATGCCGGACTGCGGGTCGTGGGCACGGCGGGCTGCGATTTCCCCGATCCGCACAATCATTTCCAGCCGTGGCCGCGGCACCTGCCGCTGCTCGGCCCGGAGCGCACCATGGTCAAAGCCGATCCCGGCGACTCGGCCTACGATGCCTGGGCCAACGGTATCCGGCGTGGCGCCGTTGTGATCAGTAACGGGCCGCTGCTCGAGTTCGCAGTGAACGGTGAAACCTCGGGCAAGATCTTCCAATGGAGCGGCGAGTCCAAAGAGATCGAGGCCTCGGCCACCGGGGTGTTCTACCGTCCGATCCTGAAGGTCGAGATGGTCATGAATGGCAAAGTCGTGGCGGTAGTGGAGGGCGACGGCCGGCAGCGCGAACTGACGTTGCCGTTCAAGACGAGGGTGACGGAAAGCTCCTGGGTCGCCGCACGGGCCAAAAGCATCAGTTTGAAGGGCGAGCCCGAGATCTGGGCGCACGCGAACCCGGTCTATGTTCTCAAAGACGGCAAGCCGGTATATATCAAGCGTGACCGCAACGCCTTGCGCGACCGTTGGGCAGGGGAAGTGGAGTACTACAAGACGTCGGGCTTGCAGTTCGAGAAGGAGGGCCAGCGGGAAGAGCTGCTGCGGCTGGCGGAGGAGACGCTGCGGATTCTGGAGGGTCCGCAACCGCCCTGGCCGCAGGCGGCGAGGTGAGCAGTCTCACGCAGCGCCACGATGCTCTTTACGCCACATCGACGTTTAGAATCAAGGCTGGAACGGCTTTCCGGTCCGCCGGAGACTCTTCGGAATACCAATCTGGCACGTGATGTACGACGGCCTCTGGAAACCGCGGTAGTTCATGGAGCCGGCCGCATAGCCGGGGACGACATCGCCGATCGTGCCCACGATGCGGTTGGCGTGCTCCGCGTTGGTCTCGTGGAGGTGCATCACCAGGGCGACCATTTCGGCCCAGGCGACTTTCACCGCTTCTTCCCAGTTGGCGCCAATGCCGGCGGTGTACCACTTATCAGCGGTTTCAACCACGATGCCTCCGGTGGGAAAGCCCGGCGCCCGGTCCACTTTCAGAGTGACTGTGACGTCAATTTCGACCCCAGTGCCGGTCAGCTCACCGTCACTCATGTAAGCATGGGCATCCGCGATGGTGAGCATGCCTCCGTAGCGTTGCGCCCGGATGTAAACGGTGCTGCCGGGACGGACTGAATTGAAGTCGAAGTTGCCGCCGTTATCCCAGGCCGCCGTTCCTGGCGGGACCGCCGCCGCCGACTGGAGCTGAATGACCCCGATCATGGGCCGTATGGGTACAACGAAGTCCGGCAGGAAATGCACCAGGCCATCCTTTACGGGCGTCAGGGCACGCAGAGGACCGCGGACAGGACTGTGATTGTTGCTGTAGCCATAAGGGCCCGGCGCCACATCAATGACCTTGATCGACACCCAGTCGCCGGGCTTGATGCCTTCAATCTCGAAAGGACCGCCGGGTCTGGAGCCACGCGGTGGGGTCGCGTTGGGATCAGGAACTACGCCGGGCTTAAGGTCGGTATCGCCCGTGTCGCCGGGAACCTCGATGATGACAGTTTCCCCAAGTTTCAGATTGCCTCGAATCTGACCGCGCTCCGGATCGTTGGGCCCGGTGTAATAGGGCGTACGGGTGAAGCGTCGAAATTGCGCCTGGCCAAGTGCTGACGGCGTGAAATTCAGAAGCCATATGCTCAGCGCCAGGCTGCAGAAGCCAAAACGTCCCATGACCACTCCTTGATCCGTTGATGCTGTTTTCGCAGTTTTCGTATTGACGGCGGCTGCAGGCCCGGAGTCACGGTCGACAAAGATCCTCCGGGCCTGACGGTGGCTGTCTGACCTAAAACAAAAGCTTCAGCCCAAATTGGACGACGCGAGGGTCGCCGGCCGCAGTGACTCTTCCGAAGGTCGCAGTACCCAGCGTCAGGCCGAGCGAACCGGGGCTGCCGAAATACGGGGTGTTGCTGGCGTTAAAGAACTCCGCCCGGAACTGGAGCTTCGTTCCCTCCCGCACATCAATGTTCTTGAACAAGGAAAAATCGAAATTCACCAAGCCGGGGGAGCGGACCACGCCAACCCCCTGATTCCCGTAGAAATCTCCCGCCGCGATCTGCGCGTTGGTAGGGATGGCAAAAGCCGCTGCGGTGATCCAGTTGTGGGGCTGGCGAGGGGTCTGGGTCGGATCGCCGATCACATCGGGACGGCTAGCCGTATCGGTTTTCCCCAGGGAGTAGGAAAGAGTTGGCGTGAGAGGGAAACCGCCCTGGAAGGTGGTGATCCCGTTAAATTGCCATCCGCCCACAACCAGATCCAGGGCGCGCGAACCCTTGTTCAGAAAGTGCTTACCCTTGCCAAAGGGCAACTCGTAGACGTAGCTGGTCACGAAGCGGCGGACTATGTCGAATTCCAATGGCCCGTATTCGCGCCCCAAATCCAACGCATTCTGAATCGCGGCTCCGTTGATCCCTTCCGTAATCGCCGGCGCTACGCCAAGCGCGCGCGACCAGGTGTAACTGGCCAGGGCGCTCAGACCTTGCGAGAAACGTTTCTCCAGGCTTATGGTCAAGGCGTTGTAATTCGCATACCCCTGCGGAGACATGTAATTGAAGGCTCCCAGCAGGTTCGTCACCCGCCGGCGCGACTGGGGCGAAGAGGTGTCGTTCGGCAGTGCTGGCGCTCCATCGTTGATGGGCGCATTGATCAAAATGCGCGAGCTGCGATTCCCCATGTAGCCGACCTCCAACAGCAAATGACTGGCCAGTTCGCGCTGCACGCTCACGTTGTACATCTGGGTGAGATCGGGCCGGGCATTGGGGTCACGAGCGGTCATGACAGGGAACACAAGCGGGCCGCTGAAGGGATTGGCGGGCACCAGCGGGCGATCCATGATTAGGGTTGGGTTGACGTTATTTGCGGTGAGATTGAGCCACACTCGCGTGGGCGGATTGAGCGACGGCACAGCGTTGACCACGTCCGGGAACCCGTAAAAAATGCCATACCCGGTCCGCACGACGGTCTTACGGTCCAATTGCCAGGCGAAGCACAGCCGCGGACCGAAGTTCAAGGTTGAGTTTCGCACACCGCTTAGGGACAGCTCCGGGGACCGTCGCACCGGTAGGAAGGGGAACAGGATATTCTTCATCGCGTTAAATGTGGCTTCGCTTTGCTTGGGGGGAACAACAATTTCCACTTTTCTGGTGGCCAGGTCGAACAGCACGTTGCTGCTGTTTCCGTAGATCTCAAAGCTCGCAGGGTTGTAGCCGTACACCAGCCCGGCCGTCATAGTGAGCTTTGTGTTGATCCTCCAGCGATCCTGGGCGTAGACCTCGTAGTCCGTGCTGTGCTCGTAGCAACTGGCGCGATTGCGCCACTGGCCGCCGGAACCAATGCCGAGCAGAAAATCGGCCACCGCGTTGCCGCTGGCGCCGAAACCAGGCTGATTTGTATAGACGCCGCTGAAACTCATAGTGCCGCGGCAGTTCGTGCAAACGAGCTGGTTCAAAAATCTTTTGTTCCCAATACGGACGCCGAACTTCATGGTGTGGGCGCCGCGGATGGCTGTATAGCTGTCCGACAGTTCATACTTTTCGATCGGCTGCGAGGTAGTGCCGCCGCTCCCTATAGCTGTAAAGCCGGAAACCGACAATACCGCGAGGCCGCCGGCAGGAGGGCCGGCGTCGGGGAAGGAGAGCACCCCATATTTTGAGTTCAGATCCTGGTCGGGGGTTAGGTTCAGAATGCGAGCGGTGCTCCGCAACCAACCCAAGCGCAATTCGTTCAGGTCCGTCGGACGGAAAACATGTGTCCAGGCCAGATTAGCGGTTCGCTGCCCCGGCTCGAGTGTTCCCCCGGTGCCTCCGTCACGGACTCCATCGGCCGGAAAGCCAAAAGCCGGAGCAGTGCGTTGAATCGTATCCGCGTATATCATGCGCCCAGTTAGGGTGTCCTTGTCCGAACGCACCCAGTCGAACTTGGCCAGGATAGTATCGATGTTCCTCGACGATCCGACGTTGCGGATGAAGTTCGGAACACCCGCGGTATTGGGTCCGGGAACGAGGCTGAGCAAGTTCCGGGAGACAGGACTCATCTGGCTGGCCGGGATGGTGTTGTTGAGGAAGGGCTCGCGAACAAGGGAACCGTTCGGCAGGGTCTGGAGAGAGTTGGGATCGAAGATTTGCCCGGCGCGTACGGGGCGTCCGAGCGCGTCGGTCCCGATCTGGGCGCCAAGCTGGGAAGAGAAGTCTCCGGCTTTTTGCGCTTCCGTGAACACCTGCCTCGCCAGTATGGAATCCTGCCGATTCCGGTTCCCTTCGTAGTTGGCGAAAAAGAAAAGCTTGTTCCGGGCGATAGGGCCGCCGGCGCTGGCGCCGAACTGGTTCCGTGTGAATT
>JBGOUJ010000181.1:0-12227 GCA_041477005.1 Terriglobia bacterium | reverse complement strand
TTCGCGGATTTTTTCGCGGGTGATGAAGGCGCGGGGCACCGGCCGCCGGATCTTCATGCCCATGATTTCGCTGACCGTGGCGAAGATCTCGTCGACGCGCGAGAAGAGCTGCTTTTCCTGCTCGGGGGTGATTTGGGGCTGGGCAACCGCCGTGAAGGCGGCGAGAGCAAGCAGCAGGATGGCGAGGGGCTTTTTCATGGGCTATCGGCTCATGGTTGCAGGGCGGCCCGGGCGGAGCGGCGGAACACGTCCAGGCGGGCGCGGAACAGCAGGGTGGCCAGCAGGCAAAACACGCCGCCGGCGGCGACGGTCAGGGGCGGGCCACAGCGGCGGGCGACGGCGCCGGCGAGCAGGCTGCCGAAGGGACCCAGGCCGACCACGGTTACCGTGTATATCGCCATGATGCGGCCGCGGTAGTGATCGGGGATGAGGCTCTGGATCAGGGTATTGGTGGAAGCCATCTGGCGCAGCGAGCTGAAGCCGAAAGCGACCATGATCGCCACCGAGAGATAGAAATTGCGGGAAACGGCAAGCAGGATCAGGCTCAAGCCCATGCCGAAACTTCCAAACAGGACCACGTTGCTGAGACCCTTGGTGCTGCTGCGGCTAGCCAGGACGAGCGTGCCGATCAGCGCCCCGACGCCCATAAACGCCAGCAGAATCCCCAGCCCCTCGGAGCCGCGGCCGAGAATATCGTTGGCGAAAAACGGCATCAGGATCAAAGCGGGCACGCTGGTCAGGGTGCCGACGCCCAGCAGCAGAAGCAGGTAGCGGATGTGCAGAGTGTGATAGACGTAGCGAAAGCCCTCCATCAGATGATCCCACGGCGATTCCCCGACCGGGCGCAGACGGGGCGCGACGCGCATCATCAGCAGGCTCACGATGACGGCGACGAAGCTGAGGCCGTTGACCAGGAAACAGACGCCCTCGCCGAGCCGGGCGACCAGCACGCCGGCGAGGCCGGGGCCGACTATGCGCGCGGCGTTGAAGATGGAGGAGTTCAGCGAAATGGCGTTGAGCAGGTCCTCTTTGCTGGCCATCTCGACGGTGAACGACTGCCGCGCGGGCATGTCCAAAGCGTTGACGCACCCGAGCGCCACGGCCAGCGCCAGCACCTGCCAAACCTGAACGCGGCCGGTCAGGGTCAGGGCGGCCAAAACCAGCGCCTGCACCATAGAAAGCGCCTGGGTGAGGATGATGATGCGGTGACGCGACCAGCGGTCTGACGCCAGCCCGCCCAGCGGCGCCAGGGCGAAGACCGGGATTTGCAGGCAGAAATACGTCAGGCCGACGAGGAACTCGGAGTGGGTGAGGCGATAGACGAGCCACGTCTGCGCCACATTTTGCATCCAGGTGCCGCACAGGGAGATGATCTGGCCGAAGCTGAACAGGCGGAAGTTGCGGTGGCGGAGGGCGCGGAAGACATGGCGGGGGCCGGAGGGCGGGCTTTTCTTGTCGAGAAGCGGAGGCTCGACCCCGGCTGGCGGCAGCCCGGGCTCGCCTATCAGGGAAGGAGACGGGGTCAGTTCCTGCTCGCTGGTGAATTCCCCCATGGGGTCTAACACCAGGATAAAGCATCCGGGGGCTACTTGGCAGGAATCGGCTCGGCGGCCTGCTCCATCCAGGCTTTGAGATTCTGCTGGTCGCGGGAAACGGTGCGGGAACCGGCGAACAGCACCAGGCCCACCAGGAGCTCGAGCGCGGGGATCAGATACATGGCCTGATGGAGGCCGATGGCCTTGAATTGCTCGGTGACAAGGGCGCCGCCGGCCGCCTGGCGGGCCATGTAGTCGCTGACCGTGCCGGTGACCACCGGGCCGATGCTGCCGCCCAGGGCGTACATGGCGAAGAAGTAGACGGCCATGGCGGTGCCGCGCAGCGAGGGCTCGACGACGTCTTGTATGGCGGCGTATACAGTCGAGTAATACACATACGTCATCATGCAGCCGGGCAGCATCCAGAGCAGGAAGGCGACGGGGTGGCCGGGCGGCTGGCCGAGGGCCGCCACCTTGAGGGGCACGGCGGCGAACAGGCAGAGCGATCCCAGCAAGAGCCGCCCGTTGGCGCGGGTGCGGGCCAGGCGGTCGGCGAGAGCGCCGCCGAAGAACAGGCCCAGGCCGCCGGCCACGCCAAGCACTACACCCGAAACGAGGCCGGCCTGACGGAGACTGAGGCCGTGGGAGCGGATCAGGAACGAGGGCAGGAACTGGGCCAGGGCGTACATGTTGAAGTTGTGGAGCGCGCCGGAAGCGATGATCCACCACATGGTGGGGATGCTCAGGACGAGCCAATAGGGAGAGCCGGAGCGGCGGCTAGCGCCGACCCGGATGGTTTCGGCGGCGCCTCGGGCGGGCTCGTCGAGAAGCCACAGAATGGCCAGGGCCAGCAGCAAGCCGGGCAGGCCGGCCACGAAGAACGCGTAGCGCCAGCCGTAGGACTGGGCCACGGCGGCGCTGATGAAATAGCTCAACGCGGCGCCGAGGGGGAGGCCGAGCATGAAAATCGAAATCGCCCGGGCGCGGCGGTGGGCGGGATAGTAGTCGCCGATCAGCGAGGACGCCACCGGGGCGCAGGCCGCTTCCCCCACGCCCATCCCCAGCCGCGTCAGAAACAGGGACCAGAAGCCGGCGGCGGCGCCGGAGAGAGCGGCCAGGACGCTCCACGACAACAGGCCGAGCGAGAGGAGCTTCTTGCGATTCCAGCGGTCGGCCAGGCGGCCGAGGGGAACTCCCACCACGGCATAGAGCAGAATGAAGGCCGTTCCGAGCCAGCCCAACTGGGTATCGCTGAAACCGTATTGGCGGCGGATCGGCTCGTTGACCGTGGCCAGGATGTGCCGGTCATAAAAGTTCAGCAGGTTGACGCCGAACAGCAGCGCCAGCGCCAGACCGGCCCGGCCGGATTCCTTTAACCCGGAGCTATTCCGCACAGGTTCCCTTGCGGCAACAGCCTAACATAGCAGAGCGGGCGGGGCGGGGTCTTGCGAGCAGCGACCGGTTAGCGAGCGGTCTTCCCCGGCTTTAGCAACCGCTCTCTGACGGTCGGGATGGGGCCGTTGCTACCCTCAGAGACCTCGGCGACAGCTCAGGGGAAGAGAAATGTTGTATGATTTCCAGGACTGCGATGGCGCGGGCGGGCTGGAGAAAGGAATAGGAACGAATTGGAACCACAGATGAACACAGATAAAAAGCGCTCCGATTCGCCTGGGGCGCGAAGGCGACTTGACCGGCACCGCGGCGCCCGTGCTCTCGGACGGCAAGCTGCTGTGTTTCTCTGTGTTCCTCCGTGGTTCCTTTGCGTTTTCCTGGTATGAAGATCGGGATCATTGGGGCAGGAGGGGCGGCGCGGGGTATTCACATTCCGGCGCTGCGGCTTTGCCCTGGCGTGGAGATCGCCGCTATCGCCGATTCGAATCCGGCGGCGCGGGTGGAGGACGTTCCGTTCACTACCGACTATAAAGATCTTCTGGGGCGGAGCGATGTTGCGGGCATCGTCAACTCGACGCCCAATTTCCTGCACCGCGAGATCACGCTGGAGGCGCTCGGCGCCGGCAAGCACGTGATCTGCGAGAAGCCGCTGGGATTGAATCACGCCGAGACGGTCGAGATGCTGGCAGCGGCCGAGAAGACCGGGCTGGTTCACATGACGGCCTTCACCTACCGCTACGCGCCGGGGGTGCAGTATATCCGCTCGCTGGTGGAAGACGGCTCGCTAGGGGAGATCCGAAGCTTGCGGGCGGCTTATCTGATGGCGCTTTCCGGCCACCTGACCGGCTGGCGCTCGGAGCGGCGGCTGGCGGGATCGGGGGCGCTGGCCGACATCGGGTCGCACTTGATTCACATCGCGCAGTTTCTGCTGGGACCGATCGCACAGGTCTCGGCGGCGGGGCGGAGTTTCCAGGCCGACGTGGATGACTGGATCGGGTTCCTGGCCCAGTTTCACACCGGCGTAATGTCGACGTTTGAGATCTCGCGGGTGGCGCCGGGGCGCGGGGCGGGAATCACCGAGAATCTGTTCCTGGAAGTTTACGGCAGCAAGGGAGGGGCGGCGTTTTCGCTGCAGGATCCTGGGGCGGTGGCGCTTTGCGCCGGCGAATGCGCCGCCAAGCCGTCCGAAAACCTGGCCCGGACGCCCGTGCCGGAGAAGTTCCTGAAGATTCCCGGTTCGCCGCGCGACTCCGGCGCCCACGATCCGCGCTGGGGCTACCGCTACGATCAGGACTTTCAATTCGTGGAAAGCATCCGGTTGGGCATCGTGCGGGAGCCTTCGTTCCGGGCCGGCGTGGAGTGCCAGGCGGTGCTCGACGCGGTGCTGCGTTCCTGCGAGAGCGGCGCGTGGACGGCGGTAGAGAGCTACTCCACCCCCAGATAAGAAACCACTACGCCGCGCTCGCGGCGGTCTGATTCCTCGACCGGCAAGGCCTTGTCGAGCTGGAAGTCTACATGGGCTTCGCTCGGGGTCAACGCCGGTGGTGGAATGCGGCGGACGTACACCTGGGCGCCGGGCGTGTTGTAGGTTTCGGAAAGCAGCGCCACCCCGTTCACCTTGGCGCTGAGGGTAATGGAGTGCAGGCGGGCCAGAAGCGGCGGGGGAAGTAAAAACTCCAGCCGGAGGGTGGCGGGTCTGCCGGCAGCCGGAAGCTCGATCGCGGCGGAGAACTCGCGCTCGGTCCACCGCCAACTGTTCTGCTCGAGCGCATGCCAGCCTTGCAGCAGCTTCGCGGCGACCTTGGGACAGAGGCTCTTCGCCAGGCAGAACACCCGCTCGTCGCCCTCCCCGCTCACCGGATCGGAGTCGGTGGTGTTGCCGGCCGTCCTGTAATCGAGGACTTCCCAACCCGTTCGCTCCAGCAGGCGCCGCAGACCGGCCTCGGAAAAGATCCAGTAATTGGTGGGATCGTTGTTGGCCTCGCGGTCGGCGAGCAGGTAGGCCACCGGGGCGGTGTGCAGCTTGGTTCGCTTGTCGGGCGTGAACCGGGCGACGCGCGTGCTGAGCAAACAGTACCGGGCGTGCCGAGACAGAGCTTCGAGCACATAGAAGGGATTCTTCAGGTGGTAAAGAACGCCGAGAAGAAATACCAGGCCGTATTGGTTGTGGGGCAGGGAGAACTGCGCATCGACATCGACCTCGTAGATTCCGACCGCCGAAGTCAGCGCGGCCTTCAGCGCCTTGACGCCGCGCATGGCGTTGTAATTGGTGGACGGGTAATCGATGGCGTCCACTTTGCAGCCGAGAGACTCCAGGAAAAACGACAAGACGCCGTCGGCGCAGCCGACGTCCAGCACCGGGTCTTCGCCGATCAGGTCGAGCAGGAAGCGGCGCTCGCCGGTGAGGAGCTCGTCGAGAGGGAAGATATTTGTCCACGAGTCGTAGGGATACCAGCCGAAGTCGGCTGGTTGCAGCCGGGCTTTTACGGCGTCGACCGCGGTTTGAAACTCCATCGCCTCTTGGATGACCTCGTAGATGTCGGGCCGGGCCGAGAGGGGGGTGGGCGGTGCGGCGTCGTCCGAAGGGCGGGGCCGGCGCGAGAGGGCGCGTTTCAGCCGTTCCAGAGCTTGACTCACTCGAAGATCGCTGCGGCCGGAATCTCGATGTCGTGTTCCGGAACGGAGAAGGCCGCGGCTTCGTGAAGGCCCGTGGCGTCGTAGGTGTGGAGCTTGCGGAGCAGCGGATCGACGAACCAGACGTGGCGCACGCCCCAGGAGCGGTAATCTTCGAGTTTGGCCAGCACCTCGCTGTAACGGTCGTCAGGCGAGAGAATCTCGATGGCGATCAGGGGGGGCTGAGAGGGGACCCTCTCGGGCGGCTTGTCGCCGGCAAAGATGGCGACGTCGGCTATGCGGTATAGCCTCGGGGCCAGCCGCATGCGGATTTCCGATCGTATGCGAAGCCCCAGCCGGTTCCGAAGGACATAGAAGAAACCTACTAGATTCACCTGGGCATTACTGTGTGGATCATCTCCCACGTTTCTCTCCACGATCTTGCCGTCCAGGTAGTCGCGATCGGGTTTGAAGCTGGTCCGGAGATACTCTTCGACCGAGATTTGAGTATGAGCGGCCATCGCCCCTAGTCTACCTCAAAAGCCGAAACGGAGGCCGAGCTGGAAGATGCGGCCGTCGTTGAGGGTATTGGTGATCTTGCCGAAAGCCGGCGAGGTGAGGTTGCGCTGGGGCTCGTCGAATTGCGGGTGGTTGAAGGCGTTGAACGCCTCGGCGCGGAAGGCGAGCGTGCGGTCGTGGTTGCCGGGCAGCAGGAAGGTGCGCTGCAGGGCGAGGTTGAAGTTGCGGATGCCGTCCTTGCGGAAGGCGCCGCGGCCGAGGTTGCCGCGGAGCTGGCCGGGGGTGATGTAGGCGAATTTGTCACGGCTGAGGATCAGCGGGGCGGTGTTGGGGTTGTCGATGGTTTTGCCCAGGATGGAGGGGTCCAGGATGTTGGGCCGCTCGGACGGGCTGCCGTCGACGTTGCCGAAGCCGGGGGCGTCGGAGCCGATGTAAAGGGTGAGAGGGGTGCCGGACTTCACCAGAGTGGCGCCGGAGATTTCCCAGCCGCCGAACACGCGGCGAAGGCTCTCCGCCGGGGACGGTATCAGATAGGAGTACTGAGCCAGGAAGTAATGCGTGCCGTCGAAATCGCTGAGGCCCTTCTTGTCGTGCCAGATGTCGTTCTCGAACTGCGAGCGGCCGCGGGCGGCGTCCTGGTTGGCGGCGGTGAAGGCGTAGTCGGCGCCGGTGTCGATGGCTTTGCTGAAAGTGTAATTGATGCGCAGCAGCAGGCCGCGGGTGCGCGGCGTCTCGAGGACGACCTGGGCGGCGTCGAGATAGGCGATGCCGTTGTTGAAGATGCGGCCGACCTCGTAGTAGCGGGGGTCGGGGCGGCGCTGGTTGATGGTTTCGGTGGTCAGAGCAATGCCGGGCGCCGGCGCGGCGCGGTTGCCGGCCAGTTGCACCGGGATCTTCACGGTGCGGCTGCCGACGTAGCCCAGCTTTATATGGGTCTTACCAATTAATGGCCGTTCCCAGGAAAAGTTGTACTGGTTGGCATAGGGAGCGACCAGGTTCTTATCAATCAGCACCAGGGCGCTGCGGTCGGGTGTGACGCCGGCCAGGGGGTTAACCAGGTCGGGGTTGGCGACCTGATAGGCAATCACGGCGGGAGGGTTGAAGCGCGCCTGCTGGAAGGTCACCGGGTAGATCTGGCCGTAGGAAAGCGTGTAGCTGGCGCGGATCACCGAGCCGTCGGGGAGCGAGTAGGCCAGGGCCACGATGGGGCTGACGTTGTTGCAGTCGCAGCCGTAGGGGATGGTGGTTTTGTTCTGCACCTCGTGGGGCGTGGATTCCAGGCCGTAACGAACGCCGAGAGTTAACTGCAGTTGCCGGGTGGCAGTCCAGGTGTCGCCGAGGAAGAATTGCCAGGCGGAATTGCGGAAGCCGCGGCTCAGCTCGCCGGTGCTGATCTCGTAAAGGGTCGGCGTGCCGAGCCGCAGGTTGGCGATCAGGTCGCGGCCGAAGTTGTTGCCAAAGGTAATGACCGGGCGCTGGTTCTTGGTTTCGATGCCGTTCAACTGGTAGCGATAGAACTCGGCGCCGAAAACGATGCGGTGGGCGCCGTGCAGGCGAAGGAACTGGGTGCCGCCGCGGAAAACGTTTTGGGCGCGGTCGACGGGGAATTCGCTGGTGGGGCCCAGCTCCTCGAGATTGTGGCCCATGCGGACGTTGGGGCCGACGGCGTTGGGCTCGGGCACAAGCAGGGACTTGGTTCGCAGGAAGCCGACGCCGGTGTCCCAAGCGCCGTGGGAACTCTCCCGTAGCAGCGATAGCTTTCCCACCTGGGCGCCGACGTCGGTGTCGGGGTTCTGCCCGGCGACCAGCTCAAAGGCGTTGACGTACTGGTGCTGGCCGGCGTAGGAAAACGTCAGCCGGGCGCGGTCGGTGAGCTTGCGGTCGGCGGTGATCAGGCCGCGCGTTTCGTCGATGGTCTGCGGCGAGTTGGTGTTGAGAGCGCGGGGATCGAAGTCGGTCCGGTTGGGGAGCACGTTGGGGTAAGCGTTGAGATAGCTTTGGACGATGGCGCGCAGGTGCGGATCGGTGGCCAGCGGCGTGCGCTCGGAGGGGAGCGGCACTAACACGTTGCCATTGACCATGCCGCGGATCTTGCGCTGGGCCAGCTCCACGCTGAAGCTGGTCTGGGAATCGACAGGGCCGCCGACCGAGCCGCCGTAGGAGTTCTGGTACGAAGGCTGGACGGGGCCGACCTGAAAAAACGTCCGCGCGTTGAAGACGCTGTTGCGGTGCTCTTCGAACAGGTTGCCGTGCCAGCGGGTGAGCGGCGCGGGCTTGAAATAGATCACGTCGCTCGGCGGCTGGCCGTGCTCGGTGGCGTAGTTGCGGCGATCGACCTCGGGCTCAACGATCGTGACGTTGTCACCGAGGCGGACGTTGAGCTCCTTGATGAAGCCGGTGTCGATGCGGTTGATGTAGACGTTTTCGTTGCGCTTGCTGGCGCCGGCGGAGTTGTCCTCGGTTTCGGGCAGAGGCCTGGCGCTTTCGGTCTGCGGAGTCTCGGAGGGCGTCACTGCCGGCGGGTCTTCTGTGGCCGGCTTTTGGGCTGGCCCTGTTTGAGCCGGCGCGGCTTCGGCCAGCGCGGCTTGGGCCGGCGTTGTTTGAGCCGGCGTTGTTTGAGCCGGCGCGGTTTGAGCCGGCGTTGTTTGAGCCGGCGCGGTTTGAGCCGGCGTTGTTTGAGCCGGCGCGGTTTGGGCCGGCGTTGTTTGGGCCGGCCCTGTTTGGGCCAGCCGTGGGCCGGTCAGACACAACAGCAGGGAGATCAGGAGTTGGCGACGTCGTTCCAACTGGCCTCCCGACCCGTGTAGACGGCCGTGCGTCCTAGAATCGCGATCAGCGTGCTTTCGGCCGAGCGCACGCCGGCGTTCTCCACCTTGCCGCTCAAGATGTTCGACAGGAACGTCTCTACCGCGTCGATGGTGATGTCACGGGGGGACTTGATGGTCTCGGCGTCATTGCGGCCCTTGTAGTGGACCATCTCGGCGCGCGACGTGGCCAGGGTGCCCTTGGCGCCGGTGAATTGCTCGCCGACGTTCGAGAAACCGGCCGGGGTGAGCTGGTTGGCCTCGTAGGTGACCTGAAGGCCGTGGGGAAACTCGAAGATCACGCTCAGGTGGTCGAGGATCTCGAGCTCGGTGCGGACCTTGCGTCCGCCCCAGCCGACGGCGCGGAGGGGCAGAGCGCCGAGGAACCAGTGGAAGACGTCGAAGTTGTGGCAGTCCTGCTCGACGATGATGTCGCCGGAGTAATCCTTGTAGCAAAACCAGTTGCGGAGGCGCTCGACATCCGGAGGGTAGGGCCTCTTCTGAAATGGATTGCCGCTGATCCAGGCGCCGCGAACGGCGGCCAGCTCGCCGATCTGGCCTTCCTGGAGGCGCTTGTAGGCTTCGAGATAAACGGGGCCGTAGCGCTGCTGGAAGCCGACGAAGAGGTTCTTAGCGGGGTCAGCCTTTTTGGCGGCGGCCATCGCGCGGCGGCAGCCGGCGGCGTCAACGCCCATGGGCTTTTCGCAGTAGATGTGCTTGCGGGACTGGACGGCGGCTTCCAACATGCGGGGGTGCTCGAAGGGGGGCGTGGCGATCACAACCGCGTCGAGGTTGGAGGCGAGCAGCTTCTCGAAGTCCTTATAGAGCGCGGGCTTCTCGAGCTTGAGCCTGGTGGCGCCCTGGTCGAGGCGGTCGTCGAACAGGTCGCAGAGGGCGGTGACGCGGGAGCGGGAATCCTTGACGAAGAGGCCCGCGTCGTAAGTGCCGCGGCCGCCGACGCCGACCAGGCCGACGGTCACGGCGGAGTTGGCTTGGGAGCCGCGGACCGACTGGGGCTTCACGATCATCCAGCCGGCGGCGGCGGAAGCGGATTGCACAAACTTGCGGCGCGTGCTCATGAGCGTTTTCTCCCTTCGGACCATTATCGCGTAATCAGGCCGGCGCTGCCGAAGGCGGCCGACTGGTGCGAGGGCGCTATTTCACCGCGCAGGACACGGCGCAGAGCGCCCCGGCCGCCCTCATCAGCCAGACCGTCGCCCGGCGATTCTGGCCCAACCAGGACCCGCTCGGCCGGCATGTGGTGGTCGAGACGGTGGCCCCGGGCCGGTCGGCTCACGGCGCGCCGGTCTCGCGCCAGATCGTGGGGATCGTGGGCGACATCAAGCGATTCGGCCTCAGCGACAAGAACGCCACCGAGATCTACGTGCCTGCGCTCCAGAACCCGGCGCCCTTCTCGTTTGTCGCCGTGCGCGTACATCCCTGCCGGCAGAGCCACGCGCGTGGATCCGATGGCGGCGTTGCGGCACAAGTGATCGAAAGATTTCGCACAAAGAGCGCAAGGACGGCTGCGGTTACGCCGCGGCCCGGGGTCTGCGGTGGGTTCAGTTTGATTTGTCCCGGTAATTGAGCGGGGGCTTTTGATCGGCCGGAATGCGCGAGCGGTATTCGTGGCCGGCCCGCCGTTTCTCGAAACTAGCCCGCGCCGCCGCCACCTGCTCGGGATCGCTGTATAGATCGACAGCCGTCAGAGCCAGCGTCTTCGCGGCGACCACCAAGCCTTTTCGCCCGATGCTGGAGCCGGAGCACGCCGCCGACTGCCAGCTATGGCCGGGCGTGCCGGGGACGAATGTCGCCGCGCGGAACTGCGCCGTGGGCAGGCTCCAGCTTACGTCACCGACGTCGGTCGAGGCGGAATCGTAGCCGTCCTCGGGCCGCTGCACCTGTTCCTGGCTGCCGAGCGGGGCGTCGCGGCCGGCCGTGAAACTGGTCCGCAGCTTTTCGGCGAAGGTCTGCTCTTCCGCCGTATAGTGGACGCCGCCGACGGTGCGCAGGTTCTTCTCGAGCAGAGCGGTGAGAGCGTCGTTCGGCAGCACGTTATAAACGCTGCCGACCAGTTGCATCTCCATTCGTGTTTCCGTGGCCAGCGCTCCGGCTTCGGCGCATTTGACGATGCGCGACCAGATGCCGTCGAGGGTACGCATGTCGGGGTGCCGGGCGTAGTAGTAAGCCTCCGCAAAATCAGGCACCACATTCGGCGCCGCTCCGCCGTTGGTAATGATGTAGTGAATGCGGGTGGCCTCCGGCACGTGCTCCCGCAGCATCTCCGCGGCCACGTTCATCACCATGATGGCGTCCAGCGCCGATCGCCCCATGTCCGGCGACGCCGCAGCGTGCGCGGGCTTGCCGTAGAACCGGAACTTGGCGGAGATGTTGGCGAGAGAGCTGCGCCGGCTGGCGCGGTTCTGGTTGCCGGGATGCCAGGTCAGCACGACGTCGCAATCCCGGAACGCCCCGGCCCGCACCATGTACACCTTTGCGGAGCCGCCCTCCTCGGCGGGCGTTCCATAGAAGCGAATCGTCCCCGGCGCCTTATGAGAAGCGAGATAGTTCTTAACGGTGACGGCCGCGAACGCCGAAGCGGCGCCCAGCAGGTTGTGCCCGCAGCCATGCCCCGGCGCTCCGGCGGCGCGCGGCTTTTTCCCAGGCACGGCATCCTGAGACAGGCCCGGCAGCGCATCGTACTCGCCCAAAATCGCGATCACCGGCTTGCCCTGGCCCCAGCTCGCCGAAAATGCCGTCGGGATCCCCGCGATGTTTTCCTGAATCTCGAAGCCCGCGCTCCGCAGCTCCGATTTCAGCAGAGCGGAGCTTTTCGCTTCCTGGTAGCCGACCTCGGCAAACTCCCAGATGCTGCGCGAAATGTCACCGAAGTGCTGCGCCTGGGCGTCCATCTGCCGGAGCATCTCCGGCCGGTCGTCTGCGACCAGCAGCATCGGGGCTGCCAGCAGCAGGGGGGCCACCATCCAACACAGAGGCACTGTGCACCTCGGCGCCCTCAGGCGCTGCAAACATACCTGACGAAGCACGGGCTACAGATTGCCAAGCCCGCCGCCAATGATATCGCAACCGGGTGTGACAAGACAGGGCTGCGGGGAAACAGGAAAACAGGGAAACAGGACGGGAACAAGGGACTTGCCTACTTAACCGAGATAGTCGCCGTGTTCCCGGCCTGGCCGCCGAGGCCGATGAAGATCCCCACGGCGTCGCCCGGCGTGACGGTGGACGGGATCTGAACGTTGGCTTGGGCCAGCCCGACGAATCCCGGTGTCAGGCCGAGGAACTGCACGACGGCCGCGGCGCCGCCGATGTTGGCGGCGATCGGGAGCGTGGTCGGGGACAGGGG
>JBGOUJ010000180.1:0-12231 GCA_041477005.1 Terriglobia bacterium | reverse complement strand
TAGCGCAACGGCGCCACCAGCGCCTCCGGCGTCAGCACCGACTGGGGCTGGAATCGCAGGTAGAAGCTGAGGTCGAAAACAGGCCGACCCGCGGCCCGGTTGACGCGCTCTTTGAGGCGGAGCGGGATCAGCCGGGCGGCGGAGCGGACCGGATGGCGCAGCCAGGCATCGAGCGAAGTCAGCTCCGCGTTGACCAGGTGCCGGTGCAGCCGCTCCCAGCGCCGGGGCCAATGAGCTGCCGTTCCCGCGACCGGCGCCGGCAGCGCCACAGACGCTGGCATGCCGCCCTCGGAAAGCTCGCGCCAGTCGCGCGCCCCGGACAGCGCGCGGCGAGACACGCACAGGGCGCCATCGGCCAGCCGCAGCACGCCGTGGCCGCCCCACACGGCCAGGGCGCACAGCTCGGCGCTGTGCGGGTCGGGGGCCGCGCCCGCGGACGGAACCAGAAACGCCGCGGCCGTCGATTGCTCGAGCGCCCCGCGCGGATCGGTCATGGGGAGCCGCTGCCAATCTTCGATGGTCTGACTCGCTTCCATCTCCGGCCCGAGCACGCACACCGCGGGCGCCCAGCGCGCCTTGATTCGCGCGCGCCCTTCCCAGGAATAAAGCTGCGGGTGACTGGACCGGATTTTCTCCACCAACTCCTGGTGGTGCTCGCGCGCCACCGTCAGCAGCGAGCGGCCGGCCTTGCGGTATTCGAACAGCGCCTCCGGAAGGTGATGCCCGAAGCGCCCCCGCTCGGCCAGCCGCAGCCAGAAATCCCAGTCTTCGTAGCCTAGGCGCATGGAGTCGTCGTAGCCGCCGGCCGGCTCCCAATCCGCCCGCCGGATCACCGACGCGTAGATCAGGTTGTTGCGGTCGAGCAGGTCGAAGAGATTGTACGCGTTCAGGCGCTCTACATAAGCTGTGTCGCCGAAGACCCGATAGTCGGTGTAGACGAAGGCCGCTTCGGGGTGAGCTTCGAGCGCCGCTACGCACTGGGCGAGGAAACCGGGCCGGATCCGGTCGTCGGCGTCCAGAGGCAGCACGTAGGTTCCGGCGGCGGCCCGGAATCCCGCGTTGCGCGCCGCGGCCAGCCCCCGATTCGGCTGCTCGATGTAGCGGGTGACGCCCGAGCGGAGCGATTCCAGAAGCGCCCGCGATTCCGGCTGCTCGGTCCCGTCATTCACCAGGATGATCTCCACCGGGCGATAGCTTTGCGCCCGCACGCTGGCCAGGGCCTCCAGCAGCAAGCGGCTCGGGTTGTAGCAGGGGATGACGACCGAGACCAGTTCCATCACGGCGCCGTTGGCGGCGGCAGCGTCAGGTAGACGGCCTTCTGCTGCCGGCTCAAGGGAAGGCTGCTCGAGCGGATGCGTAACCGCTCCAGCGGCCGGTCCAAATTGACCACGCCGGCGCGCAGAAACTTCACCGGGTCGCCGGCCGGCGAAGACCTCCGCACGATGTCGCAAATCACCGTCTCCCCATGGAAGCGCAAATCTTCGTCGAAGGACGACAGGATGGGCGCCTCGGGGGACTGGTCGGGCACCGCGTGCCCGAAAAAGCGGAGCCGGCCTTTGGGCCGGCGAGGCGCCTCCCATCGCAACCGCAGCCACACTGCCCCGGCCGAGCGGCTCAGGGACCACCCCGTCAGACGGAGACCCCGCTCGAATGCCACTTCACAGGCCTCGATCCCCGCCGGTTGCATTCGGAACAGAACGGCGCTGCCGGGGTCTCGATTCGGTTCCACCACCGCCGCCGTATAATCGTCCACCAGCGGGAGGGTCGAGGCCCACACAGGCGCCCGCACCATGCTGTCCCGATCGTAAACTCCCAGCCGCACCTGCGCCTCCCGGGCTTGGCCCGCCGGCAAGACCACCGAGCGCGCTTCGTAGCCCTCGTCTCCGGGCTGCCACTCGGTGACGGGAGGGCGGTCGCCGAGGATGTCATGATCCATCGAGCTCAGCGACTCCCCTCCGGCGCCGACCACGTGGACAAAGCAGCGAAGAGGCCGCGGCACACGGTTGAGGCGCCGCCACTGGATCTCCATGGTGACCAAGCCCTCGATTCGCGACAACCGCAGGGCTTTCACCTGAAGCCAGTTTCCGAAGTTCAGATCCACCGGGTGCAGATCGGGTAGAGTGGCGTCGTGGCCGGCGGGAAAAAACGCGTCGGGACCGGCGCTTACGTCCTGCAGGCGCCCGCCGGCGAGCAGCACGGTTCTGGTCGCGCCGTCCGGCCGGGTTTCGAGATCCAGGATGTTCTCCATCCGGCCGGCTTCGGAAATAACCACCCTCAGATCGGGCTGGGCCTCCGCCGACGTCACCGAGGAGAGCAGGTTCCATTCCGGTTCTACCGCTCGGATCAGCTCGATGATCTTCACCCCAGGCAAGGCTTTTCGCAAGTCTCGAATCACGCCGTAGCCGGCCGGCGAGTTTTGGATCACCAGGATGTCGAATCTCCAGTTGCGCGCCATCCAGTAAAGGACATCCGTGGCGCGGCCCGCCGCCACCAGGGGCGGCAGGTCGTAGACGTGGTCGGCCGCCTTCTGCCAGATCTCGCGCCAACCCAAGTCCTCCGAGTCCGCGGCGATGACGAACAGTTCCGAGCCTTGGCGGTCGATCGCCCGCGCCAGCTCGAGCAGCCGGGTCGCGGCGTCGCCCGATCCGAGGTGGCGCGTCACCAGGGCGACGCGCCGCTTTCCCATCGGCGGCGGCGTTAGGTATTGAAGCGGCCTGGCTTCCCCCGCGGGACCTGGCCGGCGACTGCCCAGTGGGTCCGACCACCGGGTCCGCCGCCCTTCGCCGGCCAACGCTTTCCGGGAGACACCCCGCGCCCCGTCCGGCAGCATTACCTCCTCCTGGCCGCTCCAGATCGCCAGTGCCGAGAGCTCCGCACTCTGGCGGTCGAGGGCCACGCCGGAGGGCGCGAGAAAGGCCGGGGCGCGCGAGGCTGCGAGCGCCCGCCGGGGATCTCCCTCGGCCAACACCTGTACGTCCAGGATGGTCTGCTCCTCCGCGGGCTCTCGGTCGCTCAACAGGCAGACCGAGGGCGCCCAGCAGGTCTTGATCCGGGCGCGCCCCTCGGGGGAGTAAAGCTGCGGGTGATTGGCGTGGATGGTTTCCACCAGCTCCTGATGTCGCTCCAGCGCCGCGGCGTAGAGCGAGGGCCCATGCTTGCGGTACTCGAACAGCACCGCGGCGAGGTGATGCCCAAAGCGCCCCAGCTCGCCCAGGCGCAGCCAGAAGTCCCAATCTTCATAGCCCCACCGCATTCTCTCGTCGTAGCCCCCGGCGAGCTGCCATTCGGCTCGCCGGATGAGCGACGCGTAAGCCATGCCGTTTTGGTCGAGCAGGTCGAACAGGTTGTAGTCCTTCAGGCGATGGACCACTTCCTGGTCGCCGAAAAACCGGTAGTCGGTGTAGACAAACGCAGCCTCCCGATCCGCATCCAGGGCGGCGACACATCCGGCGAGGAAGCTCGGCCGGATCCGGTCGTCGGCATCCAGCGGCAGCACATAGGACCCGGCGGCCGCCCGGAAGCCTGCGTTGCGTGCCGCCGGCAAGCCCCGATTCGGCTGCTGGATGACGCGCGTCACGCGGCCCGCGAGCGAGCCGAGCAGGGCGCGGCCCTCCGGCGAGTCGGTGCCGTCGTCCACCAGGATGGTTTCGAGCGGACGATAGCTCTGCGCGCGGACGCTCGCCAGGGTCTGCTCCAGGAAGCGCCCCGGGTTGTAGCAGGGAATCACCACCGAGACCAGCGTCCGCGGCGGCATGGCAGTTACGGGGCCGCCGGGGCGGGCGGCAGCGGCAGATAGACCGCCTTCTGCTGCTTGCTCATAGGCAGGCTGCTCGCGCGGACCCCCAGCCGGTCCAGGGGCTTGGCCACGTCGAAGACGCCGGCCCGCAGGAACTTCGCCTCCGGCCCCAGCTCCGAGACGTCGCGAACGACGTCCTGAACGATCACCAGCGGGCTGCCGCGAGGGGGCGCAGGCGTCTTTTCCAGCCCCGTATCCTGATCGAAGGAGAGCAGAATCGCCGCGTCGCGGGACTGGTCGGCCACGGCATGCCCGAAGAACCGCAGGCGGGCCGCAGGCCGGCGCGGAGCCGTCCATTGCAGCCGCAGCCAGACGACCCGGCCCGAGCGGCGCAAAGAATAGCCCGTGAGCCGCAGCCCCTGATCGAACTGCACATCGCAGCCAACCAGAGGCGCCGGTCCCATCTGAAAGCTGTAGCCTGGCGGAGGCGCCTCGCCGGGCTGGATGATAGCCGCGGTGAAGTCGTCCTTCAGCGGAAACGTTGAGGCCCATAGCGGCTGGCGCAGGCCGGTTTCCGGATCGAACACGCCCAGCCGCAGATGGGCGCCGGGTCCGACGCTTGGCGGCAGAACCAGGTAGCGCGCTTCGTACCCCTCGTCGCCGGCCTCCCACTCGGTCACCGGCGGGCTGCCGTGCAAGATCTCGTGGTCCATCGAACCCAGCGGCCCCTCCTCGGAATTGACCACGTGAGCAAAACAGCGGTAGCCGGCGAGCACCGGGCTGAGGCAGCGCCAGCGGACCTGCAGCGTAAACAGCCCCTGCTTCCGGGTCAGGCGCAAGCCGGTGATCTGAAGCTGATTGCCGAAGTTCAGGTCGACCTTGTCGAGTTCGGAGGGAACGGCGATCTGGCGGGCGGGGAAGAAGGCGTCCGGCCCGGCGCTGGCGTTCTCAAAAATCTGGATGCGGCCGCCGTCCGGCGTCTCCACGCCCGGCGGCACTTCGCGAAACAGCGGGCCCTTGGTGAGGAAGTCGAGCGTGCGGGAGCCGCTGCGAAAACGATCCAGCGGCTGCTGCGTCCCGCCCTGCTTGAACAGGAAATACTGGGTCGAGCTCATGATCCGCCGGATCTGCTCGGTCGAGGCGGTGTAGGCCGTGGTGTGAAACTCGAACGGGTATTTCAACAGCGCGGCTTCCAGGTCGAGGTTGTTGGTGTTGAAGGACCAGGTGTCGGCGCCCAGGCCGACGATCAGCTTCGATCCCGGCCCCAGCCGCTCGCGGTGGGCGATACGCTCCAGCACGTCGGCCAGCGGCCAGTGCTGCGGATTGGGAGCGAACGAGTACCCCTGGGCATAGGAGAAGACCTGCCAGGGGCCCAGCCGCAGCGTGCGCGATCCAAAAAACTCCAAGGAGTTTCCCAGGGTCACCAGCACGGCGCCGTCAGCGGTCGCCGCGATCAGCGCCCCCCGCGCCCGGCCGGCGCGCTCCAGCAGCCGGTCGAACAGCGCCGCGGTCACGATGGCGAAGGCCGGAAACATCGGCGCGATCAGCCGCAGATCGCGGTTGTCGGAAACGGCGAACACCGGCAGCGTGATCACCCAGGGGACCACGTAGACCATCGCGCCGCGAAGGAAGTTATCGCGTTTGGTCGAGGCCCAGGCGATCAACCCGGCCAGCCCCGCCAGGGCATGAATCCCCGTCCAGGAATGATTCAAGTGAATCCAGACGTAGTCCGCGGCCAGTATCATCAATGACGGCCGCTCCACCGGGTGCACCGGCGCGAAGTAGCTCTCCTCGAACGAGCGGTGGGTCACCGCCTGCCAGTTGTGCCAGTACCAGGGCCCGCCCAGCAGCACGGCCGGAACCGCGATGAGCGCCACGTCGAGCAGGAGCCGCCCGGGGCGCTTGCTGTGCGCTCGCCACAGAATCACCGCTACCACCGGCCCGGCGAAGAGCGGGAAGGTGATCTTCATCAGCAAGCCCAGGCCGCAAAAAACGCCGAGCCAGAGGAGCCAGCGGTCCCGTCCCGTCTGCTCCCACTCCGCGAGCGCCAGGCAGGAGAGCATCACCAAGGCGGTGAGCCAGTATTCGGGCAAATAGAGCCGCGATAGTCCCGCCAGCAGAGGCGAAGTCAGGGCGAACAGCAGCGCCAGCAGGGCGACCCTCGGCTCAAAAAACCGGCGGCAAAACCGGTAAAGCGCCGCCGCCAGCGCCAGGCAGGCCACGCTGTTCACCAGGTAGGCCACGAACACGGAGCGCCCGATCAGGCAGAAAAACGGAAACGGGAGAACGGTGATGAGCGGCGCCTTGTCGCCCAGGGCGTAGCGGAAGCCGTTCCAGTAGCCGGCCAGGCCCTCGTTCGCAAAACGATCGAACAGCCGCACCGCCCCGGCCAGGTACCAACTGTCGTCCCAGTGCGACGGCCCTTTCTCGGCGGCGCCCCAGGCCAGGATCAGGGCCACCGCCGCGCCCGCGATCAGATAGAACGAAAAGGGAAACGCGGCGGCGCCGAAACGCGGGGAGGCGTCGCGCGGAGACGCGGGGACGCGCGGACTGTCGCTCATCAGAAGAACTTGAATTTCCGGGCGGCGAAGATCGACATGCGCAACAGCAGCCAGCCGTGCCGGAAGCGGCTGATGTTGGTCTCCCCGTAGCAGCGCTCGCGGTAGCGGACGGGGATCTCCACGATTTTCATGTTCAGCTTGGCCGCCCCGAACAGCAGGTCGAAGTCGCCGAACGGATCGAAGTTGCCGAAATAGGAGCGGTTGGCGGCGATCTTTTCGTAGTCCTCGCGCGTGAGCACCTTGGCGCCGCAGAGAGTATCTTTAATAGGCTGGCCCAGGATCCAGGTGAACATCTTGCTGAAGAATTTGTTTCCCAGCAGGTTCAGGTACCGCATGGCCTCCTTTTCCATGGGGTAGACCAGCCGGCAGCCGTTGATGAACTCGCCGGCCCCGCTCTGTACGGCGTCGAAGAAGCGGGGCAGGTCCTCGGGGGCGACCGTCAGATCGGCGTCCAGGATCATCAGCACGTCGCCGGTCGCGGCGGCGAAGCCCTTGCGTACGGCGTCGCCTTTCCCCCGGCCGTCGCCCTGCTCCACGAGCTTCAGCTCGTGCGGCCCCCGGTAGCGGCCCATCACCGCCCGGATTTCCTCGAGCGTCGAGTCGGTCGAGTTGCCCTCCACGAAGAGGATCTCGGTGCGCGAGCCCATCGAGGGCGTCCGCTCCACGGCGGCGGCGATGTTGCCGCGCTCGTTCCGGCAAGGGACGATGACCGAGCAGGAATGTCGCGCGTGCGCCCCCTGCGGCCGCAGCCGCGCCACCAGGTATTGCTGCAATCCGAGCACCCGGACGAGCGGAAGCGCCTGCGCTACCTGGTTGATGGCTTCCGAAACCAAAGGCAGGTGCAGCGGGAAGGGCATCCGCCGGCCGCCCTTCACCACCTCGAAGCCGGCCAGCGAGAGCAGGTTTTCCAGGTCCTGCCGGGTCAGCCAGTTTTGCAGGTTCTGCCGCGTTTTGAATCCCAGCCACTCGGCCGCTTTCAGCGCCGGCTCCCAAAGGTAGTTATAGAAGGTAATAATCACGCGGGTCCGCGCGTGGCAAACCTTGCGGAGCTGCTCCAGCGCCCTCTGCACGTCGTAGAGGTCGCCCACCAGGTCCGAGAGCACCACGTAATCGAACGGCCCGGCCAGCGCCGGATCGACCGCCAGCTCGTGCGCGTCCATCTGCAGAAACTGAAGATTGGTGTGCCGGGCGCGCGCCACCTCCAGCATGCGCGGGCTCAGGTCCACGCCCACGCCGTGGGAAGGCTCCAGGGCCGCCAGCAGGTCTCCGTTGGCGCAGCCGATATCGAGCACCCGCGAGCCGCGCGGCACGAGGAACCGCAGCAGCCGGACCACGCCCCGGAAATAGTATTTGTTTTTCCGGGCCGCCCACTGCGGCGCCAGCTTGTCGTAATAGCCGGTCAGGTCCCGGTAGGCGTGACTGGTCTGGCCGGCCCTGGCGGTCGCTGTGGGCATGTGCGAAAGAGTTCGGTAGAATGGCGTTTCTGGCATATCATAGCAAAAGCTTTGCGCCGCCAGCCAGCAGCCGGGCAGCGAGCCGCTGGCAGCGAATAGGGCGCGGCATTTTCCCCGCCGCGACGGCAAGGGAGCAGTTTTCCCGCTTTCCGCAGACCGCTCCCTCGCGGTCGCGGCTCGAAACGGGCCGGTTGGCCGCCCGCCCCCAGGGAGGCATTTGAAAGACCCCACGCCGGAACAATGGCGCAAGATCTTTGCGGAACAGGTTGAAGGCCCGGATTCCGAGGAGCGGTTCCTTCCCCATCGCTCCCGCAAAGGCCTCCGTTCCGGAGAACATTTTGCCCGCTATCTGTTTGCCGCGGGCTATGTCGCCAGCCGGCGCGTGCTGGACGTCGCCTGCGGTTCCGGCTACGGCGCCTACATCCTGAAGATCCTGGGCGCGGCCGAGGTCGTGGGCGTCGATTCCGACGCCGCGGCGATCGAGTTCGCCCGGCGCGCGTATCCCTCTCCAGGCCTGGAGTTTCGCACCGGCGACGCCGCGGCGCTGGACCTCGAAGACCCTCTGTTTGACGTGATCGTCTCGTTCGGGACTCTGGAGCGCGTCCCCGACGCGGAGCAGTTTCTCCGGACCCTCCGGCGGCGGCTCGCCCCGGCGGGACTGTTCCTGATCTCCTGCCCCAACGACGCCCGCAGCCTCCGGGTGAGCGCTTCTCCCGCTCGCCACTATACCTATCAGGAATTTCACGACCTGGTCGCCCGCTTTTTTCCGGCCCCGTGTCCGGTCTCGCAGGTCCACGCCATCGCCTCGCTGGTCCTGCCGGTGGAGGCGGCCGAAGCCGACGACCTGGCCCCCCTGCCTCTGTCCCAGGCCTACCTCGACGCCGCCAAGCCCATCCAGGCCGCCGACGCCTTCCTGCTGGTGTGCGGCGAAGCCGCTCCGCCGCGGCCCACCGCCGTTCTCACCAAGAACCTGACCGAATTCCTGCACGAGATCTACGCCGAGGTGAACCACACCCGCCAGCGGGTGCCGCACCTGGAGTCCGAGATCGCCGCGCTGCAGGCGCAGCTCGACCGCCAGGCGCGCCAGCTTCGCGCCCGCACCAACGCCCTCGAGGACCAGAAGGCTTACACTGTCGAGCTCGAGCAACAACTCCGGGAAATGCGCTACTCGCGCACCTGGCAGATGATGCTGGCCTGCTTCGAAGCCCCGCGGTCGCTTCCGAATCTCTTCCGGCTGCCCTATCGGATCGCCCGCCTCCTGATCGACCCGCCCGTCGCGCCGGTGCCGGCCGAAGCGGGCTCCACCGGCGTCACCCCCGTGCTGCCCCAATACCTGCCCCATCGCCGCTCGGCCATCGTCGATTGGCCTCGGGAGCGGCCGCTCGTGACCGTGGGGATTCCCTGCTACAACTACGGGCGGTTCGTGCGCGAGGCCATCGACAGCGTGCTGGCCTCGACCTTCCAGGATTTCGAGATCATCGTGATCAACGACGGCTCGACCGAGCCCGAGACGCTCGCCGTCCTCGCCGGCCTCGAGAAGGACCCGCCGGCCGGCGTCCGCTTCCGCGTCGTCCACCAGCAGAACCAGGGTCTCGCCGCGGCCCGGAACAAAGGTGCTGCGCTCGCCCAGGGCAAATACGTCATTTCGCTCGACGCCGACGATCGCCTCGATCCGACCTATCTCGAGAAGACCCTCTGGGTGCTGGAGCGTCACTCGCAGTACGGCTTCTGCTACTCGCTGGTGCAAAGGTTCGGCGCGGACAACACGCTCTGGAAGACCGAGCCGTTCAGCCTGGAAAAGGCCCTGCGCTACAACCACGTGCCCACCGGCGCCGTGTTTCGCCGCGAAGCCTGGGTCGAAGCCGGTGGCTTTCGCGACGAGCTTTACGGCCAGGATGATTGGAACTTCTGGATCACCCTCGGCTCGAACGGCTGGGACGGATATTGGATCAACGAGCCGCTGTTTTTCTACCGCGCGCACGACGCCAGCATGTGGTCGAACATCAAGATGGCGGAGCGGGAGCGCACCGCCCGGCAGATCCGCGCCCTCCACGCCTATATCATCGGCCAGGGTGACAGCCGCGTCGCCGGGGCGTTCCAGCCGCCGCAGGATCCGATCGTGCGGGCCGCCATCGATCGCCCCGATCCCGCTCCGGAAGGCTGCTGCCCGCTCGCCCGCCGCCCGCACCGGAAGTTCGGCGACGGCCGGCCCGCCCTGCTGTTCGCCGTTCCGTTTATGAACGTCGGCGGCGCCGAGCAGATCGTCCTGCAGGTGATGCAGGGCCTGGCGGCCGAGTACGCCCTGGCTGCCGTCACCACCGTGGACGTGCGCCACAACTGGGTCGGGGAGTTCGCCAAGGTGACCCCGTGGATCTGGCACCTGGCTCACCTGCCGAGCGAGGACCCGACCGCCTTCTTCCACGCCCTCATCGAGGCTCACAACATTTCCGGGCTGATTGTTTCCCATTCCGCCCTCGCGTACCAGGCCCTGCCGGCGCTCAGGCAAGGGGGCGGCCTCTGGACCGCCGACATCATCCACAACACGGTGCCCGAGGGGCACCTCGGAAACGCGATCCAGTTCGACCGTTACCTGGATTGCCATTTCGCCGTGGGGCAGCCCCAGCAGGACGCCCTGATCCGAAAAGGCGGCGTCTTCCCGGAGAAGATCCGCCTGGCGCACAACTCCGTCGACGCCACCGCCCGCTTCCACCCGGCCACCTATGCACCCAGGCTTCCGGAGATCCGCCGCCGGCTTTCCCTGACCGGCGGGGAGATCGTTCTGACCTACACCGGCCGGCTGGCGATCGAAAAGGACGTGCCGCTGTTTGTGCGCGTGGTCGGCGAGCTGGTCCGCCGCTATCCGCGGCAGCGCTTCCAGGCGTTCATTGCCGGCGACGGCCCCGAGCGCGTCCGCGTGGAGCACGAGATCCGGGTCCAGGGCATTCAGGAAATCGTAGAGCTGCTGGGCTTTTGCGATGACGTGCCCGAGATCCTGGCCGCCTCGCACTTCGCTCTGCTGACCTCGCAATTCGAAGGCAGCTCGGTGACGCTGCTGGAGGCGATGAGCATGCGCCAGATCGTCCTGACCACCGACGTCGGCAGCGCGCGCGACGCGATCGAAGACGGAGTGAACGGCTATGTCGTTCCCACGCGCTCGCCCGGCGATTTCGCCGCCCGCATCGCCGAGGCCCTGGCCGATCCGGCGCGCGATCAAGCCATGCGGGACGCGGCCCGCCGCACCGTGCTCGAGAACTACGATCTGGCCGCGATGGTCCGCGTCTACGCCGAGGCCGTGGCCCAGGGCCTGGCCGCTGCGCGCGCCCACACCGCATGAAACAACCGCTCGGGCTTTCGCGCTGCGATGGGCTCGCCGCGGCCCTCCTCTGGGCGGCGACGGTCGCCGTTTTTGCCGCCGGCGCCGGGCGCCTCGGCTTCTACTACGACGACGGCGAGTGGATGATCAGCATGCCCGCGGTGCGCTTAGCCGGCCTTTGGCCCCTGCTCGCCGAATACATACCAGGCCGCAACCTTTTTCCGCTTTGGCAATACCTGCTCTATGGGATGGTCGGAGGCGATCCGGCCGGCCATCTGACGGCCCTTCACCTGTTTCAATCGGTCCTGGACGGCCTGGTCGTGGCAGGCTTCTTTCTTCTGCTGCGGCTCTTGCTGCTGCCGGGACCGGCGGCTCTCCTGGCCGCGGGATTGTTCGGTTTCTGGCCCATCCACGGAGAGACGCATTTCTGGCACACCTCGCTCGGCGCCAACATGCTGCCCGTCCTCTTCACGATCGCCTTCGCCCTGACCAGCGCCGCCGCGGTCCGCCGCCGCGCCACGCCGGGCTGGGCGTGGTGGCTGCTCGACGCGCTGGCGTTCCTCGGCGCCCTGTTCACTTACGACCAGGTCGCTCTGGTGTTGCTGGGGATGCTGGTTCTGCGCCTGGCTCTGGCCCTGCGCGAGCGCTGGGACCGGCACTGGCTCTTTGCCGCCGCCCATCTTCTCTACCTGGCCGTCCTGGCTTTCTGGGTGAAGGTAAGAATGGCGCCCCGCAGCTCTCCCCCGTTGAGCACCGGCGCCTGGCGACTGCTGCTGGCCAATATCCCCGCCACGATCTCTGACACTTTCGGCCGGCTGTGGCTCCGCCAGCTCGCGCCCCTGCTCCAAAGAGCCACTCTCGGCGATTGGGCGCTGGCCCTGCTTGTAGCTTCCGCCCTGACCGGCTTGGCCGTGTGGCTCCTCTGGCGCCAGCCCCCTCCGGACGCCGCCAGCGGACGCCGCCCCCTCCCGGACACCGCCAGCGAGCGCCTCGCCCTCCCGGACACCGCCAGCGAGCGCCTCCCCCTCCCGGACACGGCCGGCAGGCGCCTCCCCATCCCGGACACCGCCAGCGAGCGCCTCGCCATCCCGGACACCGCCAGCGAGCGCCTCCCCCTCCCGGACACGGCCGGCAGGCGCCTCCCCATCCCGGACACCGCCGGCAGGC
>JBGOUJ010000179.1:0-12287 GCA_041477005.1 Terriglobia bacterium | reverse complement strand
CTTTCAGAACATCGTGTCGATGTCCAACCTGAGCTTTCTGTTCTCCCCGACCGAACAGCACAAGCTTTACATGGCCGCCACCAGTATCGATATTTTCTCGATCTGGGTAATAGCCCTGCTCGCGTTGGGCATCGCCCGGCTAACCAAGAAGGGCGTGGGGACGGTCCTGTCGATCATCCTGATCCCGTGGGCGCTTTTCGTGGTGATCTTCAAAGCTCTGCCTGGATGATGCAACTGGGTGTGAATCAAGGCGCCCGTTTTGAAGTGGTTCGGGAGTGCCCCCATACCCGCGCCCGCGCCGGCCTCCTCCACACGCCGCACGGCGCCATCGAGACGCCGGTCTTCATGCCCGTCGGCACCCAGGGCTCGGTCAAGGGCCTCACGCAGGAGATGCTCGAGCGCGACCTCGGCGCCCAGATCATCCTGGCCAACACCTATCATCTTCTTATCCGCCCCGGCCACGAGCTGATCGCCCGGCTGGGCGGCGTGCACCGGTTTCTGAGCTGGCCCCGCGCCGTGCTCACCGATTCCGGCGGCTTCCAGGTATTCAGCTTGAGCGCCTTGCGCCGGATCACCGATGACGGGGTGGTTTTCCGCTCCCACCTCGACGGCGCCGAGCACCGGCTGACCCCCGAATCGGCCCTCGATATCCAGGCGGCCCTCAATAGCGACATCCGCATGGTGCTCGACGAGTGCACCGAATATCCCACTACCCACGAGCACGCCCGGCAGTCGATGGAGCGGACCGCCCGCTGGGCTGAGCAAGGGCTGGCGCACTGGCGGCGTACTAGGCGGGCTGAGGACGAAGCGGCTGTCTTCCCGATCGTCCAGGGGTCTATGTTCGCCGACCTGCGGCGCGAGTGCGCCCGGCGGCTAGCGGGCCTCGACGCCGACGGCTACGCACTCGGCGGCCTGTCGGTCGGCGAGCCGCGCTCGCTGAGCTTCGAAATGGTCGAAGCCACCGAGGACCTGCTCCCGCGCTACCGGCCCCGTTATTGCATGGGTGTCGGCCGCCTCGAAGAACTGGGCGAATACGTCGCCCGGGGCGTGGACATGATGGATTGCGTGCTGCCCACCCGAAACGCCCGCCACGGCCGCCTGGTGACCAACGGCGGCGATCTGGTCATCAAGCACCTGAAGTACCGGGACGATCCGCGCCCCATCGACGAGCACTGCCCCTGCGCGACCTGCACGCGTTATAGCCGGGCCTATCTGCGCCACCTGTTCCTGAGCGGGGAGATTCTTTTCGCCATCCTGGCGACCTATCATAACGTTTTTACATACCTTGACAGGATGCGCCGGATCAGGCACTCTATAGTGCTTGGCAATCTGCCGAATCTCCTGAATTCATTCAGTTCCCAGAGGGTGAACGGGGAGTAGGGATATATCCCGTCGCGGTGCGCCCTCTGGGCCTGTCCGGGAGCGATTGCCGAGACGGGGGCGGAAGCAAGCGGTTTGGGCTGCTGAGACGTAGATGACAATCCTGCCGGCCAGTCTGGTTCTTCTGCAGTTGCCCGTCTCGCCAGGGCTGGGGCAGTTCCTGCCCTTCATCCTCATCTTTGTCATCTTTTACTTCGTGCTCTTCATGCCCATGCAGCGGCGGCAGAAAAAGCAGAAGCAGATGCTCGAAAGCCTGAAGAACGGCGACCAGGTAGTGACCAACGGCGGCATCGTGGGGACCGTGGTCGGCCTGAACGACGACAATACGGTCGTGCTGCGCATCAAGCCGGACAACGTGAAGCTGGTGTTTGCCCGCAGCGCGGTGACGAGCGTCGTCGGAGAGGAGAAGAAATAATTGTCTCGAGGCCTCTTGTACAAAGCCATCTTTATCGTGCTGGTGGTGCTGGGTTGTGTCTACGGCATCATCGAGGTTCCGCGCTCCAAGGCCGAGTTGCTGGGCAATCTGCAGAAGCGGATTCACCTCGGCCTCGACCTGAAGGGCGGCTCCCATCTGATCCTCCAAGTGCAGGTGCAGGACGCCGTTCGGGCCAATGCCGATGCGACCACCGACCGGCTGCGCGCCGATCTGAACCGCCAGAACATCCCCTTCACCTCCATCGACCGCAACGACCCCCAGAAGATCGAACAGGCGGATACGCTTGAGGTCCGCGTCAAAGGGGTGCCGTCCGAACGTTCCAGCGACTTTAAGGCCCTGATTACCGAACGCTATGCGGAATGGATCTACGCGCCCATCGATTCGACCACGTGGCGGCTCACCATGCGGCCGACCGCGCTGCACCAGTTATATGAAGACACGGTGCTACAGTCGCTGCGAACCATCGACAACCGCATCAACGGTCTCGGCCTGACCGAGCCCACCATCCAGCGCTATGGCGGCGCGGACGATTTTCGGATCCTGGTCGAGCTGCCCGGCGTGGACGATCCGGCCCGGGTCAAGGAGATCATGCAGACCACGGCCCTGCTGGAACTGAAGGATGTAAAGGGTGGGCCCTACCCCTCGGTCGACCAGGCGCTGGGCGCCCATGGCGGCATTCTGCCGGAAAACAGCGAGATCCTGAAGTCGGTGGAGCGCAACGATACCAGCCAGCCGCCGGTCGACAACTTTTACGTCGTAGGCCGGAGCCCTATCGTGACCGGCCGCGACCTGCGCAACGCGCGGGAGATTCAGAGCCAAACGAGCCGCGGCTGGGAGACCGAGTTTACCCTGTCCCAGGAGGCCGCCCAACGGTTTGCCCAGTACACCGAGAGGAACGTCGGCAACCGTCTGGCCATCGTCCTGGACCACCGGATCCGGATCGCGCCGACCATCAACAGCCGTATCGAAGATCACGGCACGATCACCAACATGCGCAGCCAGCAGGAGGCCAGCGACCTGGCCCTGATCCTGCGATCGGGATCCCTGCCAGCCGGGATTCTGGTGCTCGAGGAGCGCACAGTCGGGCCGTCCTTGGGGGCCGATTCCATCCGCAAGGGCATCATGAGCGGCCTGGCCGGCCTGGCGGGCGTAGTGATCTTCATGCTGTTTTACTACAAGTTCAGCGGAGTCAACGCGGTAGCGGCGCTGGCGCTTAACGTCGTCATCCTTATGGCAGCGCTCGGCTACTTCGAGGCCACGCTGACCCTGCCCGGCATCGCCGGGGTGATCCTCACGATTGGTATGGCGGTGGATAGCAACGTGCTGATTTTCGAGCGAATCCGGGAGGAGTTGCGCGGCGGTAAGACCGTCGTGGCGGCCGTGGACGCCGGGTTCAGCAAGGCTTTCCTGACCATCATCGACACCCACGTCACCACGATCGTCTCTTCCGCTTTCCTGTTTCTGTTTGGGACCGGCCCGGTGCGGGGCTTCGCCGTGACCCTCACCATCGGCTTGATCGCCAACTTGTTTACCGCCGTGTTTGTGAGCCGGGTGATCTTCGATTGGGTGCTTTCGAGGCAACACCAGGTGACGGAGCTGAGCATTTGAATGCAACCACCGAGGAGTGCAACCGCCGAGGAACACCGATGAACACAGATAAGACCTTTGTTTTCATCGTTGTTCATGTGCGTTTCCCCCCTGTGGTTTGGGAACTTTTGCGACCCGGCCGGTGTCTACGACTCTGGACACCGGCGCAAAGGGTGTCTTCATGCAACTGCTAGTCAACACGAACTTTGATTTCCTCGGCAAGAAGTTCTACTTCATTGGGCTGTCAGTGCTGCTTTCTCTGGCTGGGATCGGCAGCTTGATCCTCAAACGCGGGCCGCGCTACGGAATTGATTTCCGGGGCGGCACGCTGGTGCTGGTCAAGTTTCAGGAAGCGCCACTGCTGGACAAGATCCGGGCGGCGCTCGACCAGAAAGGGCTGCGCGGCAGCACGTTGCAACCCTATGACCGCCCTGAAGCCCACGAAGTTCTGATTGGTCTGGAGATCGCCGAGGAAGGGGCGTTGAACATCGGGCGGGGAGCCATCATCCAGGCCTTGCAGGCTGCCTTCGGGGCCGACCCCAACAAGCTGGATCTGAACAACACCGGGGCCGACACGCTGGCCGACCGCCTGCGGTCGGTCCGGTCCTCGGCCGTGCCGGGGGAGATCGAGAAGCGGGCCCAGGAAATCGTAAAGTTCCGCGACACTCCGCCCCGATCCGGGTTAATCAAAAATTATCAAGATTTGGTCTCCCTTCCGGGCATGAATCCTGATATCATATCGGCGCTCAAGAACGAAACGTACCTGGGAGCCTTTACGGTCCCCAGCGTGGAGATTGTGGGCCCGAAGGTCGGCAAGGACCTGCAATGGCAGGCCATTAAGGCCACTCTGATGGCCCTGGCCGGCATGCTGGTTTACATCTGGTTTCGCTTTGAGTGGATTTACGGAGTGGCGGCGGTAGCTGCCACCTTTCACGATGTGATCATCACGATAGGCCTGTTCTCCTTGTTCAACAAGGAGATCTCGCTGACCGTCATCGCGGCCTTGTTAACTTTGGTGGGCTATTCGATGAACGATACCATCGTGACTTTCGACCGCATCCGCGAGAATCTGAAGCTGATGCGGCGCATGGAACTGGAGCCGCTCATCAACCTCAGCATCAACCAGACGTTGAGCCGGACGATTCTGACCTCCGGCCTGACCTTCGTGACGGTGGTGTCGTTGTTCCTGTTCGGCGGGGAAGTGCTTAACGGGTTCTCTTTCGCGCTGGTGGTTGGTATTATCGTTGGAACTTATTCTTCCGTGTTTGTGGCCAGCCCGATCCTGATCTGGTGGAAGGGCGTGGTGGAAAGGCGGAAGGTGGCCAGAGGTCCGGTTCTGGTGGACAAGACAGCCAACCGGAGAAAGGTCGCCGGCCGATAGCTGAGGAGGGACACCATGTTTGAACAGAGTTTGCTCGACTTGCAAGGAACGAAGACCAAGACCAAGTACACCGTGGTGTTCTCGTTCCTGCTGGAATGCCTCGGGCTCGCGATCGGCATCCTGATTCCGTTAATCTATACCGACACCTTGCCGGCGTATCAGTTGATGTCCTACCTGGTGGCGCCGCCGCCGCCCCCGCCGCCGGCGCCGCCGCCTCCCGTGGTGAAGGTGCAGAAGGTCATTCCGCGCGAATTTGACGCCGGCAAGCTGATGCAGCCCAAGGCGATCCCCAAGAAGGTGCAGATCATCGAAGAGAGCGACACCCCGCCTTCGGCCGCTATCGCCGGAGTGGTCGGCGGAGTGCCGGGTGGAATCGCCGGTGGCGCCATGGGGGGAGTGATCGGCGGCATCATTGCGAACGCTCCCGTAGCGCCGCCGCCGCCGCCCAAGGTGGAAGCCCCCAAGGCGGCGCCCCAGCGCATCCGCGTGGGCGGCAACGTGCAGAAGGCCAACTTGATCAACGCTCCCAAACCCAGCTACCCGCCGCTGGCGAAGCAGGCTCGCATTCAGGGAACGGTCAAGCTGAACGCCATCATCGACAAGGAGGGCCTTATCCAGCAGTTGACGGTGGTCAGCGGCCACCCGCTGCTGATCCCGGCGGCCCTGGAAGCCGTCAAGCAGTGGAGGTATAAGCCGACTCTGCTCAATAGCGAGCCGGTGGAGGTAATTACCCAGATCGACGTGAACTTCACGCTGAGCCAGTAGTTTTCCGGGCCGCCGCCGAGCTCGCGTGGGGCCGGAGGGGTGTAGAGGTTAAGGACACGATTCGCACAGGAGGAATGAAAGTACATGTTTTGTCTAATGTCCAATTGGAGCATGCTGCTGTTGCAGGAAGCCCAGACAATCGGTTGGGACCCGGTATCGCTGTGGAACCAGATGGCATGGGCGGCGCGGTCGGTGGTGATCGTGCTGTTCATCATGTCGGCCTGGTCTATCGGGGTGATGATCGACCGCTGGCTGGCTTTTTCAGCCGCGCGGAAACAGTCGCGGGCTTTCGCCCCGGCGGTGGCCGGCGCCTTGCGCGAAGGCAAACTGGATGAAGCGGTCAAGATCGCCGAGCGGCACAAGAAGAGCCACTTGGCCAAGGTGGTGACGGCGGGCCTGCAGGAGTTCCAAGCGCACGAGCTGAGCTCCGACATCCCGGGCGAATACATCGAGGCCTCTAAGCGCGCGCTGCAGCGCGCCGAGGCGATCGTGCAGGCGGAGCTGAAGCGCGGCCTGAGCGGCTTGGCCACGATCGGCTCGACAGCTCCCTTCGTGGGGCTGTTCGGGACCGTGGTCGGCATCATCAACGCCTTCAAAGGCATCGCCAGCGAGAAGGCGGCCGGCCTCGGCGCGGTGGCCAGCGGCATTTCCGAAGCGCTGGTGACCACCGCTATCGGGTTGTTTGTGGCAGTGCCTGCGGTGTGGATGTTCAACGTGTTCACGACCCGCGTGGAATCCTTCAACGTCGAGATGGACAACTCCAGCTCGGAGCTGATCGACTACTTCATCAAGCGCTCGCAGCAGAAGGGGCGCAAGTAAGGTTCCGTTCCGGCGAATCGTGACGGACCCAGGGGGCGCGGGAGCTCGCACCCCTGCGGTCCAGGATAAAGGAGTATTGTCATGGCTTTGTCATCCGGCGGTGCCAGAGGCGGCACCATAGCCGACATCAACGTGACGCCGATGGTCGACGTCATGCTGGTGCTCTTGATCATTTTTATCGTCATCACCCCGATGCTGACCAAGGGCGTCAGCGTGGACCGGGTAAAGGCCCACAACCCTTCCACCATGGCCCCGGCCGACAGGGATGACGCGGTCATCGTGGCCGTCACCCGCGATGGTAAGGTCTACCTCGGCAAAACCCAGATGCCGCCCGCGGATCTGGGCCCGAAAGTCAAGGACCTGATCAGCAACAAGCTGGACAAGATGGTCTACGTGAACAGCGACTCCCGGGCCAAGTATGGCGTGGTGGTGGAGGTCGTCGATAACATCCGCACGGCCGGCGTGGACCAGATCGGTCTGCTGACGGAGAAGGTAGAAGGAAGCCAGGCGGGCCCCGGCTCCGCGCCGTAATTTTCTTTTCGAGCCGCGACCGCGAGAGAGCGGTCGGTGTTGGAACCAGAGGAGAATACTCGTATGGCAATGGCAGTGGGAGGAAAGCGTGGCGCGATGTCGGACATCAACATGACGCCACTGATCGACGTGCTGCTGGTAATGCTGATCATCTTCATGATCGTTGCGCCCAGCAAGCCGAAAGGCCTGGAGGCGCTGGTGCCGCAGCCCAATCCCAACCAGCAGCAGCAGCAGGACAACATCCGCACCGTGGTGGTTTCGATCGACACCGGCAACAAGATTTCGATCAACCAGGAGCCCGTCGACAAACGGTTGCTGCAGCAGAAGCTGGAGGACATCTTCAAGACGCGCGCCGAGCGGCTGGTGTTCGTGAAGGGCGACTCCAACCTGAATTTTATCGACGTGGCCGAGGTGATCGACATCGCCAAGGGTGCTGGGATTGACAAGATCGGCTTGATCACCGCTAAGATCGAGGCGGGCCAATAGGGGGGTGGAGATGAAGCGTTACAACGTACTGCTGTCTGCCGCGGCGGTATCGGCGCTGGTGATCTGGGGGGCCGGTTGCGGCAACGCCATTCAATCTTTGCGAGCCCGCGACCAGCTCAACAAAGGCATCAACGCTTTCAAGAGCGCAAACTACCCCCAGGCGGTCGAACACTTCAAGACGGCCATCCAACTGGACCCGAACTTCTTGAACGCCCGGCTCTACCTGGCCAGCACCTACATGAGCCAGTACGTGCCCGGCGCCGATTCGGAGGAGAACAAGCGCAACGCCGAGGCCGCCATGAAGGGCTTCATGGATGTGCTGGAGCGGGACCCCAACAACCAGTTGGCGGTGGATATGCTCGGCTCGCTCTGTTACAACCAGGCCAAGACCGGCGCCGAGGTCAACTTCGGCCGGTTGGATGACGCCAAGAAATGGTACTTGAAGCTCATTCAACTGAACCCGAACAAGAAGGAAGCCTACTACAACATCGCCGTCATCGACTGGGCCAAGGCCTACGACCGGAACACCAGGACGCGCGCCAAGACCGGCATGCGGCCCGACGAGCCCGGCCCGATTAAAGACAAGAAGGCCCGCGAGCAGCTCAAGGACGACACCGACGCTGCCATCAAGGAAGGGATCGAGGTTGCCCAGAAGGCCCTGGCCATCGACCCCAATTATGAGGACGCCATGGGCTATCTAAGCCTGCTCTATCGCCAGCAGGCCGACATCGCCGAGACGGTGGATGAGAGTAAGAAACTGACCGCCCAGGCCGAGACGTGGATGCAGAGGACCCTCGACGTCAAGAAGAAGAAGACCGAACGCACGGCCACCCCGAAGACCGGGTGAGCCGTCCGGCCAGCTTCCCTCCGCTTACCGAGCTATAATACTGGATAGCTGTCAGCCGTCGGCCTTTAGCCATCAGCAATCGGCCTCGAATGGGAAGGTTGCGGTGGTTTCTGAAAGCTGGAAGCTGATGGGTCAGGGCCTGTTTTTGGCTGTCAGGGTCAGCAAACGTAGAGCAGCCCCCACGGGGTTGCGGGAAGCTGACGGCCGATAGCTGCGCTGCCTTTGACGGCTGATGGCTTCCTTTCATGCCCGATCCCGCCATAGCGGACCAACCGGCAGCCTCCGATCCGAGTGGTGTCCTGGAGCGATTCCGGGAACTCGAGGAGAAGGTCCGCCAGGCGCGACCCAAAGACGACCTGACCCCCCTGCGCCGGGCTTACGACTTCGCCGCCGAGCGCCACCGGCTGCAGAAGCGCCGTTCCGGCGAGCCCTTCATGGTCCATCCCCTGGAAGTGGCCCATTTCCTTGCCGACATGCGCATGGACCAGGTTAGCCTGGCCACCGGTCTGCTGCACGACGTAGTCGAGGACACCTCCGCGACCGTCGCTGAGATCGAGAAGGAGTTCGGCAAAGAAGTGGCCCACTGCGTGGACGGGGTCACCAAGCTGAGTAAGCTCGATTTCTACTCCGCCGAGGCGCGTCAGGCCGAGAGCTTCCGCAAGATGCTGCTGGCCATGGTGACCGACATTCGCGTCATCCTGGTCAAGCTCGCCGACCGCCTGCACAACATGCGGACCCTCCAGTACCTGCCGGAGGAAAAGAGGGAGCGCGTTGCGCGCGAGACGCTGGAAATCTACGCTCCCATCGCTCTGCGGCTCGGCATGGGCAAAGTCCGCGGCGAGCTCGAGGACCTGGCCTTCGCCTACCTCGACCCGCCCGCCTTTCACGAGCTCAGCCAGCAGATGGAGTCCAAGCGTCACGCCAACGAGGAGTTTCTGGAAGAAATCACGAAGGAGGTTGTCGCCAAGCTGGCCGAGGCCGACGTGCCGGCCCGGGTCGAGGGCCGCATCAAGCGCTACTATTCGATCTACCAGAAGCTGAAGCGCCAGCACTGCACCCTCGATGAAGTCTACGATTTGCTCGCCCTGCGCATCATCACCGACTCGGTGAAAAACTGCTACGCCGGGCTGGGGGTGATTCACAACTACTGGCGGCCCGTGCCCGGCCGCATCAAGGACTTCATCGCCATGCCGCGCCCCAACCTCTACCAGTCCCTGCACACCTCGGTCATCAGCCACCACGGCCAGCCGTTCGAAGTCCAGATCCGTACCGAGGAGATGCATGGGCTGGCCGAAGAAGGCATCGCCGCCCACTGGAAATACAAAGAGGGCCACAAAGGGCCCATGATGGACGAGCAGCGGATGGCCTGGCTGCGGCAGCTCGTGGAGTGGCAGCGGGACATGCAGGATCCGGGCGACTTCCTCTCCACCCTCAAGATCGATCTCTACCCGGAAGAGGTCTATATCTTCACCCCGCAGGGCAAGGTCATCATCCTGCCCCGCGATGCCTCACCCATCGATTTCGCCTACGCCATCCACACGGAGGTCGGCCATACCTGCGTGGGGGCCAAGGTGAACGGCCGGATCGTGCCGCTCAAGTACAAGCTGCGCAACGGCGACATCGTCGAAATCCTGACCCAGGCCGGCCACACGCCCAGCCGCGACTGGCTGGCCCTGGTGAAGACCTCGCGCGCTCGCAACAAGATCAAGCACTGGATCAACATCAACCAGCGGTCGAAGGCGGTCGAGATCGGCTCCAAGCTGCTGGAGAGGGAAGCTCGGCGGGCCGGCGTGAGCCTGGGCAAGATCCCGGAAGAGGCCCTGGAGCGCGTGGCCGCCGATTACGGGTGCAGCCAGATGGAAGACCTGCTGGCGGCGCTCGGCTACGGCAAGTATTCGGCGCGCCAGGTGCTGGGCAAGCTTGGCCCCCACCAATCGCCGGGCGAGGAGACCGCAGACCGTTCCGGCAAGGTCAGCGCCCGCCCCCAGCCCCACGTGGTGTCCGGCGATACGACGCTCAAGGTGAAAGGCATCGACGATCTGCTGGTCTACCGCGCCGGTTGCTGCAACCCGATCAAGGGGGAGCCTATCGTCGGCTACGTGACCCGAGGAAAGGGCGTCGCGGTGCACTCCAAAACCTGCCCCAACGTGGAAAACCTGATGTACGAGGCCGAGCGCCGCATCGATGTCGAGTGGGCCAAGAGCACCGATGCTACCTACCCGGTCCGCCTGACCATCCACACCGACGACCGCCCCGGCCTGCTCAACGAGGTAACCAGCATCCTCTCCAACGACAACACCAACATCACCAGCGTCGAGGCCTCGACCGATATAGGCCGCTCCGCCATGATCGAGATGACGCTGGAGGTCCAGAACATGAAGCAACTGGAGCGCATCCTAGGCGCCATGCGCCGCATCTCGGGTGTCCGCGACGTGGAGAGAGTTCACAAACTTTAGATTTGCTGATTTCTCGTCAATGCCTTCCTCGGATCCTAAGAACATCGATGTCTCTCTCTCTTCCGGCGTGACCATTGACTGGTCGGACGGCCATCGCAGCCAGTACATGCTGGAATACTTGCGGGAGTGGTGTCCCTGCGCCACGTGCACCAACGCGGAACAGAAGCCGGCTGAGCCGGCGGCGCCCTTCCAGATGTTCAAGAAGGTTCTGAAAATGGACGGCGTCGAGCCGGTCGGCCGCTACGCCTTGCGATTCCTGTGGAACGACGGCCACACGACCGGTATATACTCGTTCGAGCACCTGCGGCAAATCTGCCCGTGCGCCCCATGCCGTTCCGAAAGATCCTGATCGCCAACCGGGGAGAGATCGCCGTGCGGGTCATCCGGGCCTGTCGCGAGATGGGCATCCGCGCGGCGGCTGTCTATTCCGAGGTGGATCGCGCCGCCATGCACGTCCGGATGGCCGACGAGGCCTGGCCCATCGGCCCGGCGCCGGCGGCGCAGAGCTATCTGTCGGTCGAGCGCCTCCTCGACGCGGCGCGGGCGGCCGGCGCCGAGGCAATCCATCCCGGCTACGGCTTCCTGAGCGAGAATCCCGTCCTGGCCCGAGCCTGCGAGGCGGCCGGCATCGTCTTCATCGGTCCGAGCGCGGCATCGATGGAGCTGATGGGCTCGAAGACGGCCGCCCGGCAGGCCATGATCGCCGCCGGTATTCCCGTCGTGCCGGGAACGAGCGCAGCGCTGAGCAGCGCCGATCAGGCCCAAGCGGAAGCCCGCCGGTTCGGCTACCCGGTTATGGTCAAGGCCGCGGCCGGCGGAGGCGGCAAGGGCATGCGCGTGGTGGAGCGGGACGAGGACCTGCCGGCAGCCCTGCGCGAAGCGGCCAGCGAGGCCGAGCGAGCCTTCGGCGACGCGAGCCTGTACATCGAGAAATACCTCGCCTCGCCGCGCCACATCGAGATCCAGGTGTTGGGAGACCGCCACGGCCGCGTGATCCATCTCGGCGAGCGCGAGTGCTCGCTGCAGCGCCGCCACCAGAAGGTGGTGGAGGAATGCCCCTCGCCGCTCGTGGCCGCCCACCCGGAAATGCGGCGCGAGATGGGAGAGACGGCCGTGCGCGTCGCCCGCGCCGCCGGCTACTACAACGCCGGCACCGTCGAGTTCTTGGTTGACGAGCAGCGCAACTTCTACTTCCTCGAGATGAACACGCGCCTTCAGGTCGAACATCCGGTCACCGAGCTGGTCACCGGCCTCGACCTGGTGCACCTGCAGATCCGGATCGCTGCCCGCGAAGCGCTTCCGTTTCAACAACAGAATGTCACCCAGCGCGGCCATGCCATCGAGTGCCGCATCTACGCCGAGGACCCCGCCAACGACTTCCTGCCCTCAACGGGAACGCTGCTCTGCTGGCACGAAGCGCCCGTCGCCGGCGTCCGCTACGACAGCGGCGTCGAGACCGGCTCCGAGGTGACGATCTACTACGATCCGATGCTCGCGAAAGTCATCGCGCACGCACCGACGCGCAGCGAGGCGGCGCGGCGGCTGGCCCATGCGCTGCGGCGGATGCGGATCCACGGTGTGCATACCAACCTGCCGCTG
>JBGOUJ010000178.1:0-12317 GCA_041477005.1 Terriglobia bacterium | reverse complement strand
TGCGCTGTGACAGTGTTAAGAAGCGTGGTGCCATTGCTGTCAAAGAGTTTGCCGGTTATGTCACCGGTCGTTTGCCAGGTGATTTCAAAGCGGTACCATTTGTCGGCCGCCCACGTCTGGCTGACCGCCCCGATATTCTCAAAGCCGTAGCCAGCATTGCGCTGGAGAACCAGCTGGCCAGTGTTCGCGGCCAACACCATCGACAGGGTCCCTGTCGGCGTCGCCCCGAAGCCGAAGTAGGCCCGGCCGTCGAGGAATCCCGACGATTGTACCCAGACGGAAATCACGTCGCCCTGGTGCACTTGGACGTTGGAGTCATTGCGGAACATCCAATCAGTGAAACTGGCTGCGGAAAGGCCGAAGGGGCCGTCGTGGGCCGCCGCGGCGCTCGTCGTGGCGGCGCTGCCGTCCAAAAACGTGTATTCGCTCAGGCTCCCGTCGTCGAACGACTCAATGGTCTGCTTGCCGGAGAAGTGCCCCAGCACCCAGCGGCGCCCGTCGACCTGGCTACTGACAAGGTCCTGGGCCGTGGCAAACGTGGGTCGTGCTTCCGGCGGGAGCAAAGATAACGCGGTGTGCGACCAGTGAAACGACCCCTTCTCCTTTCAGTCGGCTGAAATTCGGCAGCCTGCCTTCCACCAATAGCCGCCGTCCCTTTCAGGCCTCAGTGCGTGCCTGCCGACGCCCGTTCGGATACCGCCTGATCGTACCGGAACCGATCCAGGGCGAACGGCGCAATGAGCGACGGCACTTCCCCCGTGGCGATGAGCTCCGCCATGTTGAAGCCCGAAGCGGGAATCGCCTTGAAGCCCCAGGTGCCCCACCCGGTCGAAAGGTAGAACGCCTCAATCTCGGTCTTGCCCATGATCGGCGAGTAGTCGGGCGACATGTCGCACACACCGGTCCACTGCCGGAGAATCCTGAGCTTCGCGAGGAACGGCAAAAGGACAATCGCGCGAGCTGAAGCCGAGGCAAGAAACGGGAAGGTGGACGCGGTCACGTAGCTGGTGTAGGGATCGATCTCGGCGCCGACGAGAAACTCCCCGCGCGCGCTCTGTGAAATGTAAATATGCAGATCGGCCGACGCGACAATCCGGTCGAAGGCAGGCTTGTATGATTCGGTCACGTACGCCTGAAGTGGGTGCGTAACAATCGGGACGCGAATGCCAGCCATGCTGGCGACCGTGGTGACGTAGCCGCCGACCGCACTCAGGACGCAGCCCGCAGCGATGGGTCCCTTCGACGTTTCGACGCCGACGCAGCGCCCCTCGCGCACGGTGACACCCGTCACCACTAGCCCCTGGTGGATGTGCACACCCAGGCGCTGGGCCGCGGATGCATAACCCCAGACGACAGCGTCGTGACGGGTAATCGATCCCGGCGGATGGTACGCCGCGCCGAGGATGGGGTGATGACCACCCCCGGTCATGTCGAGTTGTGGACAGACCTCGCGCACTCCGGCCGCATCCAGGAACACAGTATTGACACCGAAAGTCTGATTCAAGTATGCGCGCTCCCGCTGAAGCCGCAACTGGTTTTCCGAATGCGCGAGCCAGAGCAGCCCGCGTGGCGTCAGTAACAGGTTGTAGTCCAGCTCGTGAGCCAGGTCGACATAGAGCTTGAGGCTCGCGTGATAGAAAGCGATCGATTCCGGTGTCTTGTAGTTCGCGCGGACAATGGTCGTGTTACGACCGGTTCCGCCGGAACCGATGTAGGAACGCTCCAGCACCGCGACGCTGCGAATCCCGTGCCGCGCCGCAAGGTAGTAAGCGGTGGCCAGGCCGTGCCCGCCCCCACCGATAATGACGACATCGTAGCGGCGCTCGCAGTCGTTGCTGGTGAGATAGGTCTTGCGACGGAAAAGGTTGATCACGAAGTCACCGCCCTGTCCGCGCGGGACGTGAGGACACGGCAACGGCTCTCTCAATCCCGAGCGGTCGAATTTCACGTTGCTGTGGGTTAAGATCGGCACACGCCGTGAGGACGCGCTCCGGGAGATGATGCCCCACCGTCGAAGGCACCATGATCACGATGCAATCGTGCAGGACAAGGGCCTTTCCGGGGAGATGCGCGATGGCGCCCTGAATGAACGCCGGGCTGGTCCGTGGCAAAGCGTTGGCCGAGAGCCGCGCGAAGGCTCGGCTTGCCGCCTCGCCCGAGATCGCCCAGAAGGACCACGCGTCGGTGTGCGGGATGACCAGACCATCGGGATCAACACTCCCGAGGTAGACAGTAGCTTGCGCAATGAGACTCTCTTCGGCTGCCGGAGCACCAAGCAAAATCAACTCGTCACCCGCGACGCGGCAGGCTGCCGCACCGGCAACCGCTGGAAATCGGTCCAGGACGCCAGGCTCGCCGAAGCACCGAATCAATACAGCGCCCACCGGTGAGAGATCAAGCACGAAGTTTTACTCCTTCGGGGTCATAAAACGGAGCCGGCACCACAGACCCGCTTATGCCCAACGCTTGCACCTGCGTTGGAAACTCGCCGTTTCGGCCGCGGATCCATCCCAGCCCGATCCCATGGCCAAGCACCGGGGAAAACCCGGCCGACGTCAGGTGCCCGACATGCTGGCCATCGCCGAGAAGCGCGGCGCCCTCCGGCGGCGCAACGGTCCCGCTAAACCTAATCGGCGCGAGCTTTTGCTGCGCCGGAAATTCCGCCATGCGTTGTAATGCCATTTTCCCCACGAAGTCAGGCTTCTGCATCTTCACGGCCCAGTCCGCCCCGATTTTCCCTGGAGTGGTGTCGAAGTCGGTATCCTGCCCAACAATGATGTGTCCTTTTTCGAGGCGAAGCAGCAGAAGGGCGTCGAGGCCGTGGGGCCGGATGCCTAAGCTGGCTCCCTCGCGCGTCAGTATATCCCATAGCCGGCCACTCTCTGGACGCGCGTGGTGCAACTCGTAACTGAGCTCCCCGACGAATCCGACGCGTAGAACGCGGCAGCGTACTCCCCCGACGGTGATCTCCCGGTGGCGGGAATAGGGAAGCGACTTCGTATCAAGCGGGTCGTCACAGAGCCGCGTCAACAATTCCCGGGCGTGCGGCCCGGCAACGTTGATAGCGCCAATCGCGCCCGTCTGGTTGATGACGCGGACTCTTGCGCCCCAGGAGTCCGCCCAATCGAGCAACCAGTACTCCGCCTGCTCGGCTCCGGCGGATGTAAACGTCAGATAGTAACCGCGCGGCCCAAGCGAGCAAATCAGGCCGTCGTCGACAAGATAACCGCGTTCGTTCAGCAGCAGCGCATAGCGCAGGCGCCCTTCCGCGAGGTCATGAACGTGGCAAGGATAGAGTCGCTCGAGAAACGCCGTGGCGTCGCGTCCGGTGACCAGGAACTTGCCCAGCGTGCTCACATCCATCAGGCTGACGCCCCGCCGGACGGCCCAGTACTCTTCGAGCACGTCACCGTATCTCTGCGGCCGCTTCCAGCTACCGGCCCACTGCATCCGGGCCCCAAGGGCTACGTGCCGCTCATGCAGCGCGGTGCGGTGCTCAATGGCGATGTGAAGACCAGCCGCGGCGTCCTCCACACGGATCGGCCGCGCAGGCGGCCGGGCGATAGTCGGAGCGCTGGTCCAGTTCGTCCCCGACCGGGCTTGGACGAACGCTCGCAGGTGCGCGTGACACAACGCACCTTGACAGGGTCCCATCGTGACCGTCGTGTAGCGCTTCAATAGCTCAGTCGATTGGAAACCCTCCGTCCAGGCTCGCTGGAGATCGCCGACTGAAACGTCTTCGCAGGTGCAGACAAATCCAGCCATTCCTTCGGATGGAAGGGGCACACTTTCCGCGGCGTCCGCGGAGCCGGCAGCGGCGCGGCGACCACTTTCCACTGCTTTTTCGACAGTGCAGCCCGGCAGCACAACTTCGCCCCCACCCGTAACCGACGGACCAGGCGCCTGCCGAAGCAGACCGTCTCGCGGGGAGAGGCCGAGGGAGAGGACGACTGCATCACACGAGATTGTCTCCCGGCCGGCATCCGATTGAACCACCACCGCTTTGACTTGCCTCTGACCCTTGGCCGCGAGGACTCTTCCGTTCGGAATGGCGCGCACACCGGCCGGAAGTGCCTGTGCCAGGCGCTCCGGGACCAGCGCCGCTGCAATCTTGACCCCGATCCTCGTGAGGCACTCCAGGTGTTGCAGGCTCTCCAATGTCTCGCCCGCGAACACCGCAGTCCGCCCTACCGGGATTCCGTGCACGCCGGCAAGCCGTGCTGCTCCGCGTCCGAGCCAGACACCGACGAGATCGTTGCCCGGGAACACCGCATGATGTTCAACGGCACCCGTCGCAACGATGATGCGCCCGGGATGTACCAGGTGGAGAAAATCCTCTCCGACGACCGGCACGAGCGGCCCTTCATAGATTCCGATTGCGGGCGCTCGCTCTAGAATCGTGACGTCCTTCTTCGTGCGCACTTTGGCCAGGAGCGACTCGATTTGCGTGCGAGTGGGACCCGGTGGAATCTTCTCACCGATGGCGCCCTCGTCGGCGAGTACGACCGTCCGACCCGCATCGGCCGCCGCCAGCGCAGCGGATAGTCCGGCGACGCCGCCCCCGGCAACAAACACGTCCGGATGGTGGTGGCAGCCCTCTCGATGGGCGGGCTTCTGCTCGAAGGGCACCGCACCAAGCCCCACCGTCCGGCGGATCACCCGATCCATCAGCTTCCAAACCCACTTCGGCCGCAAGAATGTCTTGTAATAGAAACCAACCGGAAACAGCCAGGACAGATGCCAGATCGTCGAAAAGACGTCGAAGTCCACGGAGGGCCAACCCGCGGTTTCGCGGCGAACTGTCTGTCCCTCGACTGCCGGTGTACAACAAGCGCGAACCGCCGGCTCGCCACCGACTGTGACCAGACAGTTGGCGCAATCGCCGGTCAGGCAATACAAACCCCGCGGACGATGGTACTTGAAAGACCGTGAGAAGACGCGCACACCCGCCCGGTAAAGCGCGGACGCGATACTGTCTTCCGAACGGATGGAGACCGCTCTTCCCTCGAAGTTAATCGATGGCATCGACCTTGTTAGTAAGTGTGTCGCGCCGGACGGTTAGCCATCGGCCGCAGCCCGCGCTGTGGAACCAGCGTTCCGTCTGGACGCCGGCCGCGTTGTCGGGCAACCAGGCTTGTTCGTAACCTTCTTCGAGATCCGAGCGCCGGGCTTCGCCCCCGAATGAAAACTCGGTGTAGGGTCTGCTACCGCAGTTGGGGCAGTTGAGTCGGAAGGCCACCATCAACATCCTTGGGTCAAGACTGGCATCTGGAGCAACATCCGCAGGCCTGGTCTGATTACTATATCCTACCGGAGAGCGGCGAGAAAGGTCATAGAGGCCCTCGCACAAGGCGGAAGCCAAGCGCGCCGTCCCGGCGGACCGTGGCGAGAGCCTCACGAAATGTCGGGGTGCAGATGCCGGTGACGCCGCCCCAACCGCAACCTCGAACGACCCGGCTGGAACCTGGGGACGGGCCCTGCGGATCTTTCGCCGGCCCCGGAGAATATGAAGCATAGTAATCCTGCACCCATTCACAGACATTGCCGTTCATGTCATACAGTCCCCAAGCATTGGGCTGCTTTCGAGCCACCGGGTGCGTTTCCTTGCCCGAGTTGCTGAGGTACCAGGCCGTGTCATCCAGCTTTGCGGTGCTCGAGCTGGTTGAACCCGCCCGGGAGGAATACTCCCATTCCGCCTCGGTTGGAAGCCGGTACGAATAGCCAGCCTTCCGGGCATTTAACTTACCGATGAACTCCTGCACATCATCCCAGGTAACGTTATCCGCGGGGCGTTCGTCGCCCTTGAATTCACTCGGATTGCGCCCCATAATGCTCTCCCATTGTGCTTGGGTCAGCTCCGTCGCCTGCATGTCAAACGGGCGAGTGATAGTTACCGAATGCACCGGCATCGAATTCTTGTCCTCTGTCTCCTCCCCCATCTGAAAATTGCCCGGTTCGATGCGGACGAACTTCATGGAGCGGATGGCTGCCTCGGCCTTTTCTTCCTCCACGGACATAGATCCGATAACAGCCCAGTAGATGGAAGCCTGCACGACCCCGGAGCTCGGCAGAATTCTTACATCGTAGTTCGTTACCGGCACCAACGCATCGCCAAACGGCCACCTTGGATTTATCACGTAGTCTGGTGTTGGCTGCGCGGTCTCGGGCTTTCCCATGCCGCTGATAACCTCTACGATTTGCGCGCCTGCCCGGCGGGCTGCCTCGTAACCCTCTATCGGCCGGCGATAATAACCCAGGAAGAAAAACAGGTCCCCTTGTTTCAGAACCTTCGTAAGCCAATCCTGTGGAGGGACCTCTCCCGAAAATCCTTCGAAAGCATCCATAAACCGCCGATCTCCCGGTGAGCCGGGTTGGAACATGGGAAAGTGGGAGATCAGAAATGCATGAACCTCATGCCCGTCTTTTCGAACCTTCGTACATGCCTGCGCTACCTTCTCGATGGACCCAACCTCGTCCTGGCGCAGGGCGCTGTAAATGTCACCAAGCTTCTCCAAGTACATTTGGCCCAACTGGCCTGCAGGGATCGCCGGAACCGTGTGCTCTTTATGGAATCGCTGGCCACGGAAGCCCAAATTGCGTTCACGCGCGCCGGGCACGAGGACGCTCTGGTACATCGCAGGCATATAGCCTTGACGCGTGAGAGCTGACGCGAATTCCCCCGTGAATGTCCAGAGAATCGCAAGGTTCTGCAAGGATACCAGCGGGTAGGTCTCGCCGTTGAAACGTTGAATTACGGCTGGTGTCAGGGGAAGCGAGCTTTCAAGAAGCATCCCAACGTTTTCCAGCAGTTCGTCGGCGCCTTGTTTCGCCGGCTTCGGGCCAATGCCGATAACGTATGCACCTGTGGCATGCAGCTCGCGCGCAAGGGCGAGATCCCGATCGGGGGTGGAATTCGTCCAGGAGAATATCACAGTATCTTTCGGAGATAATATGGTTGCCGGTTTTGGATGCAGCGGGTCATGGGCAAGCTTAGCATCGGAATTGTACTGCCTGAGTAGCATCAGGCCGCCGGAGCGCCCCATGCCTTCTGAGACGAAGTCGGGACGAACGCTGGCTATGAACAGGTCGCCGCCCGCCTTGACTCGGTTGGCAGCCTCCTCCGCTGACCGTATTACTGTTGATAGGTCTTTTCGGGCGTCTCGACACCCGGTGGACCATGCGTCGAAGTAAGATGCAGCGAAGGGCGGATTGGCTTCGACAACCGCCGCGGATCCGTTTTTTCCCCTTGACCCGCTGCAGCCGAGGCCACTAGCCAACAAAATCAGGCTCAGCAGAGCAACAAAACCGCCAGTATAGAACATCCTCCCTGGCCCGAAGGGAGATTCGCAGCCGGGCGTCACTGAAAACGGGCCAGGAACACTGCTTTCCGCCAGCCCGCGGTTAGCCGCCCGAGAAACATTTTCTGAGATCGTGCGCCTAGCGTCTCTGCGATCAATAGCCTCGGGTCTCGAAGAGTTTTTGAACCACATTGTAGTAAGCTCTGCCCCCTATCAGATGCAACCCCATGAACAGGAGAGGGGTCATGTCCGCCCTGATCATGTGGCCGATGAACTGAGCGTTCAGCATGTATTGAGCAAGGGCGTAGAGAACTCCTGTAGTGGGACAAACCTTCTTGTCCATGCCCGGTACTTTCAAGACTCCGTCCCTCTCCGGGGAAAGAGTATCAATATGCCAGTCGGCGATCTTGGGAAGATCTTCGCCCGTACTCCCTTCAGTCTTGGGGCCAACATAAATTACCTTCAGCCCAGCATTTTTGAACGCATGCGCCGCCGCAATATTTTCCTTCACATCGGACGCCTCGGCGGCAATGAACACGAAATCGCCCGCCTTGGCCTTTTGGCTGATGTCAGCCGGAGACAGCGTTTTGCTCATGACGAGCCCGGAGGCACGGTTCGTATTCTCCTCCACCATGATCGACCATCGTTCGATCGCCGAGTTTTCGTCCGAGTAACCCAGAGGATAATTCCAATAGCGCCCGCCACGGGATACGTATTCCACCATGGCTTTCGCGACCGAATCGATCTGATCCAGATTTTTCCTGATCCTTGCGCCCCGTTCCTTAACGGTTTGCATGAACTCCTGGGCCTTGTCGGTTGATCCCATCGCACCGCCGCCCTTGTGACGCATCGCTATCTCGGCGCTCAGCATCCAAAATAAGTTGAATGTACCCTGTGGCGAACTACCACAGCCTCTTACGGCCGGTATTTCTGGAATGAAGAGAAGGCCATCGGTGAATGGAACATGCGAAGTAAGGATGATGCTGGAGCATTCTTCCGGCAACAGGACGTCGCTGAAGACCGGGTTTTCCGCCAATTCGTTCATGGCCAGAACACCCTTAGGGGTCGTCTTATTGGCATGATAAGGAACTCGGATGCCCACCGTGAAAGCCCCTCGCTCGCGGGCCTTCCGGATATGTTCCTTCGGATAGTCGAATAAAACGAAATCCCCTTTGCCGACCGAATCAAACGTTTCCGGTTTGATATTCCGCGACAGGTTGTTAAGGTAACCCGGATTTCCGGGCCGGTCGCGGCGCATCTCCGCAAGGTGCATATGACCGCCGACGATTTGGCAATAAAGCTTCCCGCTGTTCTTCAGGCATGTCGCCGCCTGGTCCGCCGCTTGGGCTAGAATGGGCAGTTCCGTGGATGATATCCGGTTCCAAATCTCGTTGACCTTCTCATAGTACTGGACACCGTATGGCTTGGAGGCATTGGTTCCTGCGCCAGCCTTCTCGGCGCTCCCCATTGCGGCATGCGGCCCATTGCCGCATGCCGCCAACGTCGAGGCAGCCACACCCACACTTGCACCAACGAAGTCCCTTCGTCTTGGGCCATTCGACATGTTCCCACCCTCCCTCAATGATTGGCTCTGCGAGCTAATCGAAACGGCACAGACGCCAAGCGCGACAGCTTTTGCTGACTGCCCGGTTCTTTGGCATGCAGCATAGCGATTTGAAACAGTCCGCCCTTCTCAGAATAAAAGTTTGAGACCAAACTGCAGGTCTCTGGATTCGTACGCGCGTCCGATAACTCCAAAGCCTCCGGTTGCGAAGGTGGTCCCAGGACCCACGAAATTGGTATGGTTGGTGAGGTTGAAAGCCTCAAAACGGAACTGCAGCGTCATTCTCTCATACAGCTTGAAATCCCGAAGCAGGCCTAGGTCCAGATTGCGTACATTGGGCCCCTTGACGATGCCACGTCCTGCGTTGCCGTAGGTGAACGGAGGAGGCGTAACAAAGGCAGAGGTATCGAACCAGCGCTGAGGAGTTCTCTCAGATGCCGGCATATTCGGGTCTCTGAGAACGTTGGGCCGAAACGAGGCGGTGCTTCCCACATTCAGACTATCGCTGGGCATAGAAGCCGTCAGGTAATCACCCGCGGCAAGTGTAAGGACTCCCCACACCGTCCAGCCGCCCAGGACATGCCCGAGGGGGTTGTCGGTCAAGAACTTTCTTCCCGGCCCGAAGGGGGACCGGTAACCGGGCGTCAGGACCAGGCGTCCGGGAACACTGCCTTCTCCCATCCCGCGGTTAAGGCTCCTTGACACATTTGGTGATATTGTCTCTCCTCCACTTGACGAAATGTCAATGACCTTGCTGAATGTGTAGGCAAGGAGCAGGGACAAACCGTCCGGCCCGGGCCGCCGCTGTAACTTAACTTCCAACGCGTTATAGTTGGAGTCCCCGTTACCCAGCCACATTTGAATAGACGCGAACGCGGGGAAGCGGCGCCGCGCTTGAAGCGCACCGGGGCCAGGAGTGGCGGCGTTGACGTCGTTCGAAGTAAACTCGTGAAGCGAGTGGTGGCCCTGATAGGCGACTTCAAAGGAAGTATTTCGGCTTAGCTCGCGCTGGACGGACAGGCCCCATTGATGAACTACCATCATTGGAAAGGGGCTTTGGATGCCAATAGGACTAAACAGCGGGGTTGCTGCGGCCGTAACAGGAAAGGGATTCGACAAGGACAATGTTGGAGTTGCCAAGTCACCGAAAAAATTGGCGATCACGGCATTCTGCCGTGGGTTCCCGCCCAAATTCCAGTACCCGGCGAAATACGGTTCGTTACCATAGGCGCCATAACCTGAGCGGACCACGGTCTTCGGAGTGAGGCGATAGGCCAGACCGATACGCGGCAGTATGCCTCTCTTACTAAAGGTAACCAGGGGAACATTCGCTTGATAGCGTCCGGTTTGCCCAGCCGGCAGGTCTGCTCTTTCCACGTAGGGAGGGTCAATCTGTCCGGTCCGCAGGTTGAAGTTCGAGCTGAGGCCCGAGCGGTCTTCCCAAGGGCCGCGATACTCATATCGGACCCCAAGGTTCACGGTAAGTTTGCTGGTCGCTTTCCAGTCGTCCTGAAGGTAGAAGGAATGGGTCATCTGGGTCAGGTCTCCCCAGTACAAATCCGCGCCAAGAGTCGTAGAAGTGGGGAATCCCAACAGGAAGTCCGCGAAGGCGTTCCCTGTGTAACGGTCGGAGAAGTTAACGCTGGAACTCGATGAGAACTGATTGTAGGAGAAGTTTCTCCGTAATTGATATCCGGTCTTGAGAGAATGGGACCCTTTATAAAACGACAAATTCTCCTTAATCTCCGGGAAGTTACCAATCGGGGCCTGGCCATACCAGAAGGCGTCGCCAAGTGCGAGGTAGCCGGGCACACTCAGCCCCAGGACCCCCTTATTTAAATCGGCTGCGCTCCGTGGAAAGTTGGGCAACCCGAGGCTGCGATTGAAGTCTTTGGGGGAGGCGGATTGGGTCCCCCTACCAGGCGAATATGGCCGTTTGAAGTAGTGTACGCCAAATTCGTTCACGACGGTGGGGCTGAACGTATGTGTGTTGACGAAATTGCCCGCCCAGGTGCTCAGCGGGTCGACCCTGGTGAAGATTTGAATCGGGTTCAACTGGCGGATCGGGAAAGAATCCCAAATGAAGCGTCCCGAAAAACGATTGGCATTCGAAGTCTTGAAGTCGGTCTTGGCGATGACCTGGGCCCGGTCATCTTTCACAGCACAGGCAGGGCAGGTAAAGTTAAGGGCGCCGGGCGTGTTGGGATCGGGCCAGAAGACCAAGAACCTTCTTGACACGTCGTTGATCCGATTTGCCGGAATGGTATTGTTCGCAAAGGGCTGCCGGCTGAGAGGATCAATGATCGGGCTGGAAAAGCGCCCAGCCTTTTCGTCAGCCGTCGGCACGATCCCGGTAAACGACTGGAACTTCCGCTGCCTCTGGCCTTGCCAGGAAAAGAAGAACCAGGCCTTGTCCTTGCCGTTGAATACGCCGGGAAGGTAGACGGGGCCTCCCACCGTCGCGCCGTACTGGTTCTGCTTGAACGGGGGGCGCCGCTCGCGGTCAAAGAAATTCCGGGCATCCAGTTTGTTGTTGCGAAGGAACTCGAACAGGGTGCCGTGCAGCGTGTTCGTACCGCTCTTGGTCACCACGCTGATGACGCCTCCCGGCCGGTTTCCGTACTCGGCTCCATAGAGTGAAGTTTTGACCTCGAACTCCTGCGTCGAGTCCGGTGCCTGGATATAGGTCATTGCGCCGTTATTCTGGGATAGCATACTGCCATCGACCAGGACGAGAGTGTCCTGCTGGCGCATACCATTGAGGTTGTAGGACCCGGGCAGTTGAGGGCAGATGCCGATCTTGCAGCCGCGAACTGGGGCTACACCCGGGACCAAGCTTGTGAGAGCGCCAACCACGTCCCGGCCGTTGAGCGGAAGTTCCTGGATCTTGGTGTTGTCAATGACGGTTGCGACTTCCGGCTTCTCCGTGTTCAACAGAGGAGCTTCCGAAGTTACCTCTACTCTTTCCGCCACCTGGCTGACGGTAAGCGCGAAATCGAACCGATAAGCGCGGCCAATCTCCAGGGTGATGCCGGTCCGCACCTCGGTCCTAAAGCCAGCAGCGGACGCTTGTATCTCGTACGCGCCGACGCGAAGATTGGAGAGGGTGTAGTCTCCGGTCGCCGTGGTGACGGCGCGGAAAACGTCATTCGTCGACAGGAATTTCATCTCCACCTGGACGCCCGGCATGACGGCGCCGCTCGGGTCCTGGATCCTGCCTACCACCGTCGCTTCCTGAGCTTGAGCGATCCTGGGGGATCCAAACAGTACCAAAGCCAGAGTAAGAGCTAAAGCGAGTGAGCTCCAAATCTTGTGCTTGTCCATGCTTTCCTCCCAGTTGGCACGCACACTTAGCCTCCTTCATACGACGGCCCGGCGTCGCGTGGCACAACACCATGCGGCCAAAACGGGGGTGATGATACACCAATCTCGGTATCGTTGTCAATCAATAATTT
>JBGOUJ010000177.1:0-12335 GCA_041477005.1 Terriglobia bacterium | reverse complement strand
AGCAAGCGTGCCGGCCTGCCGGCTCGCGTGCTTCGGCCCGGAGGTATGATAAGACCATGCCTTGGTCCGAACGTATCATCGTGGATCCTGAGATCCTGGCTGGTAAGCCGGTGGTCCGAGGCACCCGTCTGGCCGTGGAGTTCATTCTCGGATTGCTCGCCGCCGGGCAATCAGAGGCGGAGATCCTCGAAAACTACCCGGGTCTGACGAAAGCGGACGTCCTCGCCTGCCTCGCTTACGCCAGCTACTTGGCACACGAACTCAAGGCATATCCGATTCCGGCGTAAATGCTACTCCTGGCCGACGAGAACTTCCCTCGACCAACCGTCGAGGAGTTGCGCGCAGCCGGACATGATGTGACCTGGGCCCGGACAGACTGCCCGGCCACGAAAGACGTCGAACTACTGGAGCGGGCGGAAGCGGAAGCACGGTTGGTTCTGACCCTCGACAAAGACTTCTGGCAAATCGCGTTGCAGCGTCGGAAGCCGCTCACTCGTTCCGGCGCCATCCTGTTCCGAGTGCATCCGGCGACTCCCGCCAACCTGAATCCGGTCGTTCGGCGCGTTCTTCGGGCCGGACACCCGTGGACTGGACAGGTGAGCATCGCTACGGTCGACGGGATCCAGATGTTCCCTGCGGGGACAGGTCGACCCGCTTGAATCAGCAAGGGAACATGTAAACGGGCCAGACGCAAAGGATTCAAGCGCAGATCAAACTTTGCCGATTCCCCCGGCCAGCGTCCGGCTACGAAATTGGAGATCCGGCGCTGGGGATGCACGCAGAGTAGCCTACTTTTAGTTTAGTCACCTTGGAGCGGCGAGGTTTTGCATTTCATTCGGTCCCAACGTTGACCGCCGGCGGTCCTGACAAGAGGAGGCATATGGAGCCGTGGCGCCTAAGGGCGATGACCCCCGAGGATCAGGCGGAGGTCGCCGAGCTGATTTACATCTCGATCAACTACTGGTATCAGACGCACGGCAGACCCGCGCTGTTTTCCGGCGGGCCTCAGGTTGCTGAAGTGTCTTACGACGTCTACAATGCTCTGGAGCCGGGTTGCGCCGTTGTTGCGCAAAGCACGCGAACGGGGCGGCTGATGGGGTCGTGCTTCTACCATCCTCGCCCGCACCATGTGTCGCTGGGAATCATGAACGTCCACCCCAACTATTTCGGCATGGGCGCCGGCCCCGCGCCGCTGCAATACATCGTTGATTTCACGGACCGCGGTGGCTACAAGTCCCTCCGGCTGACGCAAAGCGCGCTCAACCTCGATTCGTTTTCCCTTTACAACCGCGCGGGCTTCGTTCCGCGCTGCCCCTACCAGGACATGTTCATCCAGGTCCCACGCGACGGCCTGAAAGTATCGGCCGCCAGCGTCGACCACGTCCGGCCCGCGAAGATGGAGGATGTCCCGGCGATGGCGGAACTGGAGATGGAGATCAGCGGGATTACTCGCGAGCAGGACTATCGCTACTTCATCGAGAATCGCCCCGGGTTCTGGCATGTGTCAGTCTTACTAAGAGACATATTCAGAAGCTCGCAGAGTTTTTTCACGTATCGCCGGCGGTCTTCTTCCCGCCGACACGACCAGCGTCCGAGGCTGCCTGATTTCCGAAGGGCGGCGCCGAGCCGCGGCAAGCCGGCGCCCGTGACTCACTCGTGCCGCAAGGCCAGCATGGGGTCCACTTTGGTCGCCCGGCGGGCTGGAATGAAGCTGGCCGCCAGGGCCACGGCGATCAGCAGAACGGAAAGCGCGGCGGCAAACGTGGCCGGGTCTGTCGCGCCCACGCCGAACAGGAAGGACGAAAGGAGACGGGTCAGCCCAAAGGCGGCCGCCACGCCGATCCCCACGCCCGTCAAGGCCAGCACCGCCCCTTCGCCGACCACCATCCGCAGCACGTCCCACTGCCGCGCTCCGAGCGCCATGCGGATGCCGATTTCCTGCGTTCGTTGCCGCACCGAGTAGAACATCACCCCATAAATCCCGATCGTCGCCAAAACCATAGCCAAGCCGGCAAAGGCTCCCAGCAGCAGCATCTCGAAACGACGGGGCGAAACGGAGTCGGCGATCACTTGTTCCATGGTCTTGACGCGGTACACCGGCTGCTCCAGGTCGACCGCCCGGATCTCGTGCCGCACAGCGGCGGTGAGAGCGCCGGGATCATCGCTGGCGCGCACCACCAGGCTCATGCCCAAGAGGGAATTGAAAGCTAGCCAAGGGCTCTGCGCATAGGGCACGTAGATTTCGAGCACCGCCGGGCGGGCGAGGGTGGCCTGCTTCACATTTCCCACCACGCCCACGATCGGAACGCTGTCGGGCGAGTCAAACTGCAGGCGCTGCCCGATGGGATCCTGGTCCTGAAAGAAACGGCGGGCCATCGCTTCATTGATGATTACCGCTCGTGGGGAGCCGGCAGCATCCTGCTCGGTGAAGTACCTGCCTTTGATCAAGGGAATGCTCAGCGCACGAAAGTAGTCCGCGCTTGTCTCCCGGTATTCGGCAATGGGCTGCTGATTAGGAGGAAAAGGCGGGCGCCCCACGATTGCGAAGTCGCCGTTGAATCCCCAGTCCTGCAACGGAAGGAAGGTCACGATACCCGCCGCCTGTACGCCCGGCAGCGATCGTACCCGTTCCAGAACCTTCTGGTAGAACCCAACCGAAGACTGGGGCATCGAATACTTCGCCTTAGGGAGGTTGATCTTCATGGTCAGGACGTTCTGGGGCCGGAAGCCGGGGTCGACCCGCTCGAGGCGCACGAAACTCTTGAGGAGCAGGCCGGCGCCGATCAGCAACACCAACGTCAGGGAGATTTCGGCCACTACCAGCAGCCGGGAGGCGGAAAGGCGGAGGGGCGACGAGGCGGACATCCGCAGCGCCTGGGTGACCGCCGGCCGCGACGATCTTAGCGCCGGGGCGAGACCGAAGACCAGCCCGGTGAGCACCGAGACCACGAGCGTGAAACCCAGCACCGGGAGGTCCGGCCGAATACGGTTGATCTGAGGAAGATTGCCGGGAGCGAGCGCTACCAGGACGTCCACGCCCCAAAGCGCCACCAGCACGCCCATCGCGCCGCCGGCAATCGCGAGCAGCATGCTTTCGGTAAGCAGTTGCCGGATCAGGCGGAATCGCCCGGCGCCGAGCGCCGCGCGGATCGCAATCTCTCGCTGCCGGCCGGAAGCGCGAGCCAGCAGCAGGCTCGCCACGTTGGCGCAGGCGATCAGCAGCAGGAAGCCAACAGCGCCCAGCAGCACGTACAGGGCACGACGGACGTTCTGGACCAGCTCCTCGCGCAGCGGAATCAGTTTCACGCCCCGGCCGGCGTTCGACCTCGGATACTGCTTTTCGAGACGCCGCGCGATGGAGTCCATCTGGGTCTGGGCCTGCCCCAGCGTCACCCCGTGCTTGAGCCGCCCCAGCGCCAGCAAGTAATGAGATCCCCGATTCGCCGCCACGGCGCCTGTGGGTATCAACGGAACCCACAACTCGGTCTGCGGCGAGGGGAAACGAAATTCCCCCGGCATAATGCCTGCCACGGTAAAACCCTGGCTGTTGAGCTTGATCGTTTTCCCAACCAGGCTTGGGTCGCCGCCGAAATTGCGCCGCCACAGACTCTCGCTCAGCACCACCACCGGGCTCGACCCGGGCTGATCTTCGCCCTCGAGGAACGTCCGCCCCAGGCGCGGCTTCACGCCTAACATCTGGAAGAAGCCGGCCGAAACCGTCGCTCCCGAAACGCGTTCCGGATTCTCCGCGCCCACCAGATTGAAACTTTCGGTCTGGTAGGCGGCGATGGAATGAAAGGCCTCGTTCTGCTCTCGCCAGTCCTTCCAGTTAAGAACGGAAACCGATCCCAGACCGCTTGGAGGAAAGGTCTCTCCCATCCTCACCAGCCGGTCCGGTTCCTCCAGCGGCAGTGGCCGCAGCAGGACAGCATCGACGACGCTGAAAATTGCGGTGTTCGCGCCGATCCCCAGCGCCAGGGCGATCACTGCCACGGCCGTGACGCCCGGGTTCTTCAGCAACATTCGGAAACCGTAACGAATATCCTGCAACATAAGCCAAACGTTGCCCATCGGCAAATCCCCGAGCTTTGCAAGCAACTCGCCTGCCATCACCGTCCCCGGTTTGGAAGGTGATAATCGCGCGGAACTCGCCGCGACCGTCCGCTTCTGGGATTGGGCTGCTCAGAAGCGGACAGGGTTACATCACCGGCCCGATGCGCCAGGGGACGAACTCGCGGTGGCCGAGCTGCTCGCTGAAGGTGCGGCGGCCGGAGGCCACCTCCACCATCAGCCGGTACATGCGCTCGCCGACCTGGCGAATGTCTTCCTGACCGTCGGCGATGGCGCCCGCGCTCAGGTCCATGTTGGCTTTCATATGGTTGGCCATCTTGGAGTTGGTCGCCACCTTGATGACCGGTATGGTCGGGAAGCCGATGGCGCTGCCGCGGCCGGTGGTGAAAATGATGATATTCACGCCGCCGGCGGCGAGGCCGGTGAGCGAGACCGGGTCGTGGCCGGGGGTGTTCATGTAGACGAAGCCGGGCGTTCGGATCCGCTCGGCATATTCGACCACGTCAGTGAGGATCGAGGTGCCGCTCTTGATGGCCGCGCCGAGCGATTTCTCGGCGATATTGGTGAGGCCGCCGGCCTTGTTGCCGGGCGAGGGGTTGTCGTCGAAGCTCGACCCGAACGATCCTACATACTTTTTGTACCACTCGATCTGGCGCAGCAGCTTCTCGCCGATCTCGCGGGTGCGGGCGCGGCGCGTCAGCAGGTGCTCGGCGCCGTAGATCTCGGGCGTCTCGGCGAGCACGGTGGTCCCGCCTCGCTTGACCAAAAGGTCGGAGCAGTAGCCCAGCGCCGGGTTGGCGGTGACGCCCGAAAAGCCGTCGGAGCCGCCGCAATTGGTTCCCACGATCAGCTTCGAGAGCGGGGTCTCGACGCGCTCCAGGCGCCCCACCCGGTCCATCAGCTCGCGGGCGGCCTTCACCCCGTCGAGCACCACGTTGCGCGTGCCGCCGCTTTCCTGTAGCGTCAGGCCCCGCCGCGGAGCGCCGTTGTTGCCGCTCTCTTGCAGGTAGTAGCTGATTTGATTCACTTCACAGCCCAGGCCGACGATGATGGCTGCGGCCACGTTCGGGTGATTCATCACGCCGTCGATGGTGCGGCGCAATTGCTCGGTGTCCGGCCCCTCGCTCTGGCCGCAGCCATCGCCGTGGGGGAACGAAGCCACGCCGTCGATATTGGAGCCGGCGAAGTCTTCGGCCCGGAACATGCCCTCGATTTCGCTGACGGCGTGGGCGGCGCAGTTGCTCGCCCCGGCGACGGCGATGTAGTTGCGCGTCCCCACGCGGCCGTCGGCGCGGGGGTAGCCGAGGAACGTGTGCGGCTCGAGCAGGGGGATGTCACTGAGGTCGGAGAGATTCGAAGAGAAGGCCCAGTCGCGGTCCTTCACGTCGAACTTCAAATTGTGGGTGTGGACCCACTCGCCGCGCCGGATCGGCTGGCGGGCCGTGCCGATGTCTTCGCCGTATTTGTAGACCGTCCCGCCCTCGGGGATATCCTCGATCGCCACCTTGTGGCCCATCGGCACGTCGGCCGGCAGCCGCAGCTCGCCGCCCTCGAAGGTCACGACCTCCCCGCCGTTCAGGTTGGCGCGCGCCACGGCGACGTTGTCGCGCAGGCTCAGACGCAGCAGTGGGTTCTCCGCCTTCACCCGGCCTTGCAGGGTTACGAGTTCCATAGTTGGCTCCCCATTTCGCGGCCCGCTTCGAGCAGGAGCGCGATCTCTTCCGGCGTAAATGTCCGCTCGCGATAGGTTCCGATGCCCAGGGCGCCCACGGCCTGGCCGTCGAGCATCATCGGCACGCAGATCGAGCCTTGTACCCCGGTCGCGCGGGCGGCTGGTTTGGCCGCGCCGCTGGTGTCGGTCTGCAGGTTGCAGACGTTGACCGGCGCCCGCCGCTCGACGGCCAGCCCCGCCAGCCCCTTGCCGACCGGGATCACGCGCACGGCTTCCAGCACCGGCGGCGGGATGTTCCCCGCGAGCGCCCGCAGGTGCAGCAAGCCGTCGCTCTCGAGCACGTGAATCGTCCCGGTTTCGGCGTTAAAGTGGTCCAGCGTCAACTGCAACAGCCGTTGCGGGTCTTCAATGCCGGCCAGGTTTTCGGGAAAGCGCGCCATGGTCCACACACTACATTCTCCCAAAAAGGGGGTTTTTCTGGCAAACCCCGGTTTCAGGCTCATTTCTGGATTGGAAAATGCTCATCCGGCTAACCCCTGGGGGGTTTTGGTCGTCTATTATTTCAGGCGATGCGGATCAAGATTCCATCCTGGGTGCTTTCGTTGGGCTTGCTCGCAGCGGTGCTGGGCCTGGCTTGGTCCGTTTCCGCCTCGCCGCTCTATCGGGCTTACCTGGCCGGACGCTCTTCCGGCGCTGTAGTGTTCTCGATCGTACAGGCCGTGGGTGCGCCGGGTCCTGCCGGGAGTGATCCACCGGCCGAGCCGGTCTCCTCGCCTTCAGCCGGCGTCACCTGTTTGACCGCCAAGCTGCGCCGGATCGTGTCCGAGCAGTTGGTCGATCTGGGGCTGCCCGTCGGCCACTCGTAGGCACACACACGGAGCCGCGAAGCTTTCCGACTTGTTCTTCCCCCTCCGGGCGCGCTATCTTCAAGGGTCCGGCCGGCCATGTCTCAATTCAGCCTGAGCTTCCTCCCCGAGCGCAAGATTTACTCGGTCAGTGAGATCAACTCCGCTATCCGGGAGAGCCTGGAGAGCGGTTTCACGGACATCTCGGTCGAAGGCGAAATCTCCAACTGCCGCCGCGCGCCGAGCGGCCATTACTATTTCACGCTGAAGGACAGCGAGGCGCAGTTGCGTTGCGTCTTCTTCCGGCAGAACGCGCGCTACCTGCGCTTTCAGCCGGCCGACGGGCTGGCGGTAATGGCCCGCGGCCGCATCACGGTCTATGAAGTGCGCGGCGAGTATCAGCTTGCGGTCGAGCACCTGGAGCCGCTCGGCGCCGGGGCGCTGCAGCTTGCCTTCGAGCAACTGAAGAAGAAGCTGGCCGCCGAAGGGCTGTTCGACGCGGCTCGGAAACGCCCGCTGCCGCTGTTCCCACGGCGCATCGGCATCGTGACCTCGCCGGGCGGCGCGGTCATCGCCGACATGATCCGCATCTTGAACCGCCGCTTTCCGGGCCTGCACATTCTGCTCTACCCGGTGCGCGTGCAGGGCGAGGGGGCGGCGGGGGACATCTGCGAAGCGCTCGGCTATTTCAGCCGGCAACGGAATACCGAGCTCGTCATTGTCGGCCGCGGCGGCGGATCGCTTGAAGACCTGTGGCCGTTCAACGAAGAGAGCGTGGCGCGGGCCATCGCCGCTTGTCCGGTCCCGGTGGTGTCCGCGGTCGGCCACGAGACGGATTTCACCATCGCCGATTTCGTCGCCGATCTTCGCGCGCCCACGCCCTCGGCCGCCGCCGAGCTGGCCATCCGCGCCCGCTCCGAGTTCCTCGAGATGGTCGCCAACCTCGACGACCGGCTGGGCCGGGCCGGGCGCTACCGGTTGATAATGGCGCAGCAGAAACTTCAGGAGCTGGCGATTGACCGGCCGCTCGCTTTCTTGCGGCGGCGCCTGGACCGCTACGCCCAGCGCACCGACGAGCTCGACTACCGGTTCCGCGAGCGCGTGCGCCGGCTGCTGCTCGAGGCCGAGCGCCGGCTGGGTGCAGCCGCCGGTAGACTGCGGGGGCTCGACCCGCGCCGCCAACTGGCCGCCCGCCACGCCCGGCTGGCCGCGATTCAGTCGGCCCTGGAGCGGCTCCTGCCGCTGCGCCTGGCCCGCCTATCCGGAAGGCTCGCTTCGCTCGAAGCCCAGCTCGGCCACCTGAGTCCCCTGCGTGTGCTCGATCGCGGCTATGCCATCGTGCAGGACGAAGACGGCCGCCTGATCCGCCGCGCCTCACAAACCGCCACCGGCCGGCCTCTCCGCGTGCGCCTGCACGAAGGAAGACTGCGAGTCGACGTGCGCGAAGTGGAATGACGCCCCGCCTTCGCTTCTGGCTGTTCCTGCTCGCGCTGATTCTGTTTTCCCGCGTGTTCCAGACACACGTACTGTGGCCCGAGGAGACCCTGCCGCTGGCCGTAGCCCAGCAGATGCTCGCCGGCCGGACCCTCTATCGCGATATCTGGTTCGACAAGCCGCCCCTGCTCGCGTGGTTCTACGAGGGGGTGCTGCGAGCGGCCGGCCCTAGCGGCTACGGGCTGCGCCTGATCGGCGTCTTATATATACTGTTAATCACTATAACGGGATATGCCCTGGCCCGCCGCCTGTGGGACGAGGCGGCGGCCCGCTGGACGGCCTTCTTTCTGGCGTTCTTCACCGGGTTCTACCTTCACTCCGCCGCCGTACCCTTGAGCGCGGATCTGCTGCTGGTTCTGCCGCATCTGGCCGTGTTCTACTTTCTGGCCGCCGGGCGGCCCTGGGTGGCGGGCGTTGCGGCGGGCCTGGCCTTTCACCTCAACTCGAAAGGCCTGCTGGTGCTCGCCGCGGCGGCCGCCTGGGTGCTGCTTGGTGAATTGCTCGGTGACCTGCCCGGCGAGGGCCGGCGGCGAATCCTGCCGCTCGTGGCCGGCTTCGTCTTGTGCGTGGCGGCGGGCCTGGGGGTCGTGGCGCTCTCCGGGGCATGGAATGGGTATGTGGAACAAGTGTGGCGCTGGGGATGGTCCTACGCCGGAGCGCCATTTTCCGATCGGCCCTGGGCGCTGGGCCTGGAGCGCACGGTCGATTACTTGGGGTTTCACGCCGCCCTGGCCATAGGAGCGGCGGCATTCTTTGGGCAAAGACCCGACGGGGCCGACCGGCGCCGGCAGTTGGCGCTCTGGCTGGCCATCAGCTTTGTGGCGGTGGTCGCCGGCGCCCGGTTCTTTCCGCGCTATTATTTCCAGATCCTGCCGCCGCTCGCGGTGGCGGCCGGCGTGGGCTGGCTAGCGCCCGCGCGGCGGCCGGTGTGGGTAACGCTGCTTGTTCTGGCGCTGGCCGTGCCGGCGGTGCGCTTCGGCCGCGTCAATCTGTGGCTGGCCCTGGGCCGAAGTTTCGCCTGGCGGGACACGGCCATCGATGCCGACAGCCGCCGCGTGGCGCTGGATGTCGCCCGCTGGACCAAGCCGACGGATCCGATTTTCGTGTGGGGCTTCCGGGCCGAAATCTATTACTATGCACGCCGCACGGGGGCATCGCGGTTCCTCGAGTCCCAGCCCTTGACCGGGGTGCTGGCGGACCGCCACCTGGCGCGCTCCGATCCGTTCCGGCCGGAGGCCGCGGCGCGCCATCGCCGGGAGCTGGCGGCCGAGCTGGGCGAACATCCTCCGGCGGTTATCGTCGATGGCCTGGGGCCCTACAATCCTGCCTTGTCGATTGAGAACTATCCGGAGCTGCGGCCGCTGCTCGAGCGCTACCAGGCTGCGGAGGCGACGCGCGGTACGCGTGTTTATCGTCTGCGGTAGGCTGCTATGCGCCTGCTATAATGTTGGTGTTACAGCCCCTCCGAGTCTGGGAGTTCCTAAAGCCCGGCGCCTGCATCGCCGGCCGGGCCATGGCTCCGGACCGATAGGGCGCCGCTGGAAACGGTTGCGCCTCCCGTGCTTGGAAAGGAGATGGGCGAGATCGAGCCTGAACTTTTCGGCACGGGTGCGGGCTTTTTTCGTCTGTGGCTCGATGACGAACGGGATCCGCTTCGACGCCTGGTATGAGCGCTTCTCGCGCTTCGCGGGCGATCTTTATCCCGGACGATACTCCCGCGACTATGTCCATGCGCTGGTCGAGATGGGCAAGCAGGTGCAGGCGCTGGCGCAGGAGAAGCAATCGACCATCGTCGCCCACAACTACCAGTATCCCGAGCTGCAGGAAGTGGCCGCGGTCGTCGGCGATTCGCTCGGCTTGAGCCAGCACGTGGCCCAGAAGCCAACGCCGCGCGTCGATTTCTGCGGCGTGCAGTTCATGGGCGAGACGGCGAAGACGATCCTCGGTGACCGGTCGCGGGTCTATATGCCCGACCGGCCGGGCTGCTCGCTCGTGGCCTCGATCGATCAAAGCCGGATCGACCACTGGCTGGCGCACAACCCCGACGGCATCCTCATCTCCTACATCAACACCGACGCCCGAACCAAGGCGCGCAGCCAGTACGTCTGCACCTCGCGCAACGCGCCGCAGGTGCTGGCCCACGCCGCCCGCGAGTTTCCCGGCCGGCGAATCCTGTTTCTGCCGGATAAGTACCTGGGCGCTTTCGCCCTCTCGCAGACCTCCGTCGAGCGCAGCCGGGTCGATCTATACGACGGCTGGTGCCACGTGCACGCCAAGATCGGCGAACGGGCTCTCGAAGAGGCCCTCGACCGCCACCCGGACGCCGAGCTGCTGATTCACCCGGAATGCGGCTGCGCCTCTTCTTGCATGGTCAAGACCCTGCAGGACGGCCCGGCCTACGGCAAGGCCTACTTCTTCTCGACCGAGCAGATGCTGTGGCACGCCAGGAGCTCGCGGGCCGGGGAATTCATCGTGGCCACCGAAATGGGCATGGTGTACCGTCTGCGCAAAGACGTGCCCGAGAAAATCTTCCATCCCATCTCGTACCTGGCCGTTTGCGAGTACATGAAGATGAACACGCTCGAGAAGCTGCTGGACTCACTCCAGCACGACCGGGTGGAAATCACGGTGGATCCGGATATCCGGGCCAAGGCCCAGGCCGCCATCCAGCGGATGCTTACCATTGAGTAATGCTTGATGCTGCGAGACGCCCACCAGCGGCCGGTGAAGGACCTGCGGATCTCCGTAACCGACCGGTGCAACTTCCGCTGCACCTACTGCATGCCGCTCGATGAGTACGAGTGGATCAAACGAGAGGAGATCCTCAGCTATGAGGAAATCGCGCGGCTCGCTGCCCTCTTCGTCGGGCTGGGCGTGGACAAGATCCGGCTGACCGGCGGCGAGCCGCTGGTGCGGAAGGATCTGGAGAACCTGGTGGCCGAGCTGGCGGGCCTGCCCGGCCTGCGCGACCTGTGTCTGACCACCAACGGTGCGCTGCTCGGCGAGAAGGCCGCTGCCTTAAAGGCCGCCGGGCTGAAGCGGGTCAACGTCAGCCTGGACACGCTCGACCCCGAGAAATTCCGGCGGATGACGAAGCGGGGCGACCTGACGCAAGTTCTGGAAGGCTTGCTTGCGGCCCAGCGCTGCGGTTTCGACCCCATCAAGATCAACGCAGTGATCGAGCGCGGCGTCAACGACGACGACATCATCCCGCTGGTCGAGTTCGCCCGGGAGCGCGGCTTCGCCATCCGCTTCATCGAATACATGGACGTGGGCAACGCGAACAACTGGAAGTCGGAGAAGATGGTCCCGAAGCGGGAAATCCTGGAGCGGATCCGCGCCCGCTACCCGCTGCGGGAGGTCGGGCGCGAAGAGGGCAGCGCGCCGTCGGTTGATTACCAGTTCCTCGACGGCACGGGCGACATGGGAGTGATCGCCTCGGTGACCGAGCCATTCTGCTCGAGCTGCACGCGGGCGCGGCTCACGGCCGACGGCAAGCTGGTGACCTGCCTGTTCTCGCACGTGGGCCACGATCTCAAGGCGCTGCTGCGAAGCGGGGCGACCGGCGAACAGCTCCGGGAGTTCATCGGCGCGGTTTGGAGGAAGCGGACGGACCGGTATTCGGACGAGAGGCTGGAGGCGCTGAACTCCAGCCAGGGGTATCAAGGGAGCCGGCACAGGAAGATCGAGATGATCACCCTGGGCGGGTGACGGCAGCGCCATCCCGGGGTTTGCCACATGTCCCGACTGTTCACGTTGAAGGAAGCCGAGGAGCTGCTGCCTAGCGTCGAGCGCTGGCTGCGCAGCGCCATCGACAACCGGAAAGACGCGCTCGAGCAGGAGGGGCACATGAACGCCCTGCTCACGCGCATCAACCTGCACGGCGGAATTCGGGTGGATCTGAACCAGGTGTCGGAGATCAAATCCGGCAAGGAGCAAGCGCTGGAGAAGTTGAAACAGGCGCTGGTGGAGATCGAGAAAAGCGGAGTGCTGGTGAAGGACCTCGACATCGGCCTGATTGACTTTCCCACCTTGCTCGACGATAAAGAGGTGTACCTGTGCTGGAAACTGGGCGAGCCGAACATCGGCTTCTGGCACAACACCACGGAGGGCTTCGCCGGGCGAAAGCTGATCGACCGGGATTTCCTCGACCGGCACAGAGGGAGCAAACCTCACTGAATTGAGGAATTGAGAAATGGAGGAATGGAGGAATGAAGACGGCCAGGCCGGGCTGTTTCGCGGGCAGAGGGATT
>JBGOUJ010000176.1:0-12341 GCA_041477005.1 Terriglobia bacterium | reverse complement strand
CTGATGGGAACCTGTGGCGGCGGCTGGTGTTGCCGAAGAGGATCGACCACTCCCGGCGAGGTGGCCCGGCGATGACTCTTCCCGTATAATGCATGATAGCGGTTGGCTGTGCCGGGGTGGACGGTTTCTATCGCTTCACGTCCTGTGAGCGCCGCGAAGGAGAGCGATGGTAGCGGCGCTACCCGGCATCGGCCCCTGGTCCTCAACAACGGCATTCATTTCCGCTGAAAAGAATCGCCCAACCGACCAAAAGTGAGTCAAGGCGCCGCCCTGAACCACATGCTGCAACTGAACCTGAGGATTTTCCTCGACAAGTTCATGCCCCCGGCCCATCTCAGGGCTTGGACCTTCTTCGACTTCGACAAGTCGGCCTTCATGTGGGCCCCTGGAATCATTCCGAGTGGCAGCGCTTCGTACAGGGATTCAAAAAGCAATGCAACATGTGGAACGACAAATTCTGGCTCCTTCCTCCGGCCGATTTTTCTCTCGTTGGACATTAAGACCGGGAGCAAGAAGATCCGCCCCAACGTCTATTGCCACCTCAACGTCGAAATCGTATCGAGCGCCGCTCGCGCCCACCGCACGATCCAGGTGGTCAATCTGGACGCAAAATTCCGCGATCGTGACTCCGTGCCCACGCCCTCTCGGAGTCCGATTGCCAAAGCGAGATAGGGGTGTATGTTGCCGAAAGATCCCCATGGCGTCAATGGGAAGCGTCCATAGTCCTTCAAGTCGAAGCAGCAAGAGGGAGCCCCGACCGCTTCAGGTTCATCTTCCGCAGCAACGCTCCGTACAGTGATTGGCGGCGCCCGTGATGGTGACCGTGTCTCGATATGTCCGCTTTGAAGCACATCCAATTTCGGCTGGACCACAACGGACACCATCGGACGATCCCAAGATCCGGACCTCGCGGTGCCTCAGGGATTGCGCCGTTTCAAAGTGGGACGCTCATCCTGATCGGGCGTGGTGCTCTCGCTGCCATCCCTTGGCGTCTGAGTGCTGCCGACCGGCCGCCGCAGGGTAGGGCCTGATTTCTCCGGAGTAGCTCTTCGCGCATTAGCCATGAGCGTCAACTGCTGCTTGACCTCTTGGAACTCAGACGTGGTGATCACATACTGCGGCTGTCGCGAGAGCAGTTCCTGCACATTCTTTTGGATGAATTGAATTCGGGTAGCCATGTTTGGGTGAGAGCGAAACAACTCTGATACCGTCCCGGGCTTTTTCTTTTCCATGGCTTCCATTCGCTCGAAAAAGTCGATGAAGGCGGTAGGGTCATAGCCGGTCTTGTAGATGTACTGGAGGCCCAGGAGATCCGCCTCTCGTTCGAAGCCGCGCGAGAACTTCAGAAATGTGAGCGGAATGGCCAGCCCGGCGCCCTGCCTGACCGCAAACCCCGGCCAACCCCCAAGGAAAATGAGCGGCAGACTGGCCAGGTCAATCACGTGACCACGCGATGCCTGGCGGGTTCCGTGGCGCGCAGCGACGTGGGCTATCTCATGAGCCATGGCTCCGGCCAACTCTGCCTCCGTATCCGCTTTCAGAACCAGACCCGAGTTGACAAAGAGAAAGCCCCCAGGTAGCGCGAAGGCATTGACTTCGCTGCTGTCGATCAGCTTGGCGGTAACCGGAACCTTGATATCGGAATTCCGGGCAAGATTTTGAGCGAGTCGGTTGACGTACTCCGCTGGAATGGCTGCATCGACAAACTTGGCCTGGCGCTCGATTTCCTGGGCCAACTGCTTTCCGAGAGCGATCTCCCGCTCCAGAGAATAGAAGTTGACTCCTTTGCCGACGTCGCGGTTACCAATCTGCTCCGGGTCGCTCTTCTTGTCCTTGGATTGTGCGGCCAGTGGCGTCATCGCAATCACGCACAGTGCGGTTGTGAGTATCAAGCGGATGGAGTAGTTCACGAGGTGCCTCCTAGGGCCACCGGTCGTTTGGGGGACAACCGCCAGGCGGCCCTCTCGCATGCCGATGGCGGTGGCGCACATGGAGCGTTCGAACAAGATCGCCCCTTCTACGAGCGGCGCCGGAGCAGTTGCACGTGTGTTAGTCGGCTTCGATTGCATCGGCGCGACCTCAACTTCTCTTCTGCTCCGGCGTAACCGCTACGCGGGCCTGCCTCAGCGCCTCCGGTCGCACCGTGGGTTTCAGCTCAGCGGAGAGAACCACCTGGTGCGTAGCCTGGGCCAGTCGCATGGCCCTACTCCGGATAGACGAACTCCCAACCGTAGCTCTCTCCCGGATAGAACCAGGCATGGATCGCCCGTGGCGAGCCCTCCGCCCGCTCCTCAAATTCCACCACCGTCTCCTCGGGCGGGTCCAGCCGGTAGTTCGCTATTGCCAGAAGGGTGGCGTGAATTTCAGTCTGGTCCTCGTTAAACACCTGGACGATGTGCCGGTTCGCGGACGAGTCGGCCAGCTTGAAGACGTATGTTCCCGCCGGCAGAACCACGCCCGGGATCTCGACGGCCTGACTGAAGGTCATGATTGTCTTTTTGTCTTGCTGATCTGCTCGAGCCGGAAAGATGGCAAAGAGCAGGGCACAGCACAATACCATGGTAATGGTCTTTAACATACTCATCTCCTTCTCCTTTTTCTTCAACCTTCTGTTCTTATTTTCTGTGTCCACCAACGTGAGTGCAATTGGCAGACCACTCTCTTGATTTCTGCAGCTCCCATTGCGGGTCTGTTCCCATGTGCTTCAACACCGGATCCTGGCGAACCTGGACGATCACGCCTGCCAGGATTACTTCGCAGTGGCACTCGATCTTTTCAACCAGTTTGTGGGAGAGCATAGCTCACCTCCTGGGAGTGCCGTCCTGCGCCAGCACGGAAATTGTGCTGGGTAAAGCATAAGAAACGGCGCCTGGCCGTCTATCGACGGCACTGCCGGTGATCGCACGAGCCACAGCAAGTGTCCGACGATGCATGTCGCGATCCGTGGTGCCCGCAGCCCAACCCGCACTCAGGACAGCCAGCTCCATCCCGGAGTAGTAACGTTTGATCGCTCTCCGGAAGCCTGACGGAAACAGCGAGGATCTCCCCTTTTGCCTTTTCCTTCGTCACGCTGTATCCTTTGACCTCCGCAACCTCTCCCACCTTGGGGCTGAAGTTCTGCTCCCGCATGCAGCGTACACACCGAAGCAACACCGTCACGGCGGCCGATCCCTCTGGTTGCACCTTCATGGCCGGTGGGCATTGGCCGGGATCCAGGCTGGTGGAGAGAATCTTGCCGCGCATCTCCACCACGGAGCTCGAAGCGACCGGCATCCTCACTCGCCCGGCCTCGTTGCCTGACGGCCATACCGCTGTTGTGATCAAAGCCGCTGCAATCATCATTAAGGCTTTCATAAGATTCCCTCCTTTGCGGCTGCCGCGCCGCGTTTACAGAAGCCAAGCCTTGGTTCTTCGGCAACCGATTACTAGGATAGTCACGCGATCCATCGCTGCCCTCACCCAACACTAGCGGATACCTAAGCCGCTTGATAGACTGCCTGCCGCACGCCCATTCTCTCCAGCACATGGGAGAGTCGGGCGTGCAGCCTGCTGATCGGAAGCTTCAACCCAACCGGCAAACCGGCATCGCGACTGCTGGCCGGACTGAGCAAATGCACAAATGTCTGTGATCTGTGTGCTGACACGACAACACGCAGGGGCAGGAAGACTGCTGCCGCTGCATCGAGTGTCATGGCTTCCAGCAGCAAGTAAGGGCAGTCAACAAAAAGAACCCTGCACGGCGCCAGATCGATACCAAGCTCCCGCCGGATCCTGCGGGAGACGTCGAGTTCCAGTGGAATTTCCAATCCCTCCTTAGCCAGGGCCTCCCGGACCAGCTTTAGTGCTGTCTCGTAGTGGTCCGCGAGCACGTAGAGGATCGTTGCTGGCTCGCCGGTCATAACTGATTCGTGCACTCCGTCTCCCACAGTACTGGAAGCAATTCCCCCGCCAATTTCATCTGTTCCGGCTGCCGCTTGCCTCCCAGCCGTCACGGCTGTGAATCGCCATAGAACCAGGCCGAAACGCAGGCCATTGCCAAAACCTGTCGCGGCCAGGCGTGGTATCCGCGGTAGCTGCTGGTGCCTCAAAACCGGCACCGATGGCTCTTTTCAGGCGTAAGGGGATGCGGAGCTTGGATTCCGGCCGGTGGCGCACCCCGGCGCGAGTGACGACAGCTTCGATCCGGTTTTACGATCCGTCTTGGCAAGTCGATTGTGATAAATGGTTGCGGAATGGCCGAGCTCCCTCTGAACGCGCCAGATAGACTCAACAGAGACGATCGGCCTGCACGGCACATGGCGCCCGGAGATTCAGCGCGAGGGAGGGCTGAAGCCAAGGAGGCCCTCCCATGAGAACGTTCTTCGCCATCCCATCACGCCCGGCCGCAGCCAGCTACCGTGACTCAAGCTAACTCCCTCGCCGAGCTAACTTTGCGACCCGTCCGATTTTCCATCGGCACTTGGCCGGGAAAGTGCAGCCTCAAATGGGGAGTTGGCGTGAATGAGAGCGGTGCTGCCCATGGCCAGAGTGGCGATTGATGGAAACGAATCGGCGGCGTACGTGGCCCACAAGGTCAACGAGGTGATTGCGATCCACCTGATCTCCTCGCCCATGGAGAGTGTGAGACCACTGGTCGGCGAAGCAGCCGAATATCTGGGGCTCAACCCCGAGCAGCGTGAGTGTCCGTGCCACGCCGCGCGGGCGGGTGCGCTCTACTGCCCCGCTCGGAATCTCGAAGTGGTAGCTTTACATTCCCCCCTGGACGAACTCGATCTTGGGAGGCGTTAAATGAAAATGTTGTTTCGACAGTTTCAGCGGTGGTGGTGTGTGTGGATGCACTCGGGGGTGGCCTACGCAGGCGGGTCGACCTACTGGTGCAGGGAGTGCCTGAGGGTCTATCTGGTGCCGTGGGCAGCTCATTCGCCCAAGAGACGTCAGTCAGCAGCAACAGGACGAGCACTGCCGGCGCTGCAACAAGAGTTGCGATAGGCCAGCGGAGGCCGCTTTCGAGTTTGCGGCGGAAGCTTGTGCAGCGCCATCCGGTCAAAGCGGATTGTGAAAGTCGCGTTTGTGAGTTTGCGACGGTTCACGCAGGCCCCTTCACTCCGGAACTTCGGCCGATGCCGGGTTGTCCAGGGATTGTTCCCTGCGGATCCCGTACTTTTCCATTCGGTAAATCAAGGTCTTTCGGCTCAGGTCCAGGTATCTGGCGGCGTGAGTCTGGTTCCAGTCGAACTTTTCCAGGGCGCGTAAGATCAGTTGCTTCTCCACAGCTTCCAGGCTGATGCCGTGGGCAGGCAGATCCAACTGCAGAACCTCCAGAGGCGGGCGCTCGCGCCGCAGAAACTCCGGCAGGTCGCTCAACGTGATTTCCTTGCCTTGCGAGAGAACGATGAGACGCTCCACGACGTTCTCCAGTTCGCGCACGTTTCCCGGCCAGCTATACCCGCTGAAGTAGGGCAGCAGCGAGGCCGGCAGCACCAGATCCGACTTGCCGTGTTTCTCTTTGATCTTCACGAAGAAGTGTTGGACCAACTCCGGAATGTCGTCCACACGTTCCCGCAGGGGCGGCAACTCCAGCGGGATGACTGCCAGGCGGTAATACAGGTCCTCCCGAAAGGTTCCGTCCTCTATCATCGCCTGCAAGTTTCGGTTGGTGGCGGCGACGGTCCGGACGTCCACCTTGCTGGGGCCGGCGGCGCCGACTTTCTCGATCTCGCCCTCCTGGATCAGGCGCAGCAGCTTCACCTGGAGATCGAGGGGCATTTCGCCGATCTCGTCGAGAAAAAGGGTTCCCCCGTCCGCCATCTCCACGCGCCCCTTTTTGTGGCCAACCGCGCCCGTAAACGACCCCTTCAAATGGCCGAAGAGCTCGGATTCCAGCAACTCCCTGGGAATCGCCCCACAGTTGATCGTCACGAAGGGCTTGTCCTTGCGGCGGCTGTTGAAGTGGATCGCTTTGGCTAGCAACTCCTTCCCAGTGCCAGTCTCGCCGCGGATCAACACGGTGGAGTCCGCCCGCGCCGCTCGGGCCGCGAGATCCAGAACGTACAGGAGAGCATTGGAACGCCCGATGATGTTCTCAAAACCATATTTCTCGTCCAGGCTGCTGCGCAGGCGCTGGACTTCTTCGAGCAGGTGTGAGTGTTCCAAGGCCCGGTTCACGACGATTTTCAGCTCGTCCTGCTGCACGGGCTTGGTAATGTAGTCATACGCGCCCGCCTTCATGGCTTCCACCGCCGTCTCGATGGTCCCGAAGGCGGTGATCATCACGACGATCGTCTCCGGGTATTCGGTTCGGATCCTTTTGAGAAGAGCCAGGCCGGACATCCCCGGCATCTTCAGGTCCGTAATCACGAGCTCTTGCGGCGCCTGTTGTAGAATAGCCAGAGCCTGGTTCCCATCGGCCGCGGCGGCGACCTGGTAGCCGGCCTGCTCGAGCTGGACCTGCGTCACCCGCCGCAAGCTTTCGTCGTCATCCACCACCAATATGCGTCCCCGACTCATACGGCCCTCTCGTGCTGCAGGGGAAGAAGAACCGAGAACGTTGTCCCCTTGTCGGGGTTATTCTCGGCTGTTAGCACGCCGCCATGCTGTCCGACGATCTGGTAAGCCACCGATAGCCCAAGCCCGGTACCATCTTCCTTTGTGGTGAAGAACGGGTCAAAAATTTTGTCCAGATCCTCGGCGCTGATGCCGCCGCCCTGGTCTCCGATCTGAATCAAGACTTTCGCATCTTGCTGGCGCGCCGCGAGAACCACCTCTCCTCCGTTCGGCATGGCCTGGATCGCGTTGATCGTCAGATTGAGAAGCACCTGCTTGAGCTGCTCCGGATCGCATTCGAGCGCCGGCAAGTTGGCCGGCATGTCTTTGCGCAAGACGATGTTCTGCCGGCCGATGGCATGAGCGGCCAGGCCCATCACCGAATCGATCAACTGCCCCACGTCCACCTGCAGGTACGCAGGCGCGCGAGGCCGCGCAAAATCCAGGAAGTTGGTCAGGAGACGGTTCAATCGGCGGCACTCTTTCTGGATGATTTCGAGAAACTCGTGGCGCCTCTCGCCAGGCCCCGAATCCTGCTGCAGGACAGCCGCAGCCCCTTCTATGCCGGCCAAAGGATTGCGAATCTCGTGCGCGAGGCCGGCCGACAATTGCCCGACTGCGTACAGCCGTTCGGCACGTTTCATTCGCTCAAAATTATCCTGTAGCTCCCGGTAGACCCTGCTGAGCTGTTCTGTCTTCTGCTGCAAGTCGCGCCTTCGCCGGCGCTCCCTGTCGGCCAGCACTCCCATCACCAGACCCGCCAGGAAGAAATCAACAACTTCGGCAGCCTGGTCCACCATGTACCCTGGAAACGGTTCGCGCTCGCCGAGCCCACCCAGAATGTGCGGCGTGTAGAGGACGGCGGCCAGAGCCGCTGCGATCAGACCGCCTCGCCACCCCAGGTAAAGAGCCGCAAAGACAACCGGCAGCACATAGAGGTGCTGAAAGATGCTATGCCACAGAACCAGAGAGCCAGGAATGAGGTACTGGCCGGCGGTGACGAACACAATGCTGCCGGCCGCGACCGTGATCGGGATCCGACTTCCTCTCGTTCTCAAGGCGTGGGCTTTCTCCTGGTCTCGGTTAAGCCGGGGGCATCGCATCACGCGGCGGGCTGGTCGGGTGACCAGGCGGAGTGGCGAGAGAACGTCAGCCATCGCTCTGCTCGGCGCCAACCAAATTCGGATTATACCCCTGCCTGGTTCGGTGATCTCGCCGCAGGCTCTCCGAAACCTCTTTTCTGAAAGCAAGCGAACGCCCAACCGCGTGGTGGACATGACCCGAGGGTATCCAGGGAGCGCCGGAACGCCAAAGAGCGGTGGGTTCTAAGCGAAGAACGGTTGGTGCCCGAAATGAGGCAGCGGAGGCGGAAATCAGCCAGCCGACGTCGTCCGTTTGCCTGCCGCGCGCGTTTCCGTTACCCCAGCAGATTGCGCTGGGTCGGAGCTGAGGGGCCTTCGAGGTGACCTTCGCCACTCCCGCCTGGCCACCTGGGCTGCTCCCCAGTATGGAGTGCAAATTGCTCGTTATCGATCTGCCCGCCTTGGCCGGTCTTCGGTGACCGGACCAACGCAGAGCGATGAATCTTACGCAGAACGGGGCCACTCCCATGAAAAGCGCAGTGCATCCCAATGAATACCGGAAACTTCTGCTCGCCAAAAGGGCAGAGCTGTGTGCAAAGCTCCGGCCCAAGTTCGACATGATGGCCGGGCTCGGGCGCATGCCGGTCGAGGATCAAGTGCCGATCTCCGGCGAGGAGTTCATTTCGCTGCAGCTCAACGGGCTGCATTACGAGCAATTGAAGCTGGTGGATGCGGCCCTGGATCGTCTGGAATCCGGAGACTACGGCATCTGCGTCGATTGTGGCGATCGAATTTCTCCCAAGCGCCTGGCAGCGATCCCATGGGCGAGTCGATGCGTTGTTTGTCAGGGCAGAACGGTCGCAGAGCCTGACCGGGAGCAGAACCTGGCAAGTGCAGCCTAGCTCGGAGGATGATACCTGCGGCGAGCCACAGGCGAGATCCTCTGCCGATGTCCCGGTTTGGATGGACCGACTGGAGTTTCGGTACTCGCGGAATCCTCGAATCGGTGTTTTCAGGCGCAGTCTAGCCACGTCGTGCGACTTCTGGCGCCGGCGGTAGCCGGCTGGTCAAGACCTGTGCGGTGAATCGCCCTTTTGAAACAGGAGCGAATAATAAGTCCAAATAGTTGTACATTAAGGTGCTCTGGTGGATGCATGGCGACGTGCCGCGATTGAATGTCGAAGGTTTGGAAGAGATATGAACAGTGTAGACGTGGATTACGCGCAGGGCGCCACGCCACATCAACCGTCGATGAGGAATCCTGCGATCCAATCGTTAGAGCGGTCTCACCATTGACGGCGCCGGAAAGAACCTCCGCGCCCGGCACCTTTGCGATTTGAAACGGCTCGCCGGTCAGGTAAGATTCGTCCATCGCCCCGCGGCCTTCGACAACCGCGCCATCTACCGGGCAGATTTCGTGCGGGAAGACGACGAGCCGAATCGGCTATGCTCACTTTATCGAGACTTATATCGGCGATCTCCAAATCCGTGAGCTTGTGAGCAATCCTCGGCATTCGCTTTGCGAGTGCGGCCAAAACGGCGGAGGCTCGCCGCGTCGCATAGTGCTCCGGCGGAAAGCATGAGCCGCGCTGTTCCCGTAAGAGTTGCCGGCCTACAACCTGATGGGAACCCGTGGCGGCTGGTGTTGCCGAAGAGGATCGACCACTCCCGGCGAGGTGGCCCGGCGATGACTCTTCCCGTATAATGCATGATAGCGGTTGGCTGTGCCGGGGTGGACGGTTTCTATCGCTTCACGTCCTCTGAGCGCCGCGAAGGAGAGCGATGGTAGCGGCGCTACCCGGCATCGGCCCCTGGTCCTCAACAACGGCATTCATTTCCGCTGAAAAGAATCGCCCAACCGACCACGGGCCCGAGCCTAACGAGGCTCTACTAGGGTGCGCGCAAAGTAGGGGGATGCCGGCGAGAAGCATCGCCAGGCCCTCCCCGTGGATGGTAGGAGGTGAATCGTGCCAATCTGGCTGCCCACCAAGTTCGATATGAAGACGAACGTCTTCATGGAAGTCGTGGGGCAACCGGAAAGCCCCGGCGGTGTCGCGTTCGATTCCGAACTAAAGGTGAGTCAAGGCGCCGCCCTGAACCACATGCTGACACTGAACCTCAGGATCTTCCTCGACAAGTTCATGCCCCCGGCCCATCTCAAGGCTTGGATCTTCTTGGACTTCGACAAAAGGGCCTTCATAGTGGGCCCCTGGAATCATTCCGAGTGGCAGCGCTTCGTACAGGGATTCAAGAAGCAAAGCAACATGTGGAACGACAAGTTCTGGCTCATTCCTCCGGCCGATTTTTCCTCGTTGGACATAAAGACCGGGAGCAAGAAGATCCGCCCCAACGTCTATTGCCACCTCAACGTCGAAATCGTATCGAGTGCCGCTCGCTCCCATCGCACGATCCAGGTGGTCAATATGGACGCAAAATTCGCGGCGCGGGCAGCGGGGAAAACAGAATCGCAGGTAACCAGCGGAGACTTTCGTTCGGATTCGAGCACCTACGATACTTTCGACGTGGCGCCCCGCACTGACTCCCTGAGGGATCAGGCAGGGAACGTACACCGCGTCCGTCATTACACGATTGCACACGAAATCGGACATGCCCTCGGGCAGCCACACATCGGGGTCATTCGCCACGAGCGATTGTGTGACTTGGCGATTTTGGTCGATGACGCCTTTTCCAACCCTTTAATAAAGTCCGCCGTGCCGGCGATGTTCGCCGGCGGCAGCAACTCGGACGTATGCTACGGAGAGCTCGCCGCCGCTTCCGTCGCAGCCAACGTGATGGGCGGAGGAGGCAAGTTCGAACCGGCCAACGCTCAACCGTGGGTCGAGCAAATCGCGCGCCACACGTTGACGAAGACCAGTTGGGCCGTCTCAATGGGACGGGTCCCACCAAAGATGTTACCGTAGGCTTCCAGCGTCCGCGCGGGTCGCCGCCGGGCGCGTCAGCAAGCGTCGCTGAAAAGTCTATTGCCCTGAGGGCTTGGCGACCGGCGCCCCCGGCCGCGGGGGGAGTCTTCTGTGGGCGGGGTCGGAGTAGAATTTTTCCCAGTCTTCCCCGGCGCGGCCGTTCAGATCCCAGACGATCCTGCCATCGCGCACGGTAAGCTCGCAGGCCAGTTTCTGTGTGCCCACGAAGCGGGCGGCCCGCGCATCCTGAAAGCCAAACTGACCTTTATCCAGGCGAAGCACCGTGACATCGGCGCCTGCCCCAACACTGAGATGACCGTACTCGGGCCGATGGATTTGCATCGCCGGATTCATCGTCGACATCCGGATCACATCGTACAGAGGCACGCCCAGGTTGAGGATCTTGGACATGGTCGTCGGCATGTCTTTCATCCCGGCGTTCATGCTGCCAACGTGGAGGTCGGTCGAGATGGAATCGGGCGTCCAGCCGGCCTTGATAGCGGGCACGGCCAGGAACCATACAAAACTCCCCCCACCGTGACCCACGTCAAACTTGACCCCGCGCTTGCGGGCCTCGAGCAGGGCGGGAAGCACCTTGCCGTTGTCATCGACCAGCGGCATAGAGGCCGTGCTATACATATGCGTGCTCATATCGCCCGGGCGCAAGTGCTCGGTCACCAGCTTCACATAGCTGCGCTCCGGCCAAGGCCGGCCAAAGTCGATCACGACCGGAAGGTTGGCGAGCTTTCCCGCCGCCACGGCGCTATCCACCGCGATCCACTCTGGTCTCTGGTAGTGGGCCGTTTTTATCCCGACGATTACGTCGGGGTATTGCTTGGCGACCTTTGCTGTCGCCTCGGGATCCATGTCTTGCGTGTTTTGCTCGATCGCGCCGCCCCCCATGCCGTGACCGACGATATTCAGCATGGCGAAAATCCTGGTCTTGGCGCGGTCGATGACTTTTTCTTTGAAGTCGGGGAAGTTTCTCCAGCCGGAGCTGCCCAGGTCGACGGCGGTTGTGACGCCGGAGCGGAAGGTATATCCATCGGGATAGAGGCTGAGATCCCCGGAGTAAGCGCCTCGCTGCCCGGTGGACGCATAAACGTGGACGTGCATGTCGACCAGTCCGGGAGTGACGTAAAGGCCGCGAACATCGACCACCTTTTGCGCTTGACTGGCGGGGATGTTGGCGGCGACCTGGGCGATCTTGCCACCCGCTATGGCCACATCCATGACGCCGTTGACGTTGTTTTTCGGATCCATCACGTGGCCGCCCTTCAAGACCAGATCGTAGGACTGAGCGGAGAGGGCCACCGAGAAAATCGAGAAAGCCAGAAGCAGACGTAGTTTCATGGTGTGAATTCTAGCTCCCCTCAGCTCCTCGGCACAAGCGGAATCGAGACGGAGCCGCAACTCGGAACCCTGGACCCGGGCGCCGAGGCGGATATCGCGGTGCTCCGGCTCGACCGCGGCGATTTCGGCTTGCTCGATTCGGCTGGAGCAAAGTCCCCTGGCAACCGTCTCCGGGCGTCGGAGATGACCATTCGCAAGGGTCAGGTCGTGTGGGACCTGAACGGCCGCGCGGCTCCGGACTGGAAGGCCTTCCCGTATAGAAGGCGCGCCGAGCCACGGTAGAATAGAATACGGCTATCCGGTGAAGCGAAAGGACACTGCTATGGACCACAAAGAGGACCAATCCACTCGCCGCGACTTCCTGACCCGCGACACCGGCATCGCCGCGGTGACCGCGACCTTACTTTCCGGTGCGGACGCCAAGGCGGCAGCGCCTAAGGCG
>JBGOUJ010000175.1:0-12442 GCA_041477005.1 Terriglobia bacterium | reverse complement strand
CGTCGCGGCCGGCGCGGCCAGCCTCTTGATAATACTGTTCGAGGGATTTGGGAAGCGAAAGGTGGATGACGGCGCGGACGTCGGGTTTGTCGATGCCCATGCCGAAGGCAATGGTGCCCACCAGGACCGACGGCGAGCCGGCCATCCAGCGTTCCTGGGCCGAGCGGCGCTCCGGCGCCTGCATCTCGCCGTGATAGGCGACCGCGCCGATTCCTCTCTGGTTGAGCTGGGCGGCCGTCTGTTCCACCGTCGCGATGGTCGAGGCATAGACAATCACGCTCGCTCCGGCCTGCGCTTCGAGCGCCGCCTCCAGCGTCCGCCACTGCCGGCGCGAGTCGGTGCGCTGAGCCATGTAGCGGAGATTCTTGCGGTCGAAGCTGCGGATGAACTTGGCGGGGTCGCGCATCGCGAGCTGGGCGAGAATATCGTGTCGCACGCGCTGGGTGGCGCTGGCCGTGAGGGCCAGGATGGGGGTGTCGGGATGCCATTGGCGCAACTCGGCCAGGCGCCGGTAATCCGGGCGAAACTCGTGGCCCCATTCCGAGATGCAGTGCGCCTCGTCGATGGCGTAATAGCAGACCGGGGTCTGCTTGAGCAACTCGATAGTGTCCTCGCGCAGCAGCCGTTCGGGAGCGATGTAGAGCAGGCGGAGGCGGCCGGCGCGGGTCTCCCGCAGGATGCGCTGCTGCTCGGGGTAGGGAGTGGCGCTGTTCAGCGCGGCGGCGGGGATGCCCCGCAGGTTGAGCTGGCCCACCTGGTCCTTCATCAAGGCGATGAGCGGCGAGACCACGACCGCCGTGCCCGGCAGGAACAGCACCGGCATCTGGTAGCACAGCGACTTGCCGCCGCCGGTGGGCATGACCACGGCGACATCGCGGCGCTCCAGAACCGCTTCGATCGCTTCGCGCTGCAGGGGCCGGAACTGACGCGACCCCCAGTGCCGCTCGAGCGCCTCGAGCAGCGCTTCGGACCCAACGGTAGCCATGCAGGAGACTCGATTGATTATGTCAGATCACTGCGATCCGTTGCCGGCCGGCGACAGGAGCCTACCGCGACGTTTGACACCTTGAGCCGGGGCTGTCAAAATCGAATGAGAACAACCGAAGCATGAGATTGTGCGGATGTGGCGGAATTGGCAGACGCGCTAGATTCAGGTTCTAGTCCTCGCAAGGGGTTGGAGGTTCAAGTCCTCTCATCCGCACCAATCACATCAACGGCTTCCTGTTGTACCGCCATCAGAAGGGACCGAAATTTGTGGCCGGCATCCAGTTGATCGATCGCGAAGATGCGGCTTGTCTCGTCGCGCTGCCCCCCAAATGCTAGGGGTGTCCTTCGTCACTTCCCTTCTTCGCCCTCGTAAGGAAAGCGGTGGATGGACTGCATGCATTCGGACAACGCCTTGAGCAGCGTGTCGCCCCAGCCGCAAGGCGTGAAGGGGGCGGTCTTCTGGTTGGTCTGTTTGTCGGCCTGGGCGAAGAATAGCATGGACTGAGCGTTGGGCTTGGCAAATTCCCGCACCGTGATCAGGAATTCGACGGCGCCGCCCGGCTGGTCTCTCTTCATCGAGAAAAAGTGAAGCTGTGCCAGCTCCTCGGAGGGCTGCCGCTGGGCGAAAGTCCATTCACGCATTTCGGTTGGTCTCCTTTTGGGGACAACACTAAACGGATATCATACGCCAGGGCGGGAGAAAGTCAGAATCGAAAGGCCAGGAGTCGTGAGCCGGCCCTTGCCTTCTTCCTCGGTGCGCGGCGCGCGCAGGCGGGGGATTTACGCCATCTCGCAAAGCGCCCCTCAGTGCTTGACCCCAACCCCGACAATCGATACCGCAGGCCAGGGCAACCGATTATCGATTCTCCGCCACAGCCACGTAAACCGGTCAAAAAGCTTCATCTGGGAGGCCGAAAGCGCCTGCCGTTTCAACACGCGTCCGGCAACCCACCACGGGTAGCGGGAGACGCGATTGAATTCGAGAACGTTCTCCAGCCGGAAACCGACGTGTTTCATGCGTTGGCACAACTCCTCGCGCGAGTAGCGGCGATGATGCCCCAGCGCCGTATCGAGTGTGCCGAAAATCTGCTGATCGTGAGGTACCAGGACGATTGCGCGGCCGCCTTTCTGCAAGGCGCGATACATGTTCTCGAGTCCCAAGCAATCGTTTTCGACGTGCTCCAGCACATTCAGGCAAATCACGGAGTCCACCGCCCCCTTGAGGTCCGCAAAATGGTCGGCATTGGCCACGTCGCAGTAACGCACTTCCAGCGCAGGCCGGTGGCCGAACCGGCTGGTCAAGCGAGCCAGGTGCTCGCCGTCGATATCGGAGGCAATATATCGCTTGCGCCGGGGCAGCAGCAACTGAGTGAGATTGCCGATGCCGGCTCCCAGTTCCAGCACCGTCTGCCCGACGTAAGGACGGATGGTGTCGGCCATCCAGCGGTTGAACCGTGGCGCTGCTGTGAGTGCATCCAGCGTGTGGCCTCCCGGATGCGCGTAGATGTCCTGTCGCAGCGCGAAGCGTGCGATTGTGTACAAGGCCTCGAGGGCGTCCTTAAACCCGATCTTCTTGCCTTCGGCATACGTGCGGCCATAATAACTGATTGGTACCTCGAAAATACGCGCCTCCCGCTGCGCCAGTTTGAGGGTGAGTTCGGGTTCGATGCCGAAACGTTCGCTGCGGATCGGAATGCTTTGCAGCAGTCGCGTGCGGATGACCTTGTAGCAGGTCTCCATGTCGGTGAGATTCAAGTCGGCGACTATGTTGGCCATCAACGTGAGGACCCGATTGGCCAGGGCATGCCAGAAGTAGAGGACCCGGCGCTCCCCCGCGACCACGAAGCGCGAGCCGAATACGGCGTCTGCACGGCCTTCCAGGAGGGGCTTGAGTAGTCTCGGATATTCGCGTGGATCGTACTCGAGATCCGCATCCTGAATCAGACAAAAGTCACCGCTCGCCTGGCGAATTGCGGTTCGAATCGCCGCCCCTTTGCCTTGATTCCGCTCGTGACAAATCAGCCGGATGACGGAGGGGTGGGAGTTAACAAGCTGTTGTACAACTTCGATAGAAGCGTCCGTGGACCCGTCGTCGACAACGATGATTTCCCTTCCCATGCCTTCGGGCAGGGGCGCCTGAAGGACACGCTCCAAGAGGTGGCCAACGAACTCTTCCTCGTTATAGAGTGGGACCAGAATGGACAGGAGCACTATTCAACTCTAACAACACGCCACCCAAGGCCGCAATACCGTGGGGCGTCTGCCGGTTTGCCGGCGGAGGGCCGCCACCGCCGGCGCCCGCCATGCTAGTGTGGTTCGGGGGGTGTCCCGGAGGCCGATCTTCCTTGCTCAGCACATGCCGCGAGGGCCTCGGGGCGATTCGCCCAGCGAGCTTCTCATGCCTGCGCCCGATCGTCGCTTCAGGAAGGATCTTCTCCCGGTTATCCTCCTAATCGCCTTCTCTTTCCTTCTTTACTCAGAGGTTTTCACCTATGCAACCTTCGGGCCGGAAGTCCCGCTCTTCTACTTCTACAACGACGGCCTGGGCCTCCGACAGGCCTTAAAGGCATATACATATGTAAGCTTGACGTGGTACCGCCCCACTCCCCAAGCGCTGTTTTACTGGATCGGTCAGCAGTTCTTTCACTGGCACGACCTCGCAGGCTGGAAGTTCTTTCACTTCTGGACAGTGCTGGCGGTGTGTTGCGCGATTTACTGGTTTGTTTCCCGCCCTTTACGATGCGGCCGCCTTGCGGGTATCCTGGCCGCTGCCTATTTTGTCGCCCAGCCAAGTCTATACGCCGTCGTAATGGCCACCACTGGCTTCGACTTTCTCCATATTCTACTTACCATCCTGTGCGCCGGCTGTTACTTACAACTCCAAGGGACGTCCGGCCTTCGATCGATCTCACTTACCGCCCTTTCCTGGCTCTTCTACGTGGTCGCGCTCACCTCGAAAGAAGTGACTCTCGCCATTCCATTCTATCTCCTTGTGCTTAGCCTGCTGGCAGCCGCTCTCGAGAGACCAGGCGAGCCGCCGAAGCGCCTGCTGCGAGAGACGCTGCGCCTGCTTCCTTTTTTCGCCCTGTTGCCGGCCTACTACTTTTTTCATCTCACCAAAATCGCCCCGGATGCCTTCGCTGCGGGGCCGTACCGCACCACAGCAAACTGGCAGATCATTCTGTCAAACGTTAGAACGCTCTCTCTATGGACGGCGCGCATCTACTGCTATACAGGCGAGACACTCCATCAGCGGATGTATCAATCGACCCTTCTCAACAACACGGTCGGGATCGCCACCGTGGCGCTGGTTGCGGCGTACTGGATAAAGGTTCGTCGGGATCCCGCCCGGCGTCTGACGGGGTTGCTCATGCTCGCATGGATTGGCATATTCCTGGCAATGCCCATCTATGCCGGCGGTTACCTCTGGCACATTAACTTACCGGTCGTAGGTTACAGCATCCTGTTCGGAATCGCCGCGGCCTGGGGCTTTGAGAGGATTTCCTCTTCATCGTGGCGGGGGGCCGCCGTGGCCGTGTTCTTTCTAGGCGCCATGCTGCTTGGCCGCAAGAATCTTAAGGTGGAACTCTACAACGGCGTTCATGCGACGGGCTTCCGCATCAATCATTCCCTCCTCAGTCACCCGCCCGTTTCTCCGGAGCGCCTGGGCCCGTCGCCTCTCATCTATATTGAAGACCGCCTGGGTATAGGGCCGTGGTGGTACGGGTGTTTTGGCAGGTTGTTCGCCTATGTCTATCTCCGCCACGATCTCGAGGAGGTGATTGTGCCCCCACTGGCTTCCGTTCCGGACGACTTACGAAGAACATGGGCTTCGCGGCGGAATGCATTTTTCTTTCGTTACGACGAGCAGTACAATTGGCGTGATGGCAGCACGGAGTTTCGGGCCGCGATTTCCGGGGAACTACCGATTCAACCCGCTTGGGTCTGCCTCGATCCGGGAGAGCGGGTGCAATTTTCTGCCGCGCCGGCACAGACGCTGGAGGCAAGCGTCCGGAGTGGCCCTGCCAGCCTGCAATGGTCGATCGATCCGCCGGGCGCCGGCACGATCACCAGCAAGGGCTTGTACACGGCCCCTTCGGAGATCTCAGACCTGCGGACGGTAGCAGTGACCGTCGGCCGGGGGCCCGGCTCGACGCCATCGGGCGGGGCGTCGGTAACACTTCGAAGGGGTGCGCCGATTCGGGTCAACGCGGGCGGCTTGAGAGTGACTGATCCCTCCGGCGCGGTGTGGAGCGAGGACGCATATTACGACGGGGGTGAGAGGCACTCAACGACGAAGGCAATTGCCGGCGCCGGCGCTCCAGAACTGTACCAAAGTGAACGATTCCAAGCAGGCCCCCTTCGATACCGCTTTTGCGTCTCCAACGGGACCTACCGGATCAGACTCAAGTTTGCAGAGATCTGGTTCACCACGGCGGGCAGCCGCGTCTTCAACGTGACGATCAACGGAGCTCCGGTACTGACGAATTTCGATATCATGAAGGAAGCAGGCGGGGCAAACCGCGCGCTGGACCGGGACTTTCGCGCAGAAGTGACCGACGGCAGGATCGAGGTGCAACTCAACCCGGTGGTCAGCAATCCCAAGATCAGCGCGCTTGAGATTGTTGGTGTCGGCCAGTGACCTCGCTGCGATCGAGCGTCGCCGGTTACCGGGCGGTTTCCGCGCGCGATTGCCGTGCCAGAAGGAAGATCCTGCCGTTCGGAGTAAAGACCACCTCGTGGGTGGCCAGCGTGTTCGTCGAAAGAGCGCCGAACAGATCGGATGGCAAGAAGAAGTCGCTCTGCGGCCGGGCGTCGGCGAGGCGCACGATCTCCTCGGCCGACTTCGCGAGGATGGAAGTGGCGAGCGGCTCGGAAGACTGCACACCCCACGCGCGCAGCCGCTCCAGGAACTTGCCGCGCAAGTCGTCGAAACGAAGGAACTGCTCGACAGTAACTGTGATGCCGAGGTAGGCGAAATGGGGGGCGTAGCGAATTACGAGGCGGTTCGGGTCGATGAAAGCGTAGCGCAGTCGGGACAGGTGCAGGGTAGACGAATAGAACTCGTCATCCGGAGAAACGATGATCAGTTCGTTCGGCCGGCCCCGGTGGGCATAAGCACGCAGAGGAGCGGCGGACGGGATCGGCTCCGTCGCCTTGATCGGGAGGCCGCAGACTGCTCCGGCGAAGACTGTCTTTGCGGCCAGCGCCGCGCACAGAGGGAGGATTCGCCACCAGCCTCCTGGCGAATACGACGCTCCGAGCAAGGCCAGTGGAGGCACCAGGTTCAAGGCGTACGGCAGGTTGCGGTATCGGAACGTGAGGAGTGCGGTAGCGACGACGACGAGCCAAACGGCGAGAAGAAGGGCGTTGGCGGACTTGCGCTGCCGGAGATCTCTCCAGAAGGCAGGCACTGCCAGGACAGCAAAGCAGATGAGGATCGGATCGATAATTGAGACCCGCTTGACATAGAACCAAAGCTGCGGCTCGGCTGTGGATTGCGCGGGCGGTTGCAGACCGAAGCCGAGCAACTGCACCTGCACATAGTCGGCCCAGAACCACTGCGGGTGGACGGCGATCTGATAGACATGCCACGGGGCGACCAACAACAAGACAGGGATACACACTTGCACGACGCGGGCGAGTGACGGCCGCGGCTCGCCGCGGCGCAGCACGCCGAACAGGAGCCAGATGGCCAACGGAATAAATCCAGCGACGCTCTTGGCCAGGAAGCCGGCCGCCGAACAGACGGCGAAGACGCAGCGGCTGCGCACTCGCGCGAGGGAGGGATCAAGATGGAGCGTAAACAAAGCCGCTGCCACGCCGGCGGCGAACAGCATGTCCGTGTAGCAGAGCCGGGCGAAGGTATACCACATTGGGTTGGCGAGCAGCAGCAGGACGCAAGTCCAGCCTGCGCCGGGCGAACGCGACCCGCATGCCCACAGAAAAAGCAGCGTGGTCGCCGCGGCGGCGGCCACCAGAGCGGGCGCCCGCAAAGCGGAGAGCGACGCGCCGAAACATTTTACGGAGAACGCCGAAAGCCAGATCAGAAGCGGCGGCTTGTAAAGCAACAACCGGCCGAGAAACGTCGGCGTGAGCCAACCGCCCTCGGTGGCCATGCGCAGCGCACTGTTTGCGTAAACCGATTCGTCCTGAGCCCGGATCTTCGAAACCGGGTCCGCGTAGGCGCTGGCGATGTCGCCGCGGGCCATTCCATAGCCAAGGAGAGCGACCGCCAGGACCGCTACGGAGAATGGCGCGATCCTGGCCCCCACAGTGTAAAGATTACCTGCTTCGCGCACGACGCGGACGCGTCCGAGGGCTAACTTCATTATCGCGATGGAGAAAATCCCGGGCATCCTGTGGCGGTTCGCATGCAAGTCCATGCCCTTTTTTCGACGAAATTTGTTACCAGCGAAAACCTATCCGGCCAGTGACCTTCCGCGCGAGAGGTTTCGCCTGCGCGTGCCCGCGTGGAGTCTCGGGCTGGCGGTGCTGGCAGCGGCATCCGTGGGACTGCACCTGTTTGCCATTATAATCCACCGGCTTGGGGCAGAGCCCCGTTATAGAGACGCGATTTTGAGGGCAGGCCAGGCGCTCGCGGATCCGGATTCCAGAAATATCGGAGAGGTGGTTGGCTTAGCAGTGGGCTTGGCGTTCGCCTGCTTCATTCCGCTGAGCCTTCCGGCGGGGGTGCGCAGAGCGCAAGAAGCTTTTCGGCGGCTTTCCTGGCGCCGGCGGGAGTCGATACTGCTGGCAGCGCTGGTTCCGGTCGCGCTGCGCCTTTCTCTTTTTCCGGTGGTCCCTGTGCCGGCGCCGAAAGTGGCTGACGAGTTCGGCCATCTCCTGGTGGCGCACACGTTCGCGTCGGGCCGCATCACGAATCCGCCGCACAAACTGTGGCCCCATTTCGAGACCCTCTACGTGCTGCAGCAGCCGACCTACGCGTCGATCTATCCGTTTGCACAAGGCCTCGTGATGGCCGTGCCGAGTGCCATCGGCGTCGATCCCTGGTTCGGAGTGTGCGCCAGCGTGGGAGCGATGTGCGCCGCGCTATGTTGGATGCTGCAAGGCTGGCTACCCCCGCCATGGGCGTTGTTGGGAGCGCTGCTGGCCGGAGTTCGGCTGGGGATACACAGCTATTGGATGAATAGCTACTGGGGCGGAGCGGTGGCGGCCATTGGCGGGGCCCTGCTGCTCGGGGCTCTGCCGCGGGCGCTCCGGCGAAAACAGGCGTCGGCTGCTTTTCTTATGGGAATCGGCCTGGCCATCCTGGCGCAGAGCCGTCCCCTGGAAGGGCTTCTGCTCTTTCTGCCCGTCGGCGCTGCCATTGCGATCGCCTTCGTTCGCGAAAAAAGTGGCGCCCGCCGCGCATTTGTGGTGCGGGTGCTTCTGCCGCTGGCCTGTTCCGGCGCAGTCATTGTTGCCGGAACGCTGTATTACAACCGGCGCGTCACCGGGAATGCCCTGCTGTTCCCTTATCAACTGCACCAAAAAAATTACGGCACGCCGCAGAACCTTCGCGGGGGCCGCGAGGTGGTGGACGCGCCGCGCGCGCACGTTCAAAAGGACATTGCGGACAGTTTTGAATGGCAGCGGGACATGTTTCGCGAGCAAGCCACGTGGCGCGGGCTCGCGGCCATGGTCGGCGAAAAGCTGAGGAGCTTCTGGAGCTTCTACCTCGGCCCTGGTCTCACCATCCCGCTGCTGGTCTTCGGGCTGGCGGGACGGAGAATCCGCCTCCTTGCTTTCGCCGCGCTGTTCGTTGTGATCGGCGTGGCGGTGCTCTATCCATTCTTCTTTCCGCATTACGTTGCACCCGTGTTCGGCGCAACCCTTGCAGCCACTATGTACGGCATGCGCCGCATTCGCCTGCTTCGATGGCATCAAAGACAGGTTGGGCGGCGATGGATCCCCTGGGTGGTGGCATCCAGCGCGGCCGGCGCCGTAGCCAGCGCGGCCGGATGGACTATCCTCGTCTGCGCGACGTCGTTGGAGAGCACGCCAAGGAGCGGTATTGAAGCCGAATTGAAACAGCGCGGCGGATCGCACCTTGTCTTGGTGCGCTATGGCGCGCATCACAGCTTCCACAAATCATGGATCTATAACGCCGCTGACGTGGATCGTGCGCCGGTGGTCTGGGCGCGCGATATGGGCGACGCCGCAAATAAGGAACTGCTGCAGTTTTTCAAAGCCCGGGAGGCATGGCTGGCGGAAGTGGATGAGGAGCCGCCTCTTCTGACTCCTTACTTCGACAAGGACCGGCCGCGAGTCATCGCTGTGCTGAACGCGGCGGGGAAGAGTCCGTACTTCAAGGGCGGGATCACACCGGGATCCATCGTAACGATTCTTGGGAGGAATCTCGCGCGCGGTGTCGCAGGCACGTCGACAACGGACCTGTTTCTCGCTGCTCCCTCTTCGGGAACTCTCTTCCCGGCGATGAAGCGGTTCCCTTTCCTGGCCGCGCCGAAGCCCCTGAATCTGGCCCAGACGCGGGTGAAGTTCGGGGAGACGCCGGCGCCGGTTCTCGCGGCATCAAATCTTGACAAGTCGGAATCGGTGACGGTGCAGACGCCGTTTCACCTGCCGGGGAACACTGTCACGTTGACAGTGGCCTCCGGCGAAGAAGAAACGGTATTGGAGCTACCGATTCTGCCGGCCAACCCTGGCATCTTTCAAGTGCCCGCGTCCGATGGAGAACTCTCGGGCGCACTACTGCGGCCGGACGACAGTGTGGTGTCAGCTACTAACCCGGCGCGCAGGGGAGAAACGATTCGAATGCTGGTCACGGGTCTCGGCCCGGATCCGTTGGGTCCCTTGATCGTCGGAGTGAACAATCGCGGGGCGCCGGTACGCTGGACAAAACGCGGCCCCCCGTCGGTGGGCGTGGATATCGTGGCGTTTGACGTGCCACCGGAGGCCCCGTCCGGTCCGAGGGTTCCCCTATCGATGGCGGTCGTGGTGGATGGGAAGCCGGTGTACAGCAACGACAGCAAGATCGCCATCGAGTGACGCGCTCGACGATCGAGTGCCGGAAATTGTCCAGGGCGTCTGTGGGGGCGGCGAGTAAAGTGCTTACCTGGCTCTGGACTTGTTTCCTTACAACTGGTCCTGGTATTGCTCGAGCGCGACGCGGACGAGCTGGCTCCGGTTGCGCACTCCGGTCTTATTGAAGAGCTGCTGCAAGGCCGCTTTGACGGCGCTTTCCGAAATCTGGAGGCGCTCGGCGATTTCTTTGTTGGCCAAGCCTTCCAGCACGCCCCGGAGGACGCCGCGTTCCCGCTCGGTGAGCCGGCCCTTGCTGTCTTCCTCGGGGCGTGACGTGCGCAGGCGCAGCAGGGCGGCCAGGTAGCGCTGGTCGAGCCACACTTCGCCATCCATGATCGTGCGGATGCTCTTGGAGAGCAAAGCCGGGGGGCTGTGCTTCAAGAAGACGCCCGCCGCCCCGCGAGCGATCACCTGGGCGACGTCGGCGTCGCTCAAGCCGGCGGTGACCACGAGGACTCGCCCGGTAAAGCTCGCTTCCCGGGCGCGGACCAGAAACTCGGTGCCCCGCTCGCGGCCCAGATCGAAATCGAGCAGGACGACGTCGACCGGCCGGGACGCCAGGACCTCCATGGCTTCTTCCACTGTGGCGCAGGAGCCGGCGACCTCGAAGTCCGGCTCGGGGCTGAGCAGGCGAGCCACGCCCTCGCGAAACAAGGCGTGGTCGTCCACCAGGAGAATGCGGATCTTTTCGCCCGGTTGCCGTTCGCTCATTCGAAAATAGCCTTCAGCGGTCCGCTGTCAGCTTTCAGCAACCAGGGCCCCGGGGGTGCTGAAAGCCGATGGCTGACGGCTTCGTCTAGAATACCCGAACCAGCGACCGTTTTGGTCCCTGGCTGACGCGCCTGGTGCGCTGCGCCGCTCCTGTCAGGCGGTGGCGGCAGCGGCGGCGACGTGGGCGGGGGTCAACTGAACGGTAAAGCAACTGCCGAGTAGTTGCGGCTCGTAGCGGAGATCGCCGGCAAACGAACGAACGATGGCCCGCGAGATGTACAGGCCAAGGCCGGTGGCTTCCGCTCCGGGCTGCATGGGTTGAAAGAGACGGTCGGGAACGGGGACCCCGTGGCCGGTATCGTAGAAGCGGACCAGGAGCACTTCCTTCTCGAGCGATGCGGTGACGGTGAACTCCTTTCTCTCGGCGCCCTGCGTGGCGCGAAGGCTGTTTTGCGCCAGGTTCAAGAACACCTGCAGCAAGCCGTGGTGATCGGCCCGCACCGACGGCAAATCGTCGGCGAGCCTCCAGCGGATAGAGACGTCGGACTCGCGGAAGAGCGGATCTATAACGATACGCAGCTCGTCGAGCGCGGTGTAGAGATCCACGGTCCCGGTCGCCCGGTCCGAAGCCTGACGCAGTTCCGAGGAAGCAATCTTCTCGAGCCCTTTCACCAGCGTTCCCACCGCCTGGAAGTCCTCGTTTTCTTGGATGCCCGGGACCCGCGAGAGGTTGGCGTGGGCGATGGCGGCCGCCGCCCCGAGGTTGCGAACCTCGTGCAGCGCCGCCCGCACCAGAAGCTGGGCGGTCTCCATCACCGAGTGCAGGCCCAGGCCCTCGCGGTCGCGCAGCTCTTCGGAGCCGTCCCAGACGATGGCCGCCAGCCGCGGGCCCGCCGGCGTCTGGTAAGTGGAAAACCAGACCTGCGCCAGGAAGACCTCGCCATTGCGTTTGCGGCCCGTGCATTCTATGGTGCTGCGGAACATGGGCGCCATGCCCTGCGCGCGCGGCACCGCGTTCAGCACGGGCAGCAAGGGACCGATGGACTCTCCTCTTAAAGATAGCGGCGGAAAAGCCAGAAGGCGATGGGCGGCCTCGTTGGCCATCAGGATTTTTCCCTCCGGGTCGACCGTCAGGATGGCCGCCGGGCTGCTGTCGATCAGCGCGCGCAACTGGGCCTCAGCCTCCTCGCGCCGCAGAGACTCGCTCTCGGCTTGTTCCCGGGCGCGAGTCAGCTCCGCGACGAACAGGCCGGCGCCGAAATACGCCACCAGCGACATGAAGGCGCGGATGGCCGCGAAGGTGTCCCAAGCCCAGGGGGCGTAGGCTTCGCGCAACACGGTGCACAGTACGGCCAGGAGAAAGATCTTCCAGCGGCCCAGGTAATAGCCCGCCACCAGCATCGGAAACAGGTACAGAAACGCCAGCGAGATGTTCAGGCGCATCTGCCGGTCGACAAAGGCGATCACCACGATCAGAAAGAAAGCGGCCAGCAGGGCCTTCGGTTTTTTCCCCAGTATGCGGGCGGGTATGATCGGCTTCAGGCGCATATTACACACGCCATTATAGCCAAAACAGAGATATTAAGGAATGTTTTTGGCGGTTTTCTTCGGGCGCCGGGTCACCGGCGCTCGGTCACGTCCAGGGATGTCCTGAGGTGGAAGACCAGCCGGGATTCGCCGGGAATGACAGCGTCCT
>JBGOUJ010000174.1:0-12457 GCA_041477005.1 Terriglobia bacterium | reverse complement strand
GGCGAAGAAGTCGTAGCTGTGGGTGCGCAGGTGCTGTGGGTTGTCGAGACGCGCGACGCCGGAGTCGGTCGCCAAGCCTTGCAGCAGCTCGGCCAGCGGATTGCCGGTAATCCCCAGGAAGCCGATAAAGCCGCGCGATTCGACGTCGCGGAAGGCGTTCTGCTGGAGAAGGCGCACGTCGAAGCCGAACTTCGCGAGGTGCCGGCCGCGCACCCAGGTCAAGGCGTCCGTCACTTGATAGACGTTGGTGGTGCCGTGCTGCGGGTTGTTGCTTTCGTCGCCCAGCGGCGAGAAGCCGGTGACCGTGATCTGGGTGAGCCCGAAATCGCGTGAGTTGCTGGAGAGATCCGGCAACCCGACAACGCGGTTGACGCTGCGCCCGAGGTCCTGCTGGAAGACGCCCAGCGAGACCCGGTTGAAGCCGGCGCGGATTTCGTTGAGCAGGGCGGGCGTGAAGACGTGCGTTTCGCTGACCATGGCGTTCTGAGCGCGACTCGGGACGTTGTCGCCGTAGCCCGGCACCCGCGGGAAGCCCGGCCCGGTGAATGGCTCGAACAAGGAGCGGTCGGCGAAGCTGTAGCGGAAGGACAGCTCCGAAGACGGCGCGAGCGAATGATCGAGGCGCAGGTCGAAGTGGTCGTCGCGATCCCGCGTCGCCGGCGAAGAGACGAAATTCTGCTGCGGGGTGGCTCGATTGGGCGCCGGATAGAGCGCGGCAATGGCCAGTCCGACCGGATGCAAGCGCTCCTTAGGAATCTGAAAGCCCGGAAACGGCTGCTGGGTGAACGGGTCGATGGGAATGAGGCTGCTGTGCGAGAAATCGCCCACCCGCTCGGCGAGGGTGGGGACATTGGTGACCTGTGTGACGCCCTCATTCACGCGCCGTCCCTCGTAGTCGGCGAAGAAGAAGGTACGGTTCTTGACCACCGGCCCGCCGAGCGAACCGCCGAACTGGTTGCGCTGGTTCCGGGGGGCGGGTTCCTGCGACGGCGCAAAATAATTCCGCCTGTCGAGCACGGCGTTGCGGAAAAATTCATAGGCCGTCCCGTGGACCTGGTTGCCGCCGGAGCGCAGCACCACGCTGATCTGCCCGCCGCCGTTCCGCCCGAAGGAGGCGTCGTAGCTGCTGGTCAGAACCTCGAATTCGCGGATCGCGTCCACGGGCGGGCTGACGGCCGTTCCATTCAGCTTCGGATCGCCGTTGAAGACGCCGTCGAGGAGAAAGTTGTTGCCGTCCTCGCGCGTGCCGTTGATGTTGATGGCGAAGGCGCCGCGGACCGATCCGGCCGAGCCCTCGGCCGCCGGCACCACGCCGGGCAGCAGCAGGCTCAGCTCGTAGAAATTGCGGCCATCGAGCGGAAGCCCCTGTACCTGGCGGTTGTCGATGACCCCGCCGACCGCGGCCGAGTCCGCGCGCAACAGGCTGCGGGTGGCCGTCACGTTCACCACCTCCGTGATCTTGCCCGGGAGCAATGGCACTTCGATGCGGATCTCCTGGTTCAGGTCGAGCAGGACCGTCTGGACGTGGCGGCGGTAGCCGGGCGAGTCCACCTCCAGCCGGTAGGCGCCGGGCGCGAGCAGCGTGAGCAGAAACTCACCCTGCGCGCCGGTCGAGACCGTTCGCTTCTTGTTCGTTTCCTCCTGCACGAGCACGACCGAGGCGCCCGAGAGCGGTTTCTTGGCCGCATCGGTCACCTCGCCGCCGATCGAGCCGCCGAGCGATTGGGCATACACTGGCGTCACCGCCAGCAGGGCCGAGACAAAAAGTGCCTTCACAAGATCCCTCAAAAGTGTGCTTCCGAGCCGCGACCGTAAGGGAGCGGTCTTTGCGCCCGTCGCCAGACCGCTCCCTCACCGTCGCGCTCGGAAGCTGTATTTGACGCTGCCGTGTCCCCTATACTATAGCCTGATGTCCCGCACCGCCGCCGTACTGTTAGCTCTCCTTGTGGTTCCACTCGCCGCCGAGGATTGGCCGCAGTTCCTGGGGCCGGCGCGCAACGGCGTCTACGCCGGCTCGGATCTGGCGGCATCGTGGCCTGCGGCCGGTCCCGCTCTGGTCTGGAAGAGGGACGTCGGCCAGGGCTTCGCCGCTCCGGTAGTGGCGCAAGGCCGGCTGATTCTGTTCCATCGCCTGGCGAATCGCGAGACGGTTGAATCGATCGACGCGAAGACCGGCCGGAAGGTCTGGGCCTTCGATTATCCGACGGCCTACCGGGACGATTTCGGCTTCGACGAAGGGCCGCGGGCGGCGCCGGTGATTGCGGGCGACCGGATCTACACGTTCGGCGCCGAGGGCGCGCTGCACGCGCTGGATTTCGCGACCGGCCGGAAGCTGTGGAGCGTGGCCACGCGCGAGAAGTTCGGCGCCGGGAAAGGATTCTTCGGCGCGGCGTCCGGGCCGCTGGTCGAGGGAGACAAGGTGCTGGTCAACGTCGGCGGGCCAAACGGCGCCGGCATCGTCGCCTTCGACAAGGAGACCGGCAAGGTGCTGTGGACCGCAACGAGCGACGAGGCCGGCTACTCGGCGCCGGCGGCGGCCACGATCGGCGGCGCGCGGCACGCGCTGTTCCTCACGCGCGCCGGCTTCGTCGACCTGGATCCGGCGACGGGCAAGGTGCTCTACCAAATGCGGTGGCGCTCCCGCAACGACGCTTCGGTGAACGCAGCCACGCCCCTGGTGATCGGCGACATGGTGTTTCTGTCGGCGAGCTACGGGACCGGGGCGACGGTGCTCCAGCTCACCGGCGGGAAGTGGAAACAGCTCTGGGCGTCGGATGAGGCGCTGTCGAACCATTACTCCACCAGCGTCTACCGCGACGGTTACCTCTACGGCTACCACGGCCGGCAGGAATACGGACAAGCCCTGCGCGCAGTCGAGCTGAAGACGGGCAAGGTGGCCTGGAGCGTCGATGGTTTCGGGGCGGGCACGGTGATGCTGGCGGACGACCGGCTGCTGGTGGTGCGCGAGAGCGGCGAGCTGCAGGTCGCGCCGGCCACGCCGAAAGGCTTCCAGCCGGCGGCGAAAGCGCGGCTGCTCGACCGCACGTTGCGGTCCTATCCGGCTCTGGCCGATGGGCTGCTCTATCTGCGCAACGAAAAGACGTTGGCCTGTTTCAATCTGCGGAAGTAGCAGCCACCGCCCATCCCGGCTTCGCCGAGCTTCGATTCGATCCGGCAGCGACCCCGAGTCCGGCCTATCGATTGGTGAGGATTGCAGCACCGGCGAGTTGGCTTTGTTCCCGGAAAACATGCGCTGGGGGAGGAGGTCTATGGGGTGCAAGTGCCGGAAAACACGGGGGGAGGCGGCTGGGTTGGACTGGCTTTGCGCTGGGCCTGCAGCGAGCGCAGCTCGTCGAGAGCGCGGTAGAAGGAGCGCTGGGCGCGGGACTCGTAACCAGGGAGCCGCACCAAGGCGTCGGAGCTGACTTGCGGGTCGCGGCTGATGGCGTAGGCGAGGAGCTGGGAGGCCGGCCGGTCGCGGCAGTCACGACGGAAGTCGCGGGAAAACTGGCGCGCGCGGAAATCGAGGTAGCCGGCTTCGAGCTGGAGAATGCGCCCCAGGCGCCAGGCGGCCAGGATGACCTGTTCGGCCAGAAGGCGCTCGAGGGGCCCGGTGGGCTGCAGCTCCGCCAGGAAACCCCGCCGCAGGGATCGGAATTCCTCTTGCTCTCCGGCGGAGGGGGGCACATCGTAACGGGCGCTGAGGCCGTGCTTGAGGGCGTTGAGGCGGACGCGGGCCTTGCCCTCGGGGGTGCGGGGGCCGGTGGACTTCTGCGCGTTGCGCCGGTTGGCGGCGATCTGACGTTCGGTGGCCATGAAAATCCCCCCTATTATTGATGATAAGGGGAGGGGTCAAGGGCGCCGGACGGGGGCAGAGTGCAAGTGATAGGAGATATTGGGAGAATTCTTTGGAAATGGGTGTGACCGGCATTGCAAAGTGCTGATGGTGAAGACTTTTCTGAGCCATAAGGAGTACGACAGAGGGGAGTGGAAGAAATGGGCGCGCTAATGCTCGATGTCAGACGCTACGGGAGACTCCTGGCGAAGACCGTGCCTAAGGTCATCGAAAACGAAAAGGAGTACGAACGGGTGCTTTCGGAGGTCGAGCGGCTCATGGATCGCGGGGATCACCGTACGGCGGAAGAGGACGCCCTGGTGTCTCTTCTGGTCTCCTTGATCCAAGCATACGAACAACGGCATTACCCGATGCGCGAGGTCTCGGCGCACGAGGTTCTCCGGTACTTGATGGAGAAGCGGGGACTGAAGCAAGCGGACCTGGCGCCCCTATTCAAATCGAGCGGGTACGTCTCCGACGTCATCAACGGCAAGCGCGGGATCAGCAAGGCGCACGCTCGGAAGCTGGCCGCGTTCTTTGGGGTATCCGCCGAACTGTTCCTCTGAGCCGTCTGGCGCCGATCGCCACAGGGAGGTATGGCGCAGGTTCCTTAGGTCCACTTCGGAGGAAACGGGTGCAGGCTGTTAACCGGGGTGACCGGTTTTCGGTTCTGCGTCCGTCTCGCGGTGGCTCCCCGAGCGCTACACGACGGGAACAGACGCTGTTCAGCGGGGCGGGAGACGCCCGTGAGTTGTTGGTTCTCCATGGGGTTCGGTAAATCCATCGCGACCATCCGTGATCCTTGACCCTGACGATGTCTTATCCTTTCTTGCGTGCGGCTTGGCCCGAGCGGCTCCCCGAGACAGGCGCAGAGACGAAATCAGGAGAGAATGACCAGCGTTAGAACAAATATGCCATAGAATGTTCAATGCGGGAAGCTAAGGCGCGGTGCAGTGGTGCAGGCCCGTGCTCGACAACCTGGGCAGAAAGGAGTAGAATAAACACAGAAACTGAGGATATCCGAGTATGGCGAGAATCCAGCCCGTCCTGACACCAACCGAACTGGCGCTGGTTGATCAGATGGCCGAGTTGACGGGCTCCAAGCGAACTGAGGTGATCAAGAGCGCATTGGCGGTCTATCACTGGTTCATGCGGCAGGCGCTCACCGGCAGCCGCGTCGTGGCGCGCAAGCCAACCGGGGAAGAAGTCACCCTTGAGACAGCGGAGCTTGCAGTTCTGGAAGGCCGGGGTAACCGCCTTGGCCCCGAAGAATTGGGCCTGCTAGCCAAGCGGCTCGCGGCAGCTTCGAATCCGGTCGAGGCGGCGCGGATCAAAGAGCGTCTCACTCGCGGCTTCTATGGGATCTAGGGCCGGGAATCCAGGGATCAAGTTGTGCCGAGAGTCCGCCGCCAAAACGTTCCGCCCGCTCTGTTGCAGCATCTGCTGGACCGCGTCCAGAGCCGGAAGATTCCCGCATCTCAGTTAGAACTGCTGGCGAAGTGGCTTGACGGCGAGCCCGAGGCGCCCGAGGGTCTGTGGTACAAGCGATTCTCCGGTATGACAGTTTGCGGCGAGGGTAAGTTGATCAAGACTTTTCTACTCCGTGCTCAGGCGCCAAAGGGCCAGCATGTTCGGTGAGAAACAAGCAGAGTTCAGAAGACCGGCGACTCCGGTACGGCGGCGCCATCCCCACGCGGGTCGGAAGCGCCATAGTTCACGGCCGTTGCGGAATCGCGCATTACCGCTTGCCCCGGACCGAGGAGGTTGGAGTAGTCGGCGCGGACATCCAGCTTGTGGCCCCGGGAGGCAAGCTGCTGCCGTACAACAGCCGGAATACGCTGCTCGATCCGCACCTCGCAACCGCTCGCATCCGCATTCATGAATCGCGGGGCGTCGAGCGCCGCTTGGATATTCATCTGGAAATCGGCGATGTTGGCGACAAATTGGGCGTGCGCCTGGGGCTGGTTCCCGCCGCCAATGATGCCGAAGCCGATGTGCAAATCGCCCTTCTCCATGAACGCCGGAATAATCGAATGGAACGGCCGGGTTCTGGGCTTTAGCGCGTTAGGTCTGGCCGGGTCCAGTGAGAAACCGCCGCCACGATTATGCAGATGGAAGCCTCTTCCCTCCACGGCGATCCCCGCCCCAAACGTGCGGCTCAGACTCTGAATCAGGGATACGATGTTGCCGTCCCGGTCAACGACAGTCAGGTACGTGGTGTCACCGGAATCCGGTTCTCCCGGTTTTGGCTCACAGTTAGCCTTTAGCGGATCGATTGTAGCCGCGCGCTGCGCCGCGTAGGCCTTGCCCAGCAGAGCGCTCACCGGCACTTTGACCACTCTGGGATCTCCGACGTATCGCTGCAGGTCCTGGGAAGCGAGTTTGTGGGCCTCGATTTCAATGTGAAGCGTATCCGCGCTCGCCGGGCCCAGGCTGACCAACGGAAACGACTCCATTATGTTCAGCATGGACAGCGCGGCCATACCCTGAGTGTTCGGCGGCATCTCGTAAACGGTCCATCCCCGGTAGGTAGTGGAAATCGGGGTGACCCACTCCGCTTGATATTCGGCAAGGTCGGCGGCGGCCATGGTCCCGCCCAGGTGATCCGATGTCTGCAAGATGCTCTTGGCAATCGGGCCGCGGTAGAAGACGTCGGGGCCGTCACGAGCAATTAACGACAGCGTGTCCGCCAGAGCCTCGTTGCGGAACACTTCACCGGCTGCCGGGGCCCGGCCGTTCCGCAGAAATATCTCGCTCCCGACCTTGTTCGACTTCAGGTGCGTCGTGCGATGCCACCAGTAATCGTGAATGCGTTCCGTCACGGGATATCCGTTGCGCGCATAGTAAATGGCAGGCTTGAAGATCTCCTCCCAGGGCAGGCGGCCGAACTGCTTGTGCAGCTTCGACCAGCCATCCACACAGCCCGGCACGGTAGCCGAGTGAATACCTGTCGTACCCAAGCTGGTGATCCCCTTGCTTTTAACGAATTCGATGCTAAGGGCCTTGGGAGCCCAGCCGCTGGCGTTAAGGCCGTAAAGCTTTCCGGTCTTCGCCTCCCAGTACAGAACCATTAGATCGCCGCCTACCCCGCCCATCATCGGTTCCACGACTCCGATCACGGCGTTGGCAGCGATGGCTGCATCCACCGCCGAGCCGCCCCGCTCCAAAACTTTGGCGCCCGCGGCGGAGGCGAGAGTCTGACTTGTGGCCACGATTCCGTTCCGAGATATGGTCATGGAGCGCGATTGCGCTCGCTCGAGTTGCGCCTCCATCTGAGCTGCGAAAGCGAGCGCAAAGCATAGGGTGGTCGCCCGGCAAACTGTCCTCATACGCTCTCCTGGTGATCAACCTCTTAATGACTGGCGCATCCTGACCCTTGGTAACGTTCCCGGCGAGCGATGAATTCCAAAACAGCACGGTGATAGGGGTTGAATTCCGGATCGGGAATGCCGCTGGGAGGCACGGCCGGCGTTCCGTAGCCGGTCTGAAACATGTCGTGGTGATAGGTTATATAGCCCCCGGCGCGCCAGACCTGGTAGATCTGCAGGATATGGTCGTAAGGATACGTGCGCTCGGCATCGGGCGGCCCGCCGAACATCTGCGTTCCGTTTCGCGCCGGCTCGTCGTCCACCACCGGCTTGCGGTATCGAGCCAGCAGGTAGGCGAACTCGCGCGGCACGATCTCCCAGTGGCGCCCGTTTCTTTGCCGCGTGGTGTGCGGCGCGAGATAATCGAGCGCCTCGTTTTCCTCGCGAGAGCCAAGCACCCCGGCGCCGCCCGGCGAATTGGTAACCAGCCGCTTGGGATCGCCCGCTTTGATCAGCTTCACGCACTCGACCGTCCGAAACGTCATCTCGCCCCAGATTTGGAAGGTGACGTTGCGGTACGGCAGCAGCTCGCGCGTCAAAAGCGGGAGCGCCCGCTCCACCGATCTGGCACGCTCCGATTCGGTCGCCCCCAGCTTGCCCTCTGTCCAGGCGACGTGTTGAAAAACTTCGAGCTCGATCACCATGCCTAAAGCGTCCGCATCAGCCAGAATCTCCTTCAGCCGCGCCAGATTGGCCTCGCGGAGCCGCCCGTCGGGATAGAAAAGTGTGCAGTCCGGGCAAGTGTCAATCCAAGGTTGGTTCATGTCCCACTGCGAAAAGATGCGCAGAACATTGATGCCGTATTGCTGGAACTTCCCCATCCACTTCCGGCGCTCAGCGGAGCTCTTGTTGAAAGCAGGATTGTAGATGGCGTTATAGAAGCTAATGCCGGTGTAGGGGAACGGTGCGCCGTTCAACATAAAGCAGGCGCCGGAAACGGTGATTTCGTGCTTCGTCTCGGCCGCCGATTGCACCGCCGCGCCCAGGACAAAGACAAGAACCGCGAGACTCCTCATTTTGGATCCTCTCTTACCGCCGTCTTTCCATGCAGGAGGCCGTTCGTGCGCACGTTATCGCTGAAACTGCCTTGATTGGGACCGGAGACGGATATTCGGCCGGTTTCCAGGTAACGTCACTTTGTCCGGCGGCCCCGACAGGAGAGACGTGATATCCGAAACTTGCCACTCACCAAATACGGCATCGACGATGCGGCCGCCGCTCAAAGCGCGGCGGCCTTTGGCGACAGGGCGCTCGACGGCCAGATTCCACCCCCGCGGACACTCCATATTTAAAACTGCAACCGGAGCGAAAGCTGGACGACTCGCGGGGCGCGTGTAACGGTCACCGCCCCGAATTGCCCGTTCACCTGTTGGCCGGTGGGATCAAAGTTTGCGGTACCATCCACCGACTGGTATTGCGTGTGGTTAAACGCGTTGATCATCTCGCATTGGAGCTGCAGGCGGCGGGCCTCACTCTTCAGCGGGAAATTCTTCACCAGATTGAGATCCCAATTGTTGACTCCGGGGCCCCGAAAAGGACGGAGCGGCGCACTTCCGGCGTATCCTTTCGGCGGCCGGGCGAATGCCGCGGTATTGAACCAGCGGGAGAAGCCGCGGTCCCCTTTCGCCAGTTGCACCGGTCCTACGATCACCGTGCGCACCCCATCGCCGCCGCCCGTGATATCGGCGCCATCGGTGGTAGAGAGGCCAATGGTCTGCGGCAGTCCGCTCGAAAAGTTGGTGACGCCAGAGAACTCCCAGTTATCGAACACATGATGGATCACCGGGTTCGGCAGCAGCTTACTCGCCTTCGGCAGAGCCCAAACATAATTCACCACAAACGTATTCGTCTGGTCGAAATAGGTTGGTCCATAAGTCCAGACGCGTCTCGACGTGTATCTCGGCAGCGTCTCGAAATCCCCGCTGGCGTAACCCATGGTCTTCGACCAGGTATAGGCAACGCCGAACAGCACCCCGCGGCTGAACCGGCGATTGAGGCCCACCTGCAACCCGTTGTAGTTGGAAGTCCCTGAATTCTCTACATAGGGCAGGGAGCCATACCCAAGATAGGGGCGCAGGAACGTGTCCGGCAAAGCCCTGGAAGGGGCCGAGGGGTCGGCGTTCTGCGGCAGGAATCTAACCCCGTAAGGAAGGGTGTTCAGATCCTCCTGCTGGATCAGGTGCCGGCTCAACTTGCCGACGTAGGTAACGTCCAGGACCATCTGGATGGGGAGGCTGTGCTGAATGCCGACACTGTAATGGTAAGTGCTTGGCACTTTGGCGTCCCGCTGGAACGATTGCTCACTACCCGGGAAGATGAATCCTGTGGATTGCCTAAAGGTGTCCATGCTGCTGTAGAAAACTTGCGGAGAAAGGATCACCGGCTGATTGGAGGCTAAGCCTCCCGCCCCGCCGTAGGTGTCGTAGCCACCCTGGGACTCCTTGGTAATGCCAAAGCCGCCCCGGATGGCCGTCTTCCCGTTTCCAAAGACGTCGTAGGCAAACCCAAACCGTGGCGCCACCTGCACCGCTCGCTGCCCTACGAAGCCACCCGAATAGCCCGGGTCGGTGGAATGCACCAGCCCGTTAAACGGGTCCCCTACGCCGGGCACAAAAGCGCCGATGAGCGGGGCGAAAACCAGTTCGCCGGTTACCGGATTCCGGCCCACCCTCGCCCCGCTGGAGTTCAGCGCGGTCTGGAAGAGCGGCGACATCTTGGAGACATCATAGCGCTGCGCGTCGAACGCCACCCCCTGCCCGATTTGCAGACGCCACGGCGTACCGCGCGAAAATCGCACGCCATAGGTCAAGGTCAGCCTGGAAGTGGCCTTCCAGACGTCCTGGGCAAACCATTCCACCACCGCGTCGGCGGCTCGGTAGTTGGATTTCGCGTTCGATTCGGTGTAGGACAGGAAATATCCCAACACTGCGTTGGAAAACGCCCAGTTGGTATCGAGCGGATTGTTGACATCGCGTCCGAAATCGAACCTCCCGTCCCAGGCGCTCGAGGCGGGACCGTCGGTGCACCAGTTTCGGTCCATGTTGATGCCGAATTTCAGGGTGTGCGTGTCCAAAATGGCGCTGAAATTGTCGGTGACTTGGTACCGCTCGTAGGAACGCTTGACCGGCAACCGGCCGTCAACGGTGCGGTTGGGGGCCGCAGGCACGCCTCCGTAGGTCGCCTGCGGAATCATGTTAAACGGGTTCGCCTGCGGAAAGAGCTGTCCCAGAGTGAACTTCACCTTCGAGCGGTCCACCGGGTCGAAGTAACCCGACCGGTCTGATAGCCCGTTCTGCTTGTCCCCGGTGACGCCAGTAATGAGTTCATTGACCAGGGTGGGTGACAGAACGTGCGTCCACCTCACCGCGGCGCTGGCCGACGTGTAGGTGTGTTGCGCCTCCAGGATGGGAGGGCCGTTGAAAGCGCGCAGTTGGTTGTAACCGTGCAGAACCACCCGCATCCGCCGCGGCGTAAGAGAAATCACGTCATTCTTGGTCGGCTTGTAATCCAATACGAGCTGCTGCAGCAGTTTGGGCATCCGTATGCTTTCCTGAAATTGGTAGTTGTAAGCGCCCTTGGTGATATTTCGATCCAGAATGTTGGGCAGCGGGTTCAGGCTCAGCAGTACCTGCCCGTTGGGGTTGATGCGGCTCGCCGGCACCACGTTGTTGGGGAACTGTGCACCGCTCAGCGGATCCTTGATGGCAATCAGTTTCCCGCCCTGGTCCACGGTTTGCGAGAAGTCGCCTTGGCGCTCCAATTGCGTCGGGACCGTAAACTGTCTGGTGGCGGCCGGCATTGTGACCCGCCAATCCTCCTCCGAAAAAAAGATGAACAGCTTGTTCTTGTCCTGGTTGAACCGGTGGGGAATATAAATTGGTCCGCCGATGGACCCGCCAATGGTGCTGAACCGGTATATGGGCTTCTGCAGGCCATTCCGGTTGTTGAAGAAATCGTTGGCGTTGAACTCCTCGTGACGCTTGTACCAATAACCGCTGCCGTGAAAGTCTTGCGTGCCCGACTTGCTCACGATTTGGATGGTCGAGCCCATGTTACCGCCATACTCCGCGGTGTAATTGTCGGTCACCATCTTGACCTCGGCGACCGAATCCATGCTAACGGGCGACGCGAACAGTCCCGGCCAGCTTTGACTACTGCCCAGTTGTCCGTCCACGGTGGTCCTGTTCCAATCCAGGCGCGCGCCCGAGGCGGTCGGCGTGAAGCTCCCTACGTTCCCTCCCAGCGATTCGTTGGAGCTAAACGTATCCCCCGCTCCGCTTTCGCCCCCTTGGCCCATGGGAATCGTGTTGACGCCCGGCAGTACGCGCAGTATGTTCATCACGTCGCGCCCGCGGGCGACCAACGAATCCATTTGCTTGTGGGTGATCAGGCCGGTGGTGTCGGCGCTCTCAACGTTAATGGCCTCGCCTTGCTGTGTTACGGTTACAGAGTCCACCACCGCTCCCAGAGCCAATCTAATGTTGCCCACCGCCAATCGCTGACTGGCCGAAAGAGCGATACCGGTAAGCCGGAATGCCTTAAACCCTTCCTTCTCGATGGTAAGGGTGTAGACTCCCGGCTGGATCGCAGCAAAAAGGAAATCCCCGCTCGCCGCTGAGATTGTCTTTCGAGTCTCCCCGGTGCGCTCACTCAGAAGAGAAACCTCTGTGTTTGGGATTACGGCCTCGGAAGCATCCATCACGGTGCCGCTGATCGTCCCGGCCACAGTCTGGGCCAGCAGGTAGTTGCAGGGCAACCACATCAGAATGAAAGCCGCCAGACAGGCCCGATGTCGATTCATTGTTGGAAACATAGCGCCTAGCCCTCCCGATTTAGTTCCATGACAGTAAAGCGATCGTTTCCCGGAGTGTACCGCCCCGCGGCGGCACAGGGTCCGCGGAACTCCCACGCACCTCTACTGTCATTACAGCAAGATGCGGACTAAACCAAGTATCATGGCACAGGAATGGCGCTTGTCAAGAGGATTTTTCTCGATCTTTCGCGCGGGAAGGAGGGCCACGGGCGATTTGATTGACATTGCAGAAGGAGTCCGGGTACCCTGGGGTTTGTGTCCATTCCAGTCGGAAACTCATCACAAGCTGCCTGGCAAGGCAGCCTCGCCGAACAGGCCTACCTTGCAATTCGAGAACAGATTCTCCGGGGCCAACTGGCCCTGGGGGCTGTACTGTCCCGCCGCCAACTGGCCCAGCAGCTCGGAATGAGCATGTTGCCGGTCTCGGAGGCGATACAGCGC
>JBGOUJ010000173.1:0-12469 GCA_041477005.1 Terriglobia bacterium | reverse complement strand
CATCCCCCAGCCCGGAGCCTCGTTCACGAAGTAGTAACCATCCTTGATCTTGGGGCAGCCTGGAAACACTTCCTGGGTCTCTTTGGGAAAGACCGTCTGTTCCTGAATCCCGAAGTTGTGAGCGGCGATGTCGAGCGCGATGTTGGCGCAGTGGCCGACCGGGGAAACGTCGCCCGGGCCGTGCCACGCCGTGCGGACGTTGAACCATTCGCCGAGCGCGGCCACCTTGCGCGCCGGCGACAGCCCGCCGATCTGGGAGACATGGATACGGATGTAATCGATCAGGCGCTCGGAGATCAGGCCCACGAACTCGTGCGGGTTGTTGAACAGCTCGCCCATCGCAATCGGCGTGGAGCACTGCTGGCGGATGATCCGGAAGTATTCGATGTCCTCGGGCGAAAGGGCGTCCTCGAGGAAGAACAGCCGGTATTTCTCGAGCTCCTTGGCGAGAGCGATGGCCTGCGTGGGGGTCACCCGCTCGTGGACGTCGTGCAGCAGCTCAATCTCGTCGCCCAGCTTGTTGCGCAGGTGTTCGAACAGCTTCGGCACGGTCTTGACGTAAGGCCCGGACTCGAACACGCCGCGCGAAGGTTTCCCTACCGGCGGCAGTGGGCCGCTCTCCGGCTGGGCCGCGCGCCGGCCGCCGCCCGCCCCGGCGCCGTAGGCGGCCTGGCCCGGGATCCCCACCTGCACCCGCACGTGGCGATACCCCTGCTCCATCCAGCGGCGGACGCTCTCCTCGACTTGCTGGAAGCTCCCGCCCTGGGCGTGGGCGTAAAGATCGACGGCGAAGCGGCACTTGCCCCCCAGCAACTGGTACACCGGCATGTTGGCCCGCTTGCCCTTGATGTCCCACAGCGCCTGGTCCACGCCGCTGAGGGCGTTGTTGAGCACCGGACCGTTGCGCCAGTAGGAGCTTACGTAGCAGCTCTGCCAGATGTCCTCGATGTGGTCGGGGTCCTTGCCGATCAGAAACGGCCGCAGAAATTCGTCCACCGCCGTGACCACGGCCTTGGCCCGCTGGGTGAAGGTGGCGCAGCCCAGGCCGTAAAGCCCCGGCTCACTGGTCAGGATCTTGACCACCACCAGCCGGATGCGGTTGGGAGCGGTAAGGATGGCCTGGACGTCGGTGATCTTCAGCGGCGGCAGGCCCCGCCGGGCGGCGGCCTCTTGCGGCGTGGGCTGGGCGAACATTCTCCGGCCGGCCACCAGGGCCGCCAGGTTGGTCGCGGCGCCGGCGCCCAGCGCACCCTTCATCCAGTCTCTGCGATTCATCGGTGGACCCTCCCAGGAACCCCTGATTATACGCCGGGCCGTCCGGCGCCGCGACATCTTGCACACCGCGGCATTCCAGGTCAGGGAGCGCCGGCCGCGCCCCTCCCGCGCCCCTCCGCGCCCCCCGGGCGGCTGGACAGGCGAGAGCCTTACCCATACAATGGGAATTGTTGGAGGGAGGGAGGATTGAGAATTTTTGTTTCCGGCGGCGCCGGGTTTGTGGCGTCGCATATGTGTGACAGGCTGATTGCCGAAGGCCACACGGTGGTGGCGGTGGACAATTTTCTAACGGGCCGCCGCGGCAACGTCGCCCATCTCAAGGGGAATCCTCGCTTTGAGCTGTGGGAGGCCGACGTGACCGAAAAGCTCCCCGTAGACGGCCGCTTCGATTACGTGCTGCACCTGGCCTCGCCGGCGAGCCCGGTGGACTACATGAACCACCCCATCGAATCGATGCAGGTCGGCTCGGCGGGAACCAAGAACCTGCTGGACCTGGCGCTCGAGCACGGCGCGCCGTTCCTTTTCTCCTCGACCTCGGAGTGCTACGGCGACCCGACCGAGCACCCCCAGAAGGAAACCTACTGGGGCAACGTGAACCCGGTCGGCCCGCGCTCGGTCTACGATGAAGCCAAGCGCTTCGCCGAGGCCCTCACCATGGCCTACCACCGGCACCACGGCCTGGAAACCCACATCGCCCGCATTTTTAATACCTATGGGCCGCGCATGAAGCTCAACGACGGCCGCGTGGTTCCCGCCTTCATCGACCAGGCGCTGCACGACAAACCGCTGAGCGTATTCGGCGACGGCAGCCAGACCCGCAGCTTCTGCTACGTCTCCGACCTGGTCGACGGCCTTTTCCGCCTCATGCACTGCAAAGAGGCCCTGCCGGTCAACCTGGGAAATCCCGACGAGATCACCATCCTGGAATTCGCCGAGCGGATCAAGAACCTCACCGGCGCCTCCGCCCCGATCGAGTTCCACCCACTGCCGCAAGACGACCCCAAGCAGCGGCAGCCCGACATCACCAAGGCCCGCAGCCTGCTCGGCTGGGAGCCGAAGGTCCCGCTGGAAGAGGGACTGCGGCGGACGATCGAGTACTTCCGGAAGATTGCTGATTGATGAGCAGCGGGCAATCAACCAATCTATAAATCAACAAATCATCAATCCCCGACCAGCAGCTTGCCCCGGCCGGGACTGCTCCAGTACAATCAACCGAGAGGCGTTTTTTGGGAAACCCAGGTTGCGGCCCGGGACCTGTTTTCTTCCCCGCCCGCCAAAGGTGGACTCCATGGAAAAGCCAGCGCAAAACATACAAGATGCATTTCTCAACAACGCGCGGAAAGACAAGACCATCGTGACCATTTATTTGCTCAGCGGCGTCAAACTCTCGGGAAGGATCAAGAGCTTTGACAAGTACTCGGTGGTGATGGAAACCAACAACCAGGAGCAGTTGATCTTCAAGCACGCCATATCCACGGTCGTGACCTTCCGTTCGGGCCATGCCGGCGGGCCGGGAGTGACGGCCACGACCAGCGCGCCCGCCGGCCCCTCCCCGCGGCCGGTAAACGACAACAGGGAGGCGTAAAGCGATCACTTCGGGCAATCATTCGGGCAGGGAACGAGCGATTCTGGTCGGCTTGGAGTGGAAGCGGGAATCGCCTCGGGCCGCGCCGGCCTCGAGCGCCGAGGAATCGCTCGAGGAGCTGGCGGAGCTGGCGCGCAGCGCCGGGGCCGACGTGCTCGACACGCTGATCCAGGCGCGCCAGGCGCCGCAAGCGGCCACCCTGATCGGCTCCGGCAAAATCGAAGAGCTGCGCGGCCGGGTCCGGGGTCTCGACGCCGGCCTGGTTCTGTTCGACCACGATCTGACGCCCACCCAGCAGCGCAACCTGGAGCGCGAGCTGGACGTGAAGGTCATCGACCGCACCCAGCTCATTCTGGATATCTTCGCCGCTCGCGCCCGTACCCGCGAAGGGCAATTGCAAGTCGAGCTCGCGCAATTGAATTACCGGCTGCCGCGCCTGGCCGGACGCGGCACGGAGATGTCGCGGCTGGGCGGGGGCATCGGCACGCGAGGACCCGGCGAGACGCAACTGGAAACCGACCGCCGGCGTATTTTCCGCCGGATCCGGCACATTCGGGAGCAACTGCAGCGGGTTCGGGAGAGCCGCGGCCAGCAGCGCAGCAAGCGCCAGGCGACGCCGCTCGATACCGTGGCCCTGGCGGGCTACACCAACGCCGGCAAATCGACGCTCTTCAACGCCCTCACTTCGGCCGGCGTGCTCGAAAGCCCGCGCCTGTTCGCCACGCTCGACCCCACGCTTCGCGCCCTGGAGCTTCCCTCCCGCCGGCGCTTGCTTTTGTCCGACACGGTCGGCTTCATCCGCGGCCTGCCCACCACGCTCGTCCAGGCTTTCCGGGCGACGCTCGAAGAAGTGTGCGAGGCGACGCTGATCCTCCACGTGCTGGACCTCGCTTCCCCGCACCGCCGCGACCAGGCCCGCGAAGTGGAGAAAGTTCTGGTCGAAATCGGCGCCCGCGATAAGCCGCACGTCCTGGCGCTAAACAAGATCGACCTGCTCGCCGAGCCCGAGCGCACCGCGCGCATCGAGGCCGAGCGGGCCGCCTGGCCGGCCTACACGGTCGTGCCGGTTTCCGCCCTGACCGGCCAGGGCATCCCCGAGCTGCTCGACGCGCTCGACCGCTCCCCCGCCCTGGAGCCGGTCTCGCAGGCGCACTTTCATTTCGATCTGCGCGAAGGCGGCAAGGTCTCGTTCCTGCACGACTACGGCAAGGTGCTCGAGACCCGCTATACCGCGAGCGGTATCGACGTCGTAGCCACGGTAACCGACTCGGTGCGGCGGAAGCTGCAGGCCAACCTGGCCTGAGGAAGGCTCACTTCACCTCGACTGTATCGAGAACGCCTTTCTGGCGGGCCACGCCGAGGATCATGAACTCCAGGTCTTCCGAGCCGGTGTTGGTGAACGAGTGCGGCTCGGCGAGAAGCACCGGAACGGCGTCGCCCTTCCGGATCGGCGCCGTCTCGGCGTTGACCTGGGCCCTGCCTTCGCCGTTCATCACGTAATAAACCTCCTCGACGCCGTCGTGGCGGTGGCGGCCGTCGGAGGCGCCGGGCGGCAGCAGCAGGTGATCCATGTAGGACCAGTTGGTGAAGAAGACCTCCGGCTGCAGCGCGCGCCGGTAGCGGGCAGTGCCCTTGCCGCCGTGAAGGCCTTCCACCGGCCGGAGGAGCTTGCGGTCCAGCCGCATGGTGATGAAGACCGGCTTGGAATCGAGCGGGACGCCGACCCGGTCGTCGTCGAGGTTCGTGGCGTCGTATTTGCCCTTGATGGTGGTGACCGCGATGTTCATGAACTCGGTCGGGCGGTCGGTGGGGTTGTAGATCGCGTGGGAGTGGCCCATGCGGCAAGGGGCTCCGGCCGGGCCCTGGAGCAGGGACGTCCGGCCGTCGATGGTGTACTGGGCCTCGTTGTCAAAGATGACAAACATCTCTTCCATCTGGTTGTGAAAGTGGTGGCCCACGCCGCCGCGGGGCATAACCTGGCAGCGGTGCATAAACTGCAGGTTCATGGTCAGGGCGTTGGAATCGAGCAGCGTCATGCACGCCATCTCGCCCGAGCCGGCATGAGACTGGCTCCGCCGATATTTCGCCGGGTCGGTGTGCCCGATCCTCTGAGCGAGCGGCTCCCTGGCGAAAAGCGATGCGGCCATCAGCATCAGCACGGGGGTCATCAGCACGGGGGTCGTCACCACAGAGGCCCTCATTTGGCCCCTCCGGTCTTCAGCTCGACCACGACGACCTCAAAGGGCTTGTCGCTGAGGTTTTCTTCCATGTGCTTGGCCTTCCCGCCCCACGCCACATCGCCCGCCTTGCCCTGGAGCGGCTGGGTCTTGCCGTCCGGCGTCGTCACCTTTAGGTTCTCGTCGGTAAGAGCAGTGACCACACGGTTCAGCGCGTGCTCGTGCATCATACCCTTCTCGTGGGGGCCGTAGTGGGCGCGAATCACGCGAACCTGGTCGTTCTCGAATTCGACCTTGTAGTGTTTCGGATCGATCTTCACCGGGTCGAGATCCGGCAGCTTCACCGGTTGCGACGTGCCCTTTCCTTTCAGCTCCACCTCGACGAGACGGAAAGGCTTGTCGGTGACGTTTTCGCTGATGTGCTTTCCCCGCGCCGGACTCCACCGCACCTCGCCTGCCTTCCAGCTTTGCGGCTCCACTTTGCCGGCCGGATCGGTGATCGTCATGCGGCCGGCATCGAGGTAAATCATCACCCGGTTCATCGTGTGTTCGTGCATGGCGCTGCGGCTTCGCGCTTCATCGGTGACCTTCAGCACCCGCACCTGGTCGTTCTCGATTGCCGCCGGATCCGGCGCCTGGGCCAGAAGGCCGGCGGCGCTCAAAGCCAACAAGAGGGAAATTCGCATGGATCGTCTCCTGGTTTGTTCAAAATGGTTTGTTCAAAATGGTTTGCTCAAAATGGTCTCTCAAAATGGTTTTCTCAAAATGGGCCGCGGATCTTCCCGCGGCCGGCGTAAACAAAAGCGGCCGATTCGGCCAAGGCATCCCCGCTATTGCGCCGTCCATCCACCGTCGATCAGGATGTCGGTTCCGGTGATGAACCCGGCGGCTTCCGAGCACAGGTAGACGGCCAGCGTCCCGATCTCCTCCACCTTGCCCCAGCGGCCGACCGGGATCTTGGAAATGAACTCGGCGTTTCGCACCGGGTCTTCGATCAGGGCCGTGTTCATCTCGGTGGCGAAGGGGCCGGGGCTGATGCCGTTGACGGTGATGCTATACGGGGCGAGCTCCAGCGCCAGGGCCTTGGTCATGCCGAGCAGTCCGAACTTGCTCGAGCTGTAGGCCGAGCGGCCAGGCAGCGAGACGTGCGACATGATCGAAGTCATGTTGATGATGCGGCCGAATTTCTTCTCGATCATGCCCCCCACAAAGGCGCGGGTGCACAGAAACGGCCCATCCACGTTGGTGCGCATCACGTGATGCCACTCCTCGAGCGTGAACTCGTGAATCGGCTTGCGAATGTTGATGCCGGCGTTGTTGATGAGGATGTCGGGAACCCCGGCCTGCTCGCGGATCTGATCGGCGAGCGCCGTCACCTCGGCCTCCCTGCTCACGTCGCCGGCAAAGGCATAGGCCCGCCCGCCCCGGCTCGCGATGTCCGCTTCGACCGCCTGCAACAATTCACCGTTGCGAGCCACCAGGACCACGGCCGAGCCGGCCTCCGCCAGCGATAGCGCCATCTGCTTGCCAAGACCCTTGCTGGCCCCCGTAATAACGGCCACCCGGCCGTCCAGAAGATGATTGCCCAATCGTGCCTCCTTTGAAGAAGGCAGCGTACCATAACAGAGAGCCAAGTTCCCTGCCGGCTACCGCAGCATTGTCCTTGAGAGGCACTTGCCTGCTGATCCGAACACGGCCTACCCGGCGTGCACTGGCGGCCAGCTCGCCCGCCCACCTGAGGATTGTGGGGGCGTCGGGGGATTTTACGATCTCCTGGATGCTATCAGTGACCCCAACCACGACCAGCAGCAGGAATTGCGGGATTGGGTTGGCGGCGATTTTGATGCCAAGGCGTTTTCGGTCGACGCCGTCAACGGGACGCTCGTGCCCCTGCATCGGCGCCGTGGTAAGGCTTCAAGAAGTCAGCCCGGCCACCCCACCTGCCCGGGCTTGCGGAAAGGACACAGCCTTTCTCCTCCCGCTCTGATCGGATGGGATGCCCCGTTTGCCTACCCAGCCCAGTATCCTGTCCCAACAGCACAGCAGTGTCACAGGCCTCCGTACCACCATCCGACGAGAAATCTGAGAAACCAGCCGGAGAATACCATGAAACAATCGACGGGGAAAATCGCGGCCCGTTACACATGGCTGACCGCTCAAAACGCAAGGGTCTTACCTATAAGCAACGTACCGTGGTACTGGGTGTCGTACGATCTAGACCCGATGCCCAAGAGCTACCCCCGGCTCATTGGCAATGCCAGCTAGATGAATCCTCCTAGATGTTTGACGCTAAAGTTTTGATGGCGATAGCAACCAACTTACCATTGTGAGCAAATCCATTTTCGGTCAGAATGCTGGTAGCTATGGACCGCAAGTCAATGGGCGATCGGCCGTCGTGGATCAAGACAGCAATCTCGCTGCTTAGGAAATGCCTGGATCGGCTTAGCGGCGATAGAAGCGGCCAAGATGACGTCGAATATGCCGTTTTTATAGGTGCGATCGCTTTAGTAGTGGCGCTTTCCCTGCCCGCTGTTGCCGGGCGGGTGACCAAAATCATCGGTAATACTCAAACGGTGCTCAAGGGTGCAGAGAATTGCGGAAACCCGAATCCTGGGACGTTCCAGGGGAGAAGTCCATGCGCACCCTGACGACCCCGCTGCCCGAATTTGGCTGCCTTAGTGACGCAGCGAACACTCCCTCCGAAACTCAGGTCCGTTCCGCATTGGACTCCAAAGTCTCCCAGATTGCCAATAAGGTGCTGCCAGGAGTCGGAGTATTCCTGCTCTTTGCAGGCGCTTTTGATGCGGTCGGTAACGCAGGTTCTGTTCCGGTCTCCGCTCTCGTCGCTACTTGGCTTTCGGCACTGATTGTCTTAGCGATCGGTGGAGCGCTGAAGTATGGCGTCATCCCCAGCCGGCTTGCCAACGCCGCCGTGTCCGGAGCGGTTGGGTCGGTTCTGACGCAGGCCATCGTACGACTTCGGACTACGCCGCCGGCTCTGCCAAGTATCCATGTCGTTTTGCTGCTCCTCGGAGCCTCTTCCATCTTGCTCTCCTGGCGCTGGTTTGCGGTAACCCTCGCCGGTAGCGTCGGGAGCTGGAGTCTGTCAATCTGGCTATTTTCCTCGACAGATGAGCGACTCCAGACATCACACTTTGAGGGAACGCTGGCTGTGGCAGCGGTGCTCGCCTTCGCCATTCAACTCCGACGGCTGCGCGCTTATCGCAACCGCTTCCGGGACCAAATGATCGAGGCACACTGCAGAGAATCACTCAGGCAAGTCCAGCACCGCTACGAATCGGCGGTACGGGGTGCAAACGACGGTCTGTGGTTCTGGGACCTGCAGGTTGAGCAGGTTTACGTTTCCGCAAGATGGGCACAAATGGTCGGTTATCCGGAAAGTGCCCTGAGATTGAGCCAGGAAGCGTGGTGGGATTCGGTTGATCCGTATTATTTGGAGGGTCTCAGATCGGCATTCGACGCTCATGTGGAAGGACAGTCGTCTCAGTTCGAATATAAGTACCGGATTCGGAAACGAGATGGAACTTACATGTGGGTTCTTGCACGGGGTTTGGCAGCCCACGATGACAAAGGTGGGGCCAGAAACATCGCCGGTTCCATGACTGACATCTCTCATGTAATCGAGATCGAGCAGCGACTAGTCAATCATGCACTCCAGGATGAGTTGACCGGTCTGGCAAACCGCCACCGTCTGATGACGGACCTTCAGTTTGCCCTTGAAGAATCGCGCCAGGCCGACAAACTGATAGCGCTAATCTTCATCGATCTGGACGATTTCAAGCTTGTGAACGACAACCTCGGACACCCCGTCGGTGACCAGCTTTTGACGGAGGTAGCGAAAAAACTGTGGACCTGCACGCGCCCCACCGACACGTTAGCTCGATACGGCGGCGACGAGTTTGTCCTCTTGTTAAACGGACTGAGCGAAGCAACGGAAGCTGAAGAGGTCGGTCGACGGATGCAGAAGGTACTGTCAGCGCCTATTGAGGTCAGTGGTCATTTCCTGAGGGTGACGGCCAGCGTGGGCATTTCGATCAATAGCCCGGCGGTTCGGCGACACGACGATCTACTCCGAAACGCTGACATCGCAATGTATACGGCCAAGGCTGATGGTAAGAATCAACTGCGAGTGTTCAACTCAGAGATGCACAGCCAAGCCCGACGTTCGTGGGAACTCTTCAACGTTGTGCGTGGAATAGTAGATCGGAAAGAATGCTTGATTCATTACCAACCGATCGTTTCACTTGACGACGGCCGTGTAACTGGCGCCGAGGCGTTGTTCCGGTGGCAAGCGCCAGAAAACGCCCAGAGGCCGACGAGCGAGCTAATCTTGGCCGCGGAACGGACGGGCGCTATTATCGAGATCGGTGAATGGGTATTGAGAAGAGTGTGTACCGATGCGGTTGGCTGGCAGCGTCGCGGACTCACACCTATTCGGGTCTCTGCCAACGTCTCCGCGCACCAGTTACGGCTGCCCGGTTTTGCCGAGATTGTGGAGTGCATTGTCAGGGACGAGGACCTCGATCCCCACTGGCTTGAGTTGGAGCTTACCGAAACGGCGTTCATGCACGATATAGAAACGGTTTGTGCCAACCTGCGCAGGTTGGTGGAACTGGGAGTGGGACTGGCTATTGATGACTTTGGGACAGGGTACTCTTCACTAGGCTATCTGGCAAAGTTTCCATTGAAGACGCTCAAGATCGACGGCTCCTTCGTTTCGGGCATCACCGTCGATCGTCATTCCGCTGCCCTCGCCAAGGGCATCATTTCTTTGGCTCATAGTCTCGGCCTCAGCGTTACGGCGGAGAAGGTCGAAAACGTCAGGCAACTCCAATTTCTGACCACCGAAGGCTGTGACCGTGTACAAGGTTACCTCGCCTCACCGCCACTCGCAGCAGACGGAATGGCGAAAATCCTCGAATCGGACGCCAGGCTTCTCCCGCCCGTGGCGAGTGAAACCCGCATGTCCCGCCGTGACGTGGAACTCGAGCTGCTTCGCCAAGCCGTAGCAATCTAGAAGCCAGGGACAGGTCCGACCTGGGAGATTCGCAATCGGGAACAGCTCAAGCAAGCGCTTAAGATCCTGAACCGAGGCGCCTTCCAGCATCGGCATGTCCCAGCCATGACACCAGTTCTCCGTTCCCAGTAACGCAGTCTTAGGACACTACCCTACCCACTACCCCACGACGCCATCGCGAATCATACCGGCGCCCCCACCCAAGAAGGCCGGCGAAGACAGAAAGCCGCCGATCAACGCCGAGAAAGCCAAAGGGTTTCATCGGCCTTCATCTGCGTTCATCTGCGGTTTCGATTTTCCCTAGTTTTTCCTGTGAGGCCCCGCCCGGAACGGGATCTGCACTACGGCTTCCAGGTCCACGGGCTGGCCGTTCCTGGTGGCCGGCTGGAACTCCCACTTGGAGAAGGCGGCCACGGCGCTCGAATCGAGGCGCTCGTCGATGCCTTGAACCAGGTGGATCTGGCCGACACGGCCGTCCCGGCGGATGACGGCGTAAAGCATCACCTTTCCTTCGACCCCTTCGGCAACGGCAGCGGCGGCGTATTTGGGATCGACTTTGCGCGTGGGCACGGGCGAGGTGAGCACGTCGTCGGGCGAAGAACCGCCCAACTCGGTGAAGCGCAGCGTCCAGCTTCCGTCGTAGCTGGTGATGTTGGGCATGTCGATGGCCAGCGTGTAGACCGTCGAGCCGCGAAGGAGAGCGCAGGACCCGGAGGTCGGCCCGGCCGGGCCGGGATCGAGCTTCGATAGCGCGCCCGGCGTGGGTCGCACGGCCAACGAAGCCAGCTCCCGGCGAAACGCGGCGTGGTCTGCAACACTGCCGGCAGGCCCGGGGCGGGTTACGATCGGCGCGATCGCCGCGGCGGCGGGACTAATGGCAAGGTTCGGCACTCGAACCTCCGCCCGAACCGACGAGGAAAGCCCTTCTCTTCCCTTCTCAGTGCCGTCCGGCCCGGCAGAAAACTGCGCGGAGCGGTTGCCGGGCGGGGGAAGCGGCTGGAGCGGCGTGGCCACCGGGTTGAGACCGACAATCACGGTCGCCGCCTGCTGCGCCGCCACCTCAGGCGCGGATTCGGAAATGACCGCGGGCCTGGCAGGGCTTCGGCTCGAGCCCGTCTTTTCGGGCGCCACGAACTGCGGCCGGGCCATCAAGGGCTTTGGCTCGAGCCGGGCCAGCGTTTCATTCGGGCTGGCTGCGACGGCAACCTGCGGCGCATCCTCGAGAGGCAAGGCCGGCCGGCGCGGCGCGGGAGCGCCGCGTTTTGGCATCTCAAATTTGGGCGCCGGCAGGCGCGACGGCTGCAGGCTGACGGGAAGGGCCGGCGCCGGCGGGGCCGCCGCAATCTTGGGCGCTTCCACATCGGGCAAAGACTTAGGCTGCACCGGCGCCGGTGCGGGCGGTGTAAACACCGGCCGCGGCAGCGCTGGCGCCGCCGGTGGATTGACGACCAGAAGATTCGGAGCGCGGACGTCCTGAGGGAGCCGCAGCTTGGGCGGCGACTGCAATACCATCTGGCGGCGGCTCTCCGGCTTTTGGGCGATGGAAGCGATGCTCTGCCTCGGATAAAACTGCTTGCCCTGGAGCGGCCGGTGCGGCGCCGGCTGCGCCGGCGCGACCGCCGGCAGATCCGCCGGGGGTGGCGTGTACCAGAAGATTTTATGATCTTGCACGACGACGCGCTGCGACCGCGCCGCCGGCGCGACCGGCCGGTATTGATGGGCCGCGACCAGCAGCCCCACCACCACGCCGTGGATGCCGGCCGACAGCACCAACGACGGAAGGCGTGAGATTCTTGGCCTCTCCGCCAGCGCAAAATTCGGTGACGAGAACATCAAACTTCCATTGTAGGGCTTTTCCCTTTCAAAAGCGCCAGGCCCGCCACCTGAAAAGGCCTATGGAAATGACCTTACCTCACCTCCTCCGGGTAGTTGTAGCGGTTAGATGAGATGGACCGGCGCCGGCTATTCTTCGACTAAGGCTTTATCGGCCGCGGGCAGCTTGTCGGTGGGCCGCGCCATCCAGACGTACAACGTAGGGAGCAGCAAGATACTGAGAAACAGGTCCACGATCAGCCCGCCCACGATCACTCTGGCGAAGGGACGCTGCGAATCGGAGCCGATGCCCGTCGAAACCGCCGCCGGCAGCAGACCGAGCGTCGCCACCAGCATGGTCATCATGATGGGCCGCAGCCGGAGAACCGCGCCTTCGATCGCCGACTCGGCCACCGAGTGGCCGCGCACGCGCAACTGATTGATGTACTCCACCATGATCACGCCGATCTCCACCGAGACCCCGAACAGGGCGAGGAATCCCAGGCCGGACGAGACGCTGAAATGGGTATTTGTAAAGTATAGAGTGAGGATGCCGCCGATCGGCGCCAGGGCCACATTCAT
>JBGOUJ010000172.1:0-12527 GCA_041477005.1 Terriglobia bacterium | reverse complement strand
GTAGCACCCCGGATGCGCCGAGCTGCGCGCCGACGGCAACACCTCCCAGAGCGACCTCTGTGACCCACGCACTTATGACCTGATCTTTTCCCGGTCCGACGACGCCATCAAGGCGTCGAAGGGCGTGGATTACCTGTTTGTGTCGACCGACGAGGTCTATTACGCCAGCATTGACGGGAAGTGCGGCAACAATTACAACCCGGTGAACCGGAGCCTGAAGTGGGTGGAGTGCGTGCAGACGGCGCGCGATTTCGCCAAGAGCCGGGGCCGGCGGATACTGGTGTGGGCGGAGTACCCGCTTTTGCCGGAGCACGTGAAGATGATCCCGCCGGACGTGATCGACGGCGTGATGGGCAACGAGGCGTATCTCAAGACCGAGAACGAGATGGGTATGCGGCAGCTCTCGTACAACTCGATGCACGGCGGCGGGTATCTGTTCCCGAGCCACCTGAGCGTGGAGACGGAGCGCGGCCTTACGCCGGGTAACCTGGAGCGGGCTTTCCAGAACATCTCGTCCGGGCGGGTGCAGCAGGGAAAGCCCATCGGGGTCTTCGGAGCGGCGTGGGACGACAACGGACTGCACAACGAGACGTTCTGGCTGGGGTGGTCAGCGGTGGCGCAGTATGGGTGGATCCCCGGCCGGGCCAGCGTGGAGCAGCATGTCGCCGAATTCATGAGCCTCTATTACGGCCCGCGGGCGACGGGAATGGTGGAGATCTACCGGGGCATGCAGCGACAGGCCAGGTCGTGGGAGCGCACGTGGGACCGGATAACATCCAAGGCGCGCGGGCCGGGATATGGGAACTCTTACGGCAAGGGCGTCGGAACCGAGCGGCACGATTGGATGCTGGCGGCGCCGGGGATCCCGCAGATGCCGGACTTGAGGCTCCAGACCGGGTTTGCGGAGAAGTATTCCAAGTATGTAGAAGACGCCCGCCGCCGCTCGCTCGAGAACGACCAGCTCACGCAGGCCATCCAGGCGAATTTCCCGCGGGTGGACCGGAATCGTTATAACCTGGAAGTCTTCCTGGTCCTGGCGAGATTCATGGGTCACCACTGGCGATTGCTGCTCGGCCTGGATGAGGCGGAAGGGGCGCTGCAGCAGGCCCAGGCGGCGGCTCAGAAGAACAACCCGCGGCTGGCGGTGGGTTACCTGGTGGCGGCGCACAATCGGGTGGATCGGCTGCAGAAAGAAAACGCGAGCATCTTCGAGGAGCTGCGGGCGGTTTTTGAGAAGAGCCGGTATCACAAGGGCAGGTCGGTCGGGGGGCGCAACTTCGTCCGCATACTCGACGACACCAAAGATCACTGGGCCGACCGGAGGCCGGACCTGACCTACATGATCGCGCCGGAGCAGGCCATCGGACTGGAGACGTGGCAGAAAGAACTCGACCAGGTGATGCAGGCCTACGCCAAGCAGAACAATGTGCCGGTAAGGGGACTCCGTGAGGCGCGATTGGAAGAGTAGTGCAACAGTAGTGCACCGTAGTTTCTGCCTGCTTGCCCTCGCCGCTGTGGTGTTTGGCGCCGAGCTGCCTCTAAATACCTGGATCGAATTGCGGAAGGACCCTGTCGGGGCCCGGCCCGGGAGCGCCATACGGTACGCTGCCGAGGCGCGGGCCTTTTTTCTTTGGGGCTTCCTGAATGCCGATCCCAATCTGCTCCAGGAACAGCCGTTGATGCAGGTCCCGGAATACGACGTGGTGGCGTTCGATCCGGACGACGGCCGGTGGCGCGGCCAGAGGGAGAAGTTCTACCCGGCCTACATTCCCAGGACGTATTCGGGCAAGACGACGGGCAGCGAGCAGACTGTCATGCGGGGGACCACGAACGACGCCGGCGGGGTGCCACGGCCCGACCTCAACATCGTCTTCGACCAGGTGGCTTATCATCCGGGGAGCCAGTCGCTGATCTACTTCACCGGGGGGCTGACGGCGGCGTATGACGTGGTGCGGCGGCGCTGGCGGGATCTGGCGCCGGCCGGGTCGCCGCCACCGGTGGTGGGCGGGTCGCTCGCCTACGATCCGGTCAACGACCAGATCGTGCTGTTTGGCGGCGGCCACGCGGCGGAGCGAGCGCCCGACGGCCGGTTGGTGGGCTACACCGGCTTGTGGGTCTATCGGGTGAAAGCCAACGAGTGGCGGCCGAGGCCGGGGCTCGCGGGACCACTGCCGCGGATGAATAGCCGGCTGGTCACGGACACCAAGAATGAGGCGCTGGTGCTGTTCGGCGGGGACGGCCAGAGCCGGTATCTCGCCGACACCTGGATCTTTGATCTGAAGACCCAAAACTGGCGCCAGTCCAAAGCGGCGGGCGGGCCGGAAGCGCGCGCCGGCCATTTCACCGTTTACGATCCGCAGACGGGATGGGTTCTGGTCGGCGGCGGGTACAACCAAAAGGATCTCAGCGATATGTGGGCCTACGACGTCCGCGAGGATCGATGGCGGAGGCTCCACGGCGAAGTCCCCACGGGATTCTATCTCTCGGCCGACTTGGCTCCCGAGAAGCGCCTGCTGGTGCTCGTGACCTCTACGCGCACGCCGGGGGACCGGATGACCTGCAACGTGCTCTATCCGGTGCGAACGACTTACGGATACAGGTTGGGAGACGGGATAGTGGCCGGGGACCAGGGGTCGGGGACCGGGGCCGCGATGCCGAAGCTGGTTCGAGAGCAGAGGGCCGGGTCCGGAAAACCGGAGACGGTGGGCGTTGTCAACCAGTGGGTGAAGCTGGCGGGGCAGACGCTGACGAGGACCTGGGGGTCGGCCACACTCGATAACCGCCGGGACCGGATCCTCTATTGGGGAGGCGGTCATTGCGGATATGAGGGCAACGACATCGACGCCTACGACATCGAGACCCAGACCTGGACGAGCGCGGAAACGGGCGGCGAGTATACGGAGCGGCTGTGGGATCATGGCGTGCGTCCGGCGGGCGTTACCTTCGAAGGCGGGCCGTGGACGGATCACGGGCGCAAGACCTACGCTTACGATCCCGTCAGCCAAAAGATGATCCTGGCGCATCCGATCCGGCTGACGACCGGCTACGATCCCGAGGCGCTGCTACTGTTTCCCGCCCGGCGCACGATGGCGCCGGATGCCGTGGTGACCACGCCAACGTCCTATGTCCGCTACTCCACCTGGTCTTACGATCCGGAAACGAGGCGCTGGGAGCTGCTGGGGCCGGCGCCGGCGGGCGTGGACGCCCTGGTGACCACTCCGCGCGGCGTGATGGGAGTCAACGCCGACTGGCCCGCGCGGCTGAACGATCCGGGCTACCAGCTTCCCTGGAATCCCGCGAAGCCGGAAGATACGGCGATCTACCTGTTTGATGCCGGCCGGAGGGTTTGGAACCGAATGGGCGACCGCCAGACTTCACCCCAGAACTTGTACGAGATGACCAGCCTGGCTTACGATTCCAAGCGCGACCGGGTGATCCTGCACGGCGGCGGGGCGCGACGCGATGAATTGTGGACTTTTGACATGGCCACTCGCCGCTGGGCGCAGTTGCAGCCGCAGGGAGCGGCGCCCGCGTGCGCCAGAGAAGCGGTGTACATTCCGAAAGAAGACGTTTTCCTGAGCTACGGCCCGGCGCTGTGGGCTTACAAGGTGAGCGAGAACGCCTGGCGGCAGGGCGGCGCCGCGCCCCCTATGCCGGCCGGCCAAAACCGGGCCATGGTCTACGACGAAAAACGAGACCTGGTGCTGCTGGTGTTGGGAGCCGGAGGCGACTACGGGAAGGCCTCGGTTTACGCCATGCGGTACCAGAAGTAGGTGCCAGGTGCCAAGTGTTAAGTGCCAGGGCAAGCGATTGACTCTGCGCGCCCAACTGTCAGCGTTAAAGAGCAAGACTGATCTTGAGCGCTTCATCTACCTTTTCCATTGTCGCATCGGTCAGGACGCCACAAATTCTTACGCAGCGCAGTTCATCAACAGTCTTAAGGGTGCTTTTCAACGGAGTTATACACGGGCGGCAGCGTGCGCAGGTAGGCGTACATCGCGGAGATCTCCTCGTCGCTCAAGCGGCACAGGTGCAGCCACGGCATAAGGGTGAAGCTTTCCGGACCCACTTTCGGCGATTCCTGCTCGGCGTAAGGCCGGTAGGAGCGGATCTTGTGGAGGAAAAATTCCTCGGTCCACACACCGATTCCCGTATCCGGCTCGGGCGTGATGTTGGAGGTGAAGACCGAGCCCACGGCCGTGGCGAAACGCCGCCCTCCAGCGAAGGTCATGCCGGGTACCAGTTGCCCCTTGTCATTCTTGGTGTGGCACTCCATGCAGACGGCGATGGTCGTTAGATATTGGCCTTGCGCCAGCTTGTTCGACCGATCGGGCTCAGGCACGTGCCCAGCCGGCGCCGGCACATCCTTGATGAAGATGTTCACCGGAAAATCGACCTTGGTCTTCGGCCACGTTTTCTTGATCGGCGGTAGCGACCGGAGGTAAACGACCACGGAGTACACGTCCTCGTCGCTCATCGAGCGGTAATAGGGGTAAGGCATGAGGGGAAACAGCGCGCGGCCGTCTTTATCGACTCCCTCGCGAATGGCGCGTATGATCTCTCCGTCGGTCCAGTTGCCGATGCCGGTTTCTTTATCGGGCGTGATGTTGGGAACCACAATGGTCCCCGGCAGTCCTTCGAGCGGCATCGGCCCGAGGCCCTCGCCCTCGGTTCCCGAAATCACCGGCGCTGCGTAGCGCGTGAAGTCGCGCCGGGCATGGCAAGCATAACAGTCGCAAACCAGCTCGACCAGATGCTTGCCACGCTCGAGCCGAGCCGGCGTGATCTCGACCCGCACGGCGCTCGCGGCAGCCATCTTCGGCCCCCGCAGCAGCCCGTACGCTACCAGCCCCGCCCCCAACAGCACGATCAAGAAGATTCCCCACAAGAACCACCGGACAAACTTCGCCGCCGGACCGCTCACATCTCCCTCCGACTGGATTGTTGGTCTCTTAACCGGGATTTCCGTTTTGGATTCCCGGTCGTTCAGAGTGTAACAGCAGAAGGCCTCTGCGACCACAGTCTGAAAGGTGACGGCTGATCGGGAGCGGATGCTCAAAGACATGGGCGGGTTGCCGGAGCGGACGCCGCTCAATGCCCGCACGGTCGCGGTGCTCGAACGCGACGGCTACAAGGTCGAGAAAGTCATTTTTGAAAGCCAGCCGCGTTAAAGTGCAAGACTGATCTTGAGCGCTTCATCTACCTTTTCCATTGTCGCATCGGTCAGGACGCCACAAATTCTCACGAAGCGCAGTTCATCAACAGTCTTAAGTTGATTACACAGGATGACGCTATCCTTGGTCAGACCGCCCTCACCTTGCCTGACGAGCACATTAACCGGGTAGAGCTTGGGCACATGTTCCGCACCCGTGATCACTGCCACAATGGTGACGGGCGACTTCGCGTTGCCAATGTCGTTTTGGATCACCACGCAGGGGCGGGTTTTGCCCGTCTCGTGACCTACGACTGGATCAAGGTTGACCTCGAGAACGGTTCCCCTGACACATTTGCCAGGCATCAGACTTCTTCACTATCAATAGACGAGAATTCCTCGGAAATGTGGCGATCCATTGCCGCATTGGCAGCGTAGCCTTCAGCGAGTATCCGCTCTAGCTCGCGCCGCCGCATGGCCGATAGGAATTCCTCGACCGCCGATCGAATGACTACGCTTCGGCTGGTGGCCAGTTCTGAAGCGGCCTGCTCCGTGCGCCGCAAAAGGTTCTCCGGGAACTCGATGATCACCCGCTTTGTGCCGGGTGTAGGCATACGCATCCTCCTGCATGCATTGTACACCCTCTGTCAATGGCGCTAGGCATAGTATTTCATATGTATTTATATGTATTTTTATATGCAAACAGGCTGGTTGAGCCGAGGGAGCGGTTCGACGCTTAATCTCGCCAGGGGCCGCCCGGTCAGAAAGCGCGGTCGGATGTCTTTTCGAAGGCAGTTACGAGATTTCGCCTTGGCGCGAAATACGGGGGTGATGGCAGTAGAAGGCGGAAGACCTGCGCTAAACTGGCGGAGATCTTATGACACAGGACAGGACCTAATGAAATCCTCGCGGTTGGTGTGTGTGTCGATGCTGCTGGCATTGTCCGCCGGGCCGGTTGGGGCGCAGACGGCGGAAAGCCTGGATTTTCTCACCGGCCTTTCGGATTTCCGGGAGCTCCGGAAGATGTTGCCGGCTTACCTGGACGGTCTCGCCATGGCCAAGCTCGACGAGCGGGCGCGGACCATCGCGCAAATTTCGACACCGGAGCAGGTGGCCGCGCGGCGGGCTTACCTCCGGGAGCGGATGCTCAAGGACCTGGGCGGGCTGCCGGAGCGGACGCCGCTCAATGCCCGCACGGTCGCGGTGCTTGAACGCGACGGCTACAAGGTCGAGAAAGTCATTTTTGAAAGCCAGCCGCGGCTCTACGTCACCGCTAACCTGTATTTGCCGAAGAACGGGAGGCCTCCGTATCCGGCGGTGCTGTTCCCGCTGGGGCACGAAGCGGGCGCGAAGGCGCATTCCGCGTGGCAATACATGCTGATCACGCTGGCCAAGAGAGGCTACGTGGCGCTGGCGTGGGACCCGGTGGGCCAGGGAGAGCGCGTACAGCTCTGGGACGCGGATATCGAGGACTCGAAGGTCTTGCGGTCCACCACCGAGCACACGATCGCCACCACCGAGTGCCTGCTCGCGGGCCAGAACCTGGCGCGGTACACGATCTGGGACGGGATGCGCGCCCTCGATTACCTGCTCTCCCGGCCGGAAGTGGACTCGGCCCGTGTGGCTTGCACGGGGAATTCCGGCGGGGGAACGCACACGGCCTATCTCTCGGCCCTCGACGACCGCATCAAAGTGGCCGCGCCCTCCTGCTACATCACCTCCTGGCGGCGATTGCTGCTGACCATCGGGCCGCAGGATGGGGAGCAGTGCATCCCGCCGTGGCTGAACGACGGGTTGGACCACGCCGATTTCATCTACGCCTTTGCTCCCAAGCCCTTCCTGATCCTTTCCGCCATTCGCGATTTCTTTCCCATCGTCGGCGCGCGGGGAAGCTTTGAAGAGGCCAAGCGCATCTACGACGTGCTGGGGGCGCCGGAGAAGCTGAGCATGTTCGAAGCCGACGACGGCCACGGCTACAGCAAGCCACGGCGCCAGGCGGCGTATCGGTGGTTTGGGCGCTGGCTGAAGGGCGCCGAGGATCCGGAGCCGGAGGCGCCGGTGGAGCTGGAAACAGAGGAGATGCTGAACTGCACGCCTACGGGGCAGGTGGCGACGTCGCTCGGAGGGGAGACGGTCTTTTCGCTGAACGCTCGCGAAGTGGAGCGGGAGAAAAAGGCGCGCGTCAAGCCGGCCGAATTGCCGGAGCGAGTCCGCCAGTTGACCGGCTTTCACCCGAGCACGGGCCCGCTGAACGTACGGCACTATGGCGTGATTGCCCGCAGCGGCTACCGGATCGAGAAGCTCACCTATGAGAGCGAGCCGGGCATTCTGGCGCCGTCGCTGCTGTTTGTCCCGGAAGGCGCGGGCGGGCCGCGGCCGGCCGTTCTTTACGCGAACGGGCGGGGCAAATCGGCCGGCGCGGCGGACATCGAGCGCTTCGTGAAGGCGGGCTTGATTGTTTTGGCGATCGACGTCCGGGGAACCGGCGAGACCCGGTTCTCGAACGAGGAGCAGGGCTCCGATTTCCCGCGCTTTTTCGGCGACTACAACAGCGCCATGAAAGCGCTGCTGGTGGGCAAGACGCTGGTGGGGATGCGGGCGGAGGATATCTGGCGCGGCGTAGACCTGCTGAGCACCCAGGCGGGCGTGGATCGGGAAAAGATCTACGGGGTCGGCCACGGTGGGGCGGCCGTGCCAATGCTGCATGCCGCCGTGCTCGACCCGCGGCTGAAACAGGTCGCTCTGGACGGCGTGCTCACTTCCTACGAGGCGGTAACGGCGAGCAAGATCCACCGCGGCGTGTTCGAAAGCGTGGTCCCGGGCGCTTTGAAAGCGTACGATCTGCCGGAGCTGGTGGCCACGCTCGCTCCGCGCCCGGTCTGGATCACGAGCGCCGTCGACCCGCTGGGGCATACCATCGGCGCCCGGGAGCTGCAGAAGCAGTATGCGGGGGTTGCGGGCCGTCCGCGGCTGGGCGTGCAACCGGATTTCGGGACCGGAAACTGAGGATGCGGCGGAAGCGGGCGGCCTTCCAGGGAGAACGGGGAGCGTTCAGCGAAGAAGCGGCCGTCCGGCTGCTCGGCCCGCAGGTGGAGCTGGAGCCGCGCCGGCGCTTCGAGGAGGTCTTCCGCGCGCTGGCGGCCGGCGACGTGGATTACGCCGTGATCCCGATCGAAAACACCCTGGCCGGCTCGGTGCACGAAAACTACGACCACCTGTTGCATTTCAAGCTGCCGATTGTGGCCGAGACGCTGGTCCGCATCGTGCACAATCTGATTGCCGGGCCGGGCGTCCGATTCGGCCAGGTGCGCCGGGTTCTTTCGCACCCGGTGGCGCTGGGGCAATGCCTGCGCTTTTTCGAAAAGCACCCCAGACTCCACAGCGAGAGTTATTACGACACGGCGGGCAGCGTCAAGATGCTGATGGAGGAGGGTTTGAAGGACGCAGCGGCCATCGCCTCGGCGGCGGCGGCCCAGTTTTATGGCGCGCGGATCCTGAAGCGCTCGATCGAGGACGACCGCCGGAATTTCACCCGCTTTTTTCTGCTGGCCCGCAAGGCCCCGGCCCGCGTGGCGCCGCAACGAGGCGGGAGCCTGAAGACCTCCATCGTCTTTACCACTCGCAACATCCCTGGAGCGCTGTTCCGGTGTCTGGCCACATTCGCCCTGCGGGACATCAACCTGGCCAAAATCGAGTCGCGTCCGCTCCGAGGCAGTCCCTGGGAGTACTTGTTCTATCTCGACTTTCTGGGCTCGGTTGAGGAGCCGCACTGCCGTCACGCGCTCGACCACCTGAGCGAGCTGACCGACCTGCTGCAAGTGCTGGGCTGCTACCGGCAGGGCGCTTAGGGCCTGTCAAGAAATAACAGCGCCAACCGCTCGTCGCGGAAGGGCTTTCTGAGCCGCGCGCGTGAGGAAGCGGACTCGGCGTGCTTTAGGGGGTAGGCGCCCCGGCTCGGAACAAAGGCGGAAAAGCATCCACGGGGCAGGATATGGCATCCTATTAAGTAACGACTCGGGCGATTTGCGCCCGCGAGAAGACGATATGTCCAAGGACCCGCAGGCAAAAGTCGCGCCATTTGCAAAGCTCGACGAGCAGGGCGGCGAGCCGCAAGCCGAGCCCCCTTCGGAATTGCCATTGCTGCCGGTCCGCGACACGGTGCTTTTTCCCCACGCTTTGCTGCCGCTGACGATCGGGCGCGAGAGCTCGATCGCGCTGGTGCAGTCGCTCGGAGAAAACAAGTTCCTGGGCGTGCTGACCCAGAAGGATCCACGGGTGGATAGCCCCGCGCAGCAGGAGCTGCACACGGTGGGCACGGTGGCCGTGATTCACAAGGTCATCCGGATGCCCAACCAGAACCTGTTCATCTTCTGCGAGGGCGTGTCGCGGATGCGGGTCGCTGAGTTCACCACCGAGGAGCCGTTCTTGCGCGGGCGGGTGGAGCGGATCGAGGAGAACGAGCCGGAGATGACGGCGGAGATGGAGGCGCTGCGGCAGAACGTCATCAGCCTGTTCCAGCAGATCGTGGCGATGTCGCCGTCCCTTTCCGACGACCTGCAATCGATCGCCGCCAACATCGCGGAGCTGGGCCGGCTGGCGGATTTTATCGCCGCCTCGCTGCCGTCGCTCTCGACCGCGGAGCGGCAGGAGGTGCTGGAGGAGCTCGACACGCGCAAGCGGCTGGACCAGATGCACCGCAAGCTGACCAAGGAGCTGGAGGTGCAGCAGCTTCGGACCAAGATCCAGTCGCAGGTGCAGGATCAGCTCAGCCAGACGCAGCGCGAATTCTACCTGCGCGAGCAGTTGAAGGCGATCCAGAAGGAGCTGGGCGAGGGCGACGAGCAGCAGCGCGAAATCGAGGAGCTGCGGCAGAAGCTCGATCAGGCCGACATGCCCGAGGCGGTGAAAACCGAAGCCCTGCGGGAGCTGAAGCGGCTCTCGCGGATGTCGCCGGCGGCCGCCGATTACACGGTCACCAGGACCTACCTCGACTGGATGGCGGTGCTGCCGTGGAGCAAATCCTCGGGTGTGCAGGTGGACGTGCGCAAAGCCAAGGAGATCCTGGATGCCGACCACTATGACCTCGAAAAGGTCAAGGACCGGATCCTCGATTACCTGGCGGTGCGGCAGCTCAACCCGACGATCAAGGGACCGATTCTCTGTTTCGTGGGGCCGCCGGGGGTAGGCAAGACTTCGCTGGGCAAGTCCATCGCGCGCGCGCTGGGCCGCAAGTTTGTGCGGGTGGCGCTGGGCGGGATGCACGATGAGGCCGAAATTCGCGGTCACCGGCGGACCTATATCGGGGCGCTGCCGGGCCAGGTTATCCAGGGGATCCGGCGCGCCGAGACCAACGATCCGGTCTTCATGCTGGACGAGATCGACAAGGTCGGAAGAGACTTTCGGGGCGATCCGGCTTCGGCGCTGCTGGAGGCCCTGGACCCGGAGCAGAACAACACTTTCCGCGATAACTACCTGGATGTGCCGTTCGATCTCTCCAAAGTTCTGTTCATCACGACCGCCAATGTGCTCGACCCGGTGCCGGACGCCCTCCGGGACCGTATGCAGGTGATTGAGCTGCAGGGCTACACCGAGCTCGAGAAGCTGCGGATCGCCTATAACTACTTGATTCCACGACAGGTGACGGAGAACGGGATCCGGCTCGGCGAGCAGATCGAGTTCACCGAAGAGGCCATAAGCCACGTCATCCGCCGCTACACGCGCGAGGCGGGGGTGCGCAACCTGGAGCGGGAGATCGGCGCCATCTGCCGGAAGCAAGCGCGGCGCATCGCCGAGGGATCGCAACCGGCGGGCACAGCGGCGAAGGTGACCCCGGAGCTGGTCGAGGAAATGCTCGGCCCGCCGCGGCCCCGCATCGAGACCCAGGTGCTCGAGCGGACGCGCAAACCCGGCGTGGCCGTGGGGCTGGCCTGGACGCCGACCGGCGGCGACGTGCTGTTCGTCGAAGCCAGTATGCTGCGCGGCGGCAACCGGGGGCTGATCATGACCGGGCAGATCGGCCAGGTGATGCAGGAATCGATGCAGGCGGCGCTGAGCTGGGTGCGGGCCAACGCCGAGTCGGTGCACGTGGACCCGGATTTCCTCAAGAACAACGACATCCACATCCACGTGCCGGCAGGCGCCATCCCCAAGGACGGACCATCGGCCGGCGTGACCATGGCCACGGCCCTGGTCTCGCGGCTGACCGGCCGCCGGGTCCGGCCGAATCTGGCCATGACCGGCGAGATCACCCTGAGCGGCCTGGTACTCCCCGTCGGGGGCATCAAGGAAAAGGTGCTGGCCGCCAAGGCGGCCGGGATTCTCGAAATCGTCCTGCCGGGCGACAACGAGTGCAACATCAAAGAGGATCTGAAGACCGAGCAGGTCGGCGAGATGAAGTTCCGCTACGTTCACACCATCGAAGAGGTCATCGAGATGGCGCTGGAGCCGGCGGGGGTGACGGTGGCCGAAGAGGCCGCGGTACCGGTGTAAACCGTTTCAGTGCCCTTCCGCTTCTAGAAACCTTTCGGCTTCGATGGCGGCCATGCAGCCCATGCCGGAAGCGGTGACGGCTTGGCGGTAGTGGCGGTCCTGGACGTCGCCGGCGTGGAAAACGCCTGGGACGCTGGTGCGGGCGCCGCCTTTGGAGACGATGTAGCCGTCGGGGTCGAGATCGAGCTGGCCCCGGAAAATCCTGGTGTTGGGGATGTGGCCGATGGCCAGGAACAGGCCGTCCAGCGGCTGATCCCACTGGCGGCCGTTGGTCACGTCCCGCAGCCGAACGCCGGTCACTTCGTTCTTGCCCACATCGTAGACTTCCTCGACGCAGGTGTTGGGCAGCCACTTGATTTTCTCGTTCTTGCGGGCGCGGTCGAGCATGATCTTGGAAGCGCGGAACTGGTCGCGGCGATGGGCGACCGTCACTTCGCTCGCGAACTTGGTGAGGAAGGTCGCTTCCTCCATGGCCGAATCGCCCCCGCCGACGACCATTATCGGCCGGCCCCGAAAAAAGAACCCGTCGCAAGTGGCGCAGGAGCTGACGCCGTGGCCGATCAGCTTCTGCTCCGATTCCAGCCCCAGCCAGCGGGCCGAAGCGCCCGAAGCGATGATTAGAGTGCTGGTTTCGACGGTTTCGTGATGGTCGAGGGTGATACGGAACGGGCGCTTGGAAAGATCGGCGGCGGTGATCTCGCCGGCGCGGTACTCGGCGCCAAACCGCTCGGCCTGCTTCTTGATGTTGGCGACCAGCTCCGGTCCCATGATTCCTTCCGGAAAGCCGGGAAAATTCTCGACCAGGGTGGTCATCGAGAGCTGCCCGCCTGCTTCCAGCCCCTCCACCACCAACGGGCTCAGGTTGGCCCGAGCCGCGTAAACCGCT
>JBGOUJ010000171.1:0-12528 GCA_041477005.1 Terriglobia bacterium | reverse complement strand
GCTGGACGATCCTGCCAACACGGGTGACCAGGAGCTGTTTGCCCACGTAGACTGGCCGAGGACGCAAGCCTATGCGCTCGGCCTGAACGGGCTTTACCTGAACCTGGCGGGCCGCGAGCCGGCCGGCATCGTTCCGGAAGCAGACGGGCAGGCGGTGCTAAAGAAGCTGACTGACCGCCTGCGAAGTGTTCGCGATCCCAAGACCGGCGAGACGGTGGTGGATACCGTCTACGTGCCTCTGGATGTATTTCACGGCAACGCGTTTGAATACGCTCCGGACCTGATTGTCGGCTTCCGGCCTGGCTACCGCGCTTCCTGGCAGACGGCGCTCGGGGCGATCCCCAGGCTCACCATCGAAGACAACACCGAAGCCTGGATTGCCGACCACTGTACTGCGGCAAAATACGTGCCCGGTGTTCTGTTTACCAACCGGAGAAGCCGCGTCGCGGAGCCGCAGCTTGTCGACTTGACAGCGACGATATTGAAGGAGTTTTCCCTTCCGTCCGCCGCAGGTATGATTGGACAGCCGATCTTCTGAGGCGATTCGATGGAGCGATCATGTTTCGACCTACAGTGAGACTAAGCGACCCGCTCTGGCAAAAGGTCCAGCGTTATGCGAAGGCTGCCGGATACAGCTCACCGCAGGAATTCATCGAGCACATCCTCGAAAGAGAACTGGCCAAGCTCGAGGAAGTGGAGTCGAACGAAGAGATCGTAAAGAAGCTGAAGGGATTGGGATACATCGAGTAGAGTCAAGATCCGCCGGTGTCGATTCTCCAAAACCCATTGTTCACGCTGATCCCGATTGCGGCGCTGGCCGGAATCGGGATGCTTCTGATCTTTCGGCGCACCTCGGACCAGGCAGCGCTCGGCCGGACCAAGAAACTGGTCCGGGCGCACCTGCTGGAATTGCGGCTGTTTGCCGACGAGCCGTCCCTGGTGTGGCGCGCCCAAAAGGATCTCCTGCGGGCCAACTGGCAATACTTGCGTCTAATGCTTCGGCCGATGCTGTGGGCGACTGTGCCCCTGGCGCTACTGTTGGTGCAACTGGATGAGATTTATGGCCGGGCGCCCCTGGCGATCGGCCAGGCAGCGGTCCTGACGATGCAGATGCGGACGCCGTTTCCTCCGAATGTGCCACCTCCTCGGTTGGAAGCTCCTGCGGGAATTGAGGTGGAGACGCCGGCTGTACGGGTGTTGAGTGAGAATCAGGTCAGCTGGCGTCTCCGCCCGCTCCGGGAAGTCTCGGGCCGGCTGCGTGTCCACTTGCCGGGCGAAACCCTGGAAAAATCGATCAAGGCCGGGGGCCGGCTGCGGCGCCTTTCCAGCCGTCGCGTGTGTTTCTCGTTCGCGCTGCTGCTGCACCCGGGAGAATGGCCACTTCCGGCGCGCGACGTAGAGTGGATCGAGGTCGGATACCCGCCAGCCCCGGTTCACGCTTGTGGAACGGACCTGCATTGGCTCATCTGGTTTCTGGCAGCCTCCATGTTAAGCGCGTGGGTGCTGGGATGGCGATTTCGAGTGGTCTTTTGACGCCGGGCGGCGCTTCTCTCTCGCGCCGGTACCGGCCTCTTTCAGGGTGGTCACTGGACAGCCCGGCATCGGTAAACCCTGGCTGACTTGGGTTGCGGCAGGAGTTGTAGGAGATGGCCCGGTAACCGCAGCGGGGACAGGCGCTTGTTTCCGCACGTGCTGCCGAAAAGTTTCGCGCGCATCCGCCACTTTGGCTTCCTGCCGATTGTATAGAAGGACCTCCGACGACGTTGAAATCCCACCGCGAAAGGACTATTCTTGAGAATCGGCCAGTGGGCCGAAGATAGGATATTGCAAGCATGACTGCAAAGGGAAACACCGGCGGTTCGGTCCGGCCGGGAGGCACGTCAAGGCGGTCGCTCCTGAAAGTGGGCGCTGTGTTTCCTTTCTCCAGCATCCTGGCTGCCCCTGCCGGCGCCAAACCGCATGTGGCTGTGGTCGGAGCGGGTGTTTTCGGCGGCTGGACGGCGCTTTACCTCTTGCGGCTAGGTGCGCGGGTCACGCTGTTCGACGCCTGGGGCCCAGGTAACTCGCGTGCTAGCTCCGGCGGCGAGACGCGCATCATCCGCGCCGCCTACGCCGCCGACCGCGTCTATGTGCAGTTTGTAGCCCGGGCTTTGCAGTTGTGGCGCGAAAACGACAAGCGCTGGAATACCCGGCTCTACCACAACACGGGCTGCATCCGGATGGCTGGGAAGGACGACAGCTACGAGCGGCAGGCGCTGCCCCTGCTGCGGGAACGAGGTCTGGTCTACGAGGAGCTGACACCTCGCGAGGCGTCGAAGCGTTATCCGCAAGTAAACTTCGAGGGGGTGAGCTGGGTGCTGTACGAGAACGATGCCGGCTACCTCACCGCCCGCGAAGCCTGCCAAGCAGTGCTCAAGGGTTTTGTCAAAGAAGGCGGCCAGTACAAGCGGCTGTCCGTGCAGCCTGGCCTGATTGAAGGCGGTGAGATGCGCAGCGTCAATCTCTCCGACGGCTCCGAGCTCACCGCCGACCGGTTCGTTTTCGCCTGCGGTCCATGGCTAGGAAAGCTGTTCCCTGATGTGATCGGCGACCGGATCACACCGACCCGCCAGGAGGTCTACTTCTTTGGGTTGCCGGCCGGCGACTCCCAGTTTTTCGAGCCGCAGTTTCCGGCCTGGATCGAGAGCGGCCCCCCCCACTACTACGGCATCCCCATCTACAAGTGGCGCGGCTTCAAGATCGGCAACGGCGAGCCCGGGGCGCCGTTTGATCCGACCTCCGAAGACCGTTCTTACACCCCGGAGATTCACAAGTTGTTACGCGACTACGTCTACTTCCGTTTTCCAGCGCTACGCGGGGAGCCTGTGGTTGAGTGGAGTGTTTGCCAATATGAGCACAGCCCCGACCGCCACTTCATCATCGACCGCCATCCGGCTGCTCAAAACGTATTTCTAGTAGGTGGAGGCTCGGGTCACGGCTTCAAGCACGGCCCTGCGCTGGGGGAATGGGTGGCCGAGGTTGTGCTCGAGAAGAGGCCGATGAATCCGTTTTTCTCCCTGTCCAGGTTTTCCGGAAAATAGTGGGCTGGGTCGGGCCTCCGGCGATCTTCTGCATTCCTCCGCCCGGGGTTGGCTCAAGCATCTCGCATGCGACCGGAGCGGACTAAAATGGAATCCACCGGACCGGCGTTTAGGGTACTCAAACATTGCCATGCCACTGCCCACCGCCTCTAACGGAAACGGCAAGGATTTTGCCTGAAATTCACCCTTGATCGCGCCGTGACGTCGACAACGCGGGCAGGCCTGCACGCTGAAACTTCATCGTTCGGGCCATCAGCCCGGTCAGACGTGAGCGGCGATTTTCCTGGGCATACATACTACAGAAACAATAGCGGAGCCCGCTCGGCGTTCGGTCACCCATCCTTCGGCCAGCTCGACAACTTTCATTGGATGATTCTGTTACTATTACAGAGATAGCTAAAGACCATTTCTTCCGGAAGATGTTCGGCTGTAAGATCTACACATGGGAACGGGGAGACGCAAGGAGCGGCAGGAAGCACTGTGGTACCGGGCGGCGTTGGCCGAAGCGCCGGGGCATGCTTTTTATCAGCGGCTGAACCGGGTGCTAGTTAGGAGAGGGCGGGCTTTGACCGGTTCTGCGAGAAGCACTGACGGGCCTTCTATTACGAGAAGCTGAGGCGACCGTCGCTGGCGCCGGGAATGTACTTCCGGCCCGAGATCGCCACCTGATCCGGTGTCGGCCTCTACCAGCCCGTAACCCAAAAACTGCTGCAAGCACAGCGAGTTAGCTACCCGCCAGGCGGTCCCCCGCTCACTGTCCAGGCCCTCAAAGAACCCGATCAGCATCACGGACCCGGCGGTTGATCGACTAGGCGACGCACCAGGCGGTATTTGGGGAGTGCGGAGCTATGCGGCCGAGCCGACGCAGGGGGCGGCGGAAGTGGGCGGGCAAACCAGCGCAGCAAGCGGCGGTGTACGGGAATCGGCGGCGAGTTCGAGGCACCCGCGGGAAGGTGATGTTACGGCAGCGAGGCGAGAAACTGGAACGACCGTTCGCTCACCAGTTCGAGACGGGGGCACTGCGACGGCTGCGGGTTCGCGGCCAGCCGAACGTCGCGCAGAAATTGATGCTGCAAGCGGCGGCCTGCAATCTGGCGCTACTACTCCACGCGATGTGGGGAGCCGGGACGCCACGGGAGCTTTGGGGGCAGATCGCGACACTTTTATTCGCTGTCTTGCGTCGCCCTGAAGGCCGAAACTGGCTCTTATGGGGCGATGGTGGCCGATCCTTCCTCGGCGACTGCGTTCTCGCGTTCTTGCGCAGGGTTGCCGTTCCTCGATTGGCTTGTGTCGAGTTCAACCGGTTTAGACCCGGACAGCTTGGCGTCCCCCTCGAACTCTCTAACGGCCTCGGCCTGATGCGCACTCATCGTCCGGCGGAACACGTCGATCTTTTCCTGTCGAGACCAGCCGGATCGTATAATGTTCAGGAACTCGCGATGCGCATCGGTATCACTCTCCTGAAGGGTCGTGGTGCTCCGGTAAAAGATGGCAAAGAGGGGAATCGTAACCGCTTCGAGCGCCCTGACGAGGTACTTGTTTCCTCCTGCCCGCCAGATCACTTTGTGAAACTCGAGATCGGCTATCCGGAATGCGTTGATGTCATTGGATTCTTGTGCCGCACTCATCTTGAGTAATTTTCGTTCCAATTGTCTTACCACTCGTGGGACTTCGGCCAATGGGATGTTTCCGGCTGCTAGAGACTCCAATTCAATCCGCACAGCATAGATGCCGATAATATCCTGTACTGAAAGATCTGTAACCCGGCAGCCCTTCCTTGAAATCCGGGTGATCAAGCCCTCGTGCTCCAAGACTTGCAGAGCCTCGCGGATAGTCGGCTGACCGACGTTCATTTTCTTCGCGATCCGACTTTCGACGATTCGCTGACCAGGTCTCAATCTGCCGGAGAAGACTTCGTTCCGCAGGTACCCCGCGAGGCGCTCGCGCAGATTCTCTTCCCGCAGTTTCGAGACACGCATTTGCTCAAACCTTTCCGAACTTGGGCGCCGATCGAATTTACTTGTAAGGCAAACGACGCAGCCAGAGGCAACCACACGGTAATGATAGATTATAGCTCAATCCGCGCCGCCCGTCTAGCGCATATTTGCGTTTTGGTCTTGTAACCCATTGCAAACACGCGGTCGGTTTTTGACTTTGGTCACTACATGATCGTTTCCTCGCCGTCGGGCGGTTCCGGCGGATCCAGTTCCGCGAGCCGGAGGATCTTCAGCACCTCGGCGGCATGCCGGCTGCCGCGGGTCACGCACAGTTTCCTCCGGTTGCCGATCTCGACCGTGACGCAGCGCACCGTCTCCAACGCTTGCCAGGCGGCCGGTGAGGAGAGATTGCTGGCGGCGGCCCGCAGCTTCTTCTCTAAGGCTCGATCCAGCAGCAAGGCGAGCGCGGCCACAAACACGTGCGCCCGCACGCGATCGTCCGTGTGGTGGTACACCGGCCGTACCTCCAGCAGTCCCTTGAGGTGGGCAAACCCGCGCTCCACTTCGTTGAGCTGTTTGTAGGCCGCCACCGCCGCCACCGGTGACAGGTCCGGCTCTTCGGTCTGGATCAGGTACTTGCCTTCGCAGGCCGTCTCGCGGGGAAAGTTGACCGGATGCTCGAAGTAGCGAAACTGGCCTTTACGCAGCTCCCAGCCGAAATAGCGGTGGCCGTGATTCCGCCCCAGGACCTTGGCGGCTGCGGCGCCGATCTTTTCCGCTTCCTGCAGTTCCCCCTTCTCCACCCGCAGCCGCAGCCCCTCCAGTTCCTTCCGCGCCCGCTCCATGGAGATCTCGCGCAGTCCCCGTTCATACTGCTCCCGCTCCTCACTGTGGACCACGAACACACGCCCGCCCGGCTCCTTGCCGGGTACCTCCTGCACCCGCGTCCGCGGCACCACCGCCTTCTCCGAAGCGGTGATCCCCACCGGACATTCCCGCCAGTCATCGCGCGCCATCGCTTGCTCGATGTAGTGCGGAATGTCTTTGCGGTTGCGGCGCTGCAGGCCCACCAGGTAGCCCTGTCCGGCCTGACGCAACTGCTCGACGTTCTGCAACGTCACCATGCCGCGATCGCCGACGAACACTACTCGCTGCAAGCCAAACCGCTGGTGCAGGTCCCCCACCACCTCCCCGACCGTGGTCTGGTCCAGCCGATTGCCGGCGAACACGTGATGGGCGATCGGCCAGCCGTCCATCATCACCACTCCGATGAGCACCTGCCGGTGGCGCGGCTTGCCGTCCCGGCTGTAGCCGAACCGTCCCAGCTCGGCCGGCCCCTGGCCTTCGAAGTACGTCGAGGTGATGTCGTAGAACACCAGCTCGGGCTCGAGACTGAACAGGCCACGCAACTCCTGCCAGATCGCCGTCTCGATGTGCGCCTTCTGGGCCAGCAGATCGTCGAGGGTCTCATACCAAAGCCGCAACTGCTCGAAGCTCACCTTCACCCGCCGCGAGGCTTTCCACTGCGGCGTCCAGCGGCTTCCTGGAGACGTAACCACGTAGAAGTCCTCCAGCCACTGGGCCAGGGCGTGTTCGCTGCCGGGCCGGGTCAGCCGGTTCGCCACCAGCGGGAAGACTCGTTCCGAGAGCGGCTGACCGTGGCGCAGGAACTTGGTTGTTCCATCCAAGATGGGGCCGAGGGAAAGGGAGTCAAACAGGTGGCGGGCAACGCGCACGGGTCCCCAGGTCCAGGCCTGGGGCGTGGAGACTTCTTCGCTGGACACCCAGGTGGGATTCTGCGGATCCGATTGCAGCAGGCGCACCAGCGTGTCCAGGTGCGGGGCGAGAAGATCTTTGCGTCCGACGTGCAGGACGACGCGCTGGCGGATCTTGTCGCCCTGGCGGTAGTTCTCCACTAGGCGGAGGTAGTGGTGCCGGCCATTGGCGGCTTTGACGGAGCGGAGGAACAAGGCGCTCTCCTCTACTACACTACGAATATTCCATGGGAGAAGCGATAATACAATAGATATATGCGAGGATCTTCAAAAAAGTGTGTCACTACACTTTTTCAAAAACGGGAAACCGGCCTCGCGTTTTCAATGGGTTGCGGACAGAGAGCCTCAAAAAAGCGCAAACATGCGCTAGCCGTGTGACGCCCCAAGCTTCATCCGCCAGCGGTACGGGCCGAGGCTGCAGCCCGTCGGGCTGCGTAGGACTCACCGGCGGGCTCCGGACATTCAGCAGGCCGGTGACGGAAGCGGGCGGCTGTCTGTGGCCCAGCAGGACGGCCGCATACGGATTCTGGGGGACGGTGTGGTTCAGCCGGGCCGCGCGTGAGCGCCCAGCCGTTAGGGTTAGGCCACCCCCGGCTTCGCGCAGCCTACGCCACTTAGGCGGCCGGATTCGCAAAGGTCAGGAACGCGAACAGACACCTTTATTTGAAGGTTGAGGCTATGCCGAAATCAATGGTCCTGTCGGCAATCGTGGCGCTGGCGATCGTGGGTTGTTCTCGACCCGAGTCGCACCTCTCAGCGAACAAGCAGCTTGTCCAGCGCTACTTTGAAGAGATTATCAACCAGGGCCGCTTCGGGGTCGCCGATGAGCTGGTGGGCTCCGACGTGCGCTTCACAAACCCGCCGACGGTGCTGCGCACGCGGGAGGAGTTCAAACAGTGGTCGCGGCCCTGCGCAAGGGTTTCCCGGACCTCCACTTTCGGATCGACGATGTGATCGCTGAAGATGGCAAGGTAGCGACGCGTTGGACGATGACCGGCACTCAACAGGGAGAGCTCCCGGGGCACGCGCCCACCGGCAAGCGCATGGTGGTGACCGGCATGGACATCTTCCGCGTCGAGAAGGGGAGGATCCCAGAGATATGGGTCAACATGGATGTGCTGGGCCAAGTGCAACAACTTGGGTGGCTGGGTGTTCCTGGCCCCGTGCAGAGGTAGAACCGCCCCCGACAGGATTCCGATGACGCTTTGGAAGTACGCAGTGATCACTCTTCTGGTTGCCGGCTTCGACGGCGCCGTCGCGGACGACTGGCCTGGGCCACGGACGTTTGCCGTGTTCAGTGAATCCGGCCGGTTCTTCGTAAGGTTCGTGCCAGGCGAGAGCATCGGCGACACAGTGGGATTCTCTGGCGCAAAAAAGGGCAGCTACGCCAAGGCGCTCCTTTACGGGCTTGCGCCGGACCGCTCGTACAAACTACTCCACGAGGTTGCGCTTGCCAACCCCGTATCGCCGGTGAACGCTCTGGTGTCGGATCAAGGTCACTTCATCACCTTCGACAACTGGCACAACTTCGGCTTCGGCAAGGTCGTGGCCTTCTATGGGCCCTCCGGCAGGCTTATTCGGAGCTATGAGCTTCCAGATCTTTATCCGGCTCAGATGCTGACGCGGATTCCGCAATCCATGTCTTCCCGTCACTGGCGGTGTCAGCCGGTCCATTTCGTGGAGCCCAAGGAGCAGAAGAACGTGTACGTGCCCGAAGTCCTTGGTGGCTACTTCGTCTTCACACTTTCCACGGGCGATGTGGTCTATACCGCTGGATCGCGCAAGGAGTGCGTTCCGCCCTCGGGACCGCTCTCCTGGACAGGAATCGGTAATTAGGCGTTGCACGCCCAAGTATGGCGGGGGGGACCTGCCGCACCCGAACCGATGCGGGCTCGCTAAAGCCTGTCCCAGTGTGGTCACCCCCTTCGCGAGCGGGTGCGGATGACCACGGGGGTGCCGGTGAAGTCGAACTGGCGGCGGAACTGGTTGATGAGAAAGCGCTCAAACGAAAAGTGGAGTTGCTGGGCGCGGTCGGTGAACAGAACGAAGGTTGGGGGCGCTACCGAGGCTTGGGTCAGGTAAAGGATTTTGACCCGCTTGCCGGCGGGGACGGGGGCGCGGTCGAGGTCCACCTTCGCGAAAAAGCGATTCAGCTCGGCGGTGGGGATGCGGCGGTGGGCTGCTTCGTAAGCCTTGCGGATGAGAGGAAACAGCCGGCCGGTTTTGGCGCCGGTGAGGGCCGAGATAAACTCGATCGGGGCGTAGTCGAGGAATTTCAGCTCGTCGCGCAGCCGCTGGGCGAACTCCGGAAGGCGGGCCTTGGCGCCGGCCAAGTCCCACTTGTTCACCACGATCAGAACGGCCCGTCCGCCCTCGTGGGCATAACCGGCGATGGTGGCGTCGAGCGCCGTAACACCTTCGGTCCCATCGATCAGTAAGAGCACGACGTCGGCCAGGCGGATGTAGCGGCGGGCCATGATGACGCTGAGCTTCTCGGCCATCAGCCGGGTCTTGCCCTTGCGCCGGATGCCGGCCGTGTCCATGAAGTTGTAGGTCACGCCGTCGCGCCTCACGGATTCGTCGACGGCGTCCCGCGTGGTGCCGGGGGTGGGAGAGACAATCGCGCGCTCGGCGCCCACCAGCCGGTTCAGCAGAGTCGATTTGCCGGCGTTGGGCTTACCGATGATGGCCACCTGGATGACCGCTCCCTCCGGGGCGACGGGGTCCTCCGGCGCCTGCCCGGCGGCCGGAAAGCCGGCCGTGACCAGATCCAGCAATTCCGCCATGCCTTTGTTGTGCTCGGCGGAGATGGGGACCACCTGCTCGATGCCCAGCGAGTAAAAATCTCCCAGGCCTGCCTCGAGCGAGACGACATCCACCTTGTTGACCACGAGGGTCAGGGGGCGGCCGGTTTGGAGCAGCAGGCGGGCCAGCTCGCGGTCGGCGCCGGTAATCTCGGTTCGGCCGTCTACCACGAACAGGATGCGCCAGGCCTGGTTAATGGCCACACGCGCCTGCCGCAGAATCTGGGCGGGGATTTCGGCTTCATCGCCGATCACGATGCCGCCGGTGTCGATGAGCTCGAAGGGGCGGCCGCTCCACTCCGCCAGCAGGTGGATGCGGTCGCGGGTCATGCCGGGCTCGTTGCCCACGATGGCGCGGCGGCCGCCGGTGATCCGATTGAAGAGGGTGGATTTCCCAACGTTGGGCCGGCCCACGATCACGACGGTCGGACGCAGGCTGCGGCTCATCTGACTTCATGTTAGCATCGGGGCCGTGGGGCGCCGTTAGTGCCACGCTATTATCCAATTTTCCTTGACATTAGGGACCGGCTGGCCGTGGTGGTGGGCGGGGGACGCGTGGGATCACGGAAGGCGGCCGGGCTCGCGGAAGCGGGCGCCCGGGTACGGGTAATTGCGCCGCGCGCCGCCGCCGGGCTGCGGGCGCACCAATGGGAGCGGCGAAACTACCGGCCCGGCGACCTGAAAGGGGCCTTCCTGGCCTTCGCCGCCACGGACGACCGGCGGGTGAACCGCGCTGTGGCCGTGGAAGCGCGCCGGCGCCGCATCCCCGTCAACGTGGCCGATTCGCTCGAGGATTGCACGTTCCTCGCGCCGGCGCGGGTCAGCCGCGGCGATCTCCAAATTGCTGTTTCGACCGGGGGACAGGACCCGCGACTGGCGAAGCAACTGCGGCAGCGCCTGGAGGCGGAATTGAAGAGGGCTGACCGATGAGGCTGCGCACGGCCCAGGGGAAGCTCAAGATCGAGCACAGCATCATCGACGGGCTGCGGCCGGCGCTGGAAAAGCTGCTGCGGGAGAACCCGGAGATTCGGAGCGTGATCCCCGGGGTGATCCGGCCGGTGCGGGATGCCCGGGGGAGGCTGCGGCTGCGCGTGACCACGCCGACAGCGACCGGCTGGAAGGCTCTGGCCTTTGCGGCCGGCGCCCGCCAGGAAGTTTTCCTCAACACAGCCATGACGCGCGAGCAAATCGAAGAGGCCCTGGAACGCTGCCTTTCCGATGCCGTATGATGTTTGTTTCGGTACGGCATCCGGCTGTCGCAAGAGCCTCCGCAACACTACCGAGGCGTCGATGTACGCCTGGTGGCCACCCATTTGCCATACCAGTCCATCTTCGTTTCCCGGAGGGCCGTCTCCAAGACACCGGCCTTCAATTTGATTCTCTTTCTTTGGCCGCGCATCCAGCATCTTGTCAATCTCCTTGAGAGACCGGGTAGGCGGTATGCCGGCCAGCCGCTTGGCGGGAGGAGCGTAGGGCACCACTCGCGCGATCGGGATTTCGCGATCCTCGATAATGATCTCCCTGCCCTGACGGACCGCTCGCAGGTGCTCGCTCAGGTGGCTCTTGAATTCGGCGATTTTTACCTCGGTTGCCATATGACCGATTATGACCAGATTTGGTCTGGCCGGCATCCGAGGGGATTTACACGTCCAGATTCTTGACGTAGAGGGCGTTTTCTTCTATGAACTTGCGGCGGGCTTCTACATTTTCGCCCATGAGGGTGGAGAAGATCTCCTCGCTTTCGACGGCGTCGTTGAGGCGGACCTGGAGCAGGGTGCGGGTTTCGACGTTCATGGTGGTGGACCAGAGCTGGTCGGCGTTCATCTCGCCCAAGCCTTTGTAGCGCTGGACCGAGGCGTCCTTCTTGCCCTCGTTCTTGACGTAGTTCAGCAGGTCGAGGGAATTGGCGTGCTGCTCCCGGGTCTCGCCTTTGACCGCCGTGAAGGGCGGGGTGTTGTACTTGGCGATCTGGCGGGCGAGGCTGCGGAAGCGCTTGTAGTCGGGCGTGGCCACCAGCGCGGTGTTGAAGCGGCGGTCGCCGCCGGTCGGGTCCTTGTAGGTGATCATCCAGGCGGCGTGTTCTTCGTCGCGAACCAGCTCGGGCTGCACGTCGAGCTTCTGGAGGCGCTTCAGCAGCTCCTCGAGGCGGGTCTGATCGGCCAAGTCCTGCTTGCTGTCGAGCAGCAGGCTGACGTCAGCGAGGACTTCGACGACGCGGGCATGGCGCACGCGGCGCTCGACTTTGAGGAACATCGTGTAATACTCGTCGAGCAGGAGCAGGAAGTTGCGGAGTTCGCTGCCCTCCACCACCTGCTGGGCGGGCTTGCCGTTCACCGGTCCCAACTCGACGCGCAGATCGTCGGTGGCGCGGCGGATCACCTCGCGGGTGAACTCCTTTTCGTCCTTGATATATTTTTCCGCCTTGCCCTTCTTGATGCGGTAGAGCGGGGGCTGGGCGATGAAGACGTGGCCGCGGGTGATCAGCTCGCGCATCTGGCGGAAGAAGAAGGTCAGCAACAAGGTGCGGATGTGGGAGCCGTCTACGTCGGCGTCGGTCATGATGATGACCTTGCCGTAGCGGAGCTTGGCGACGGAGAAGTCCTCGCTGCCGATGCCGGTACCCAGGGCGGTGATCATGGCGCGGATCTCTTCGTGGCCGAGCATTTTGTCGTAGCGCGCTTTCTCGACGTTGAGGATCTTACCCTTGAGCGGCAGGATAGCCTGATAGCGGCGGTCGCGGCCCTGCTTGGCGGTGCCGCCGGCGGACTCGCCCTCGACCAGGAAAATCTCACAGCGCTCCGGGTCCTTCTCCTGGCAGTCGGCCAGCTTGCCGGGCAGACCGCCGGAATCGAGGGCGCCCTTACGGCGGGTGAGGTCGCGCGCCTTGCGGGCCGCCTCGCGGGCGCGGGCGGCGTCGATGGCCTTGCTGACG
>JBGOUJ010000170.1:0-12553 GCA_041477005.1 Terriglobia bacterium | reverse complement strand
GTCTGCCAATTCCGCCACCTCCGCACAAGGGGCGCTGAGGAAACCGGACTACTTCTTCTCCGCCGGCGCGCTGTGTCCGGCCGGCGAATGGGCGGGAGCGGGGGAGTGCCCCGGGGCCGGCGCGTGCTCCGCCGGGGGCGGCGGGATCACCTTGCCGTCCTTGCCCACGTTCGCCCCTGGCGGCAGGACCTCGACGTTGGTCATCGGCATTCCGCCGGGGCCGGGCGCCGGCGACGTCGGAGCTAAAGGCGCCGTTTGGGCCGGGGACGGATTGGTCGTTCGCTGGGTGCCCAGAACGCTGTGGCCGACGCCGCCTTGTCGCGTGGCCACGATCGAGAGCACGATCGAGGTCAGCATGAAAACCACCGCCGAGATGGTGGTGGCCTTGGAGAGCACCGTCGCCGCGCCGCGCGGGCCGAAGGCCGTCTGCGAGCCCATGCCGCCAAAGGCGCCCGCCAGATCCGCCGCCTTGCCGCTCTGCAGCAGCACGACAATGATCAGGAAGAAGCACACCACAGCGTGAATCGTCACCAGCAGATAAGTCATCGTCTCACCTAGAAATTCACAATCGAGGCCATCGAGCGCGGGTCCAGGCTCGCCCCGCCCACCAGCGCCCCGTCGATTTCCGGCCGCGCCATCAATCCCTTGATGTTACCCGGCTTCACGCTGCCGCCGTAAAGGATCCGCAGGCTATCGGCAGCGGCCGAACCGAAGCGCCGTTCGGCGCAGTTCCGGATTACGCGGTGAGCGTCAGCAGCGATTTCGGGCGTGGCGGTGCGGCCGGTTCCGATGGCCCAAACCGGCTCGTAAGCTATCAGTATAGAAGAGAACTGCCCGGCGGTCAACGCGTTGCCGGCGCCCTCGAACTGTTCCACAAGCACCGCGTCGGTCCGGCCCGACTCCCGCTCTTCGAGACGCTCGCCAATACAGACGATGGGGACCAGGCCCGCCGCCAGCGCCGCATGGATGCGCCGGTTCACCGTCTGGTTGCTCTCGCCGAAATACTGGCGCCGCTCGCTGTGGCCGATGATCACGTGGGAACAGCCCGCCGCGGCGATCATCGGTCCGGAGACTTCCCCGGTGTAAGCGCCCTCCCGCTCCCAGAACAGGTTCTGAGCGGCGATGCGGATCTTCGATCCCCGCGCCGCCTCGACCGCTGCTGCGAGTGACGGAAACGGCGGCGCGATGGCGATTTCGCAGTGGTCCGCCTGCGCCACCAGCGGTCGGAATTTCTCGAAGAAGTCGATCGTCTCGGCCACCGACTTGTACATCTTCCAGTTGCCAGCCATCATCGGAAGGCGTTGGCTCACGTTTGGATCTCCTGGAGGAAGCTCGACCCGGCGGCGATCCGCGTTCCGAAATTCTCGGCCACGGTCTGACCCAGATCGGCGAGAGTGGCGCGGGTGCCCAGGTTGACGCCGGGGCGCACGCGTGGGCCCGAAACCAGCAATGGCACGTACTCGCGCGAGTGGTCTGTCGAGGGTGTGGTCGGATCGCAGCCGTGGTCGGCGGTGATCAGCAGCAGGTCCTCGGGATCGAGAGCGCGCTCGATCTCGGGCAGCCGCCGGTCGAAGTGCTCGAGCGCCGCGGCGTAGCGCTCGACGTCGTTGCGGTGGCCGTAGAGCATGTCGAAATCGACCAGGTTGGTGAAGATCAGGCCGCGATCCTGCGCGCCGGCCGCCTCGATAGTCTTGGTAATGCCCTCGTCGTTGCCCTTCGTCTTGACCCCGCCGGCGAACCCGCGATGGTCGAAGACATCGGCGATCTTGCCCACGCTGTAGACCGGCACGCCGCGCTCGCACAGCCGGTCGACCAGCATGCCGCTCGGCGGCGGCACGGCGTAGTCGCGGCGGCTGGTCGTGCGCTCGAAACCGGCGCCCCCGGCGCCCGGTCTGCCGATGAACGGCCGTGCAATCACCCGGCCCACTTCGAGCGGACCGCGCAGCATCTCCCGTGCCGTTTCGCAGATCCGGTAAAGCTCCGGAAGCGGAATCACTTCCTCGTGGGCCGCCACCTGGAACACGCTGTCGGCCGAGGTGTAAACGATCGGCCAGCCGGTGCGCATATGCTCTTCGCCCAGCTCCTTAATGATCTCGGTGCCGGAGGCGGCGCGGTTGCCGAGGGTCCCGCGGCCGATCCGCCGCTCGAACTCGGCCAGAAAGTCGCGTGGAAAGCCGTGCGGAAACAGCGGCAGCGGCTTGTCCAGAATGACGCCGGCCATTTCCCAGTGGCCGGTGGTAGTGTCCTTGCCGGGCGAGAGCAGAGCGCAGCGGCCGTAAGCCCCGGCGGGGTGCTCGGCCGGCGGCAAATTGGCGAGCGCTTTGATATTGGCAAGACCCAGCCGGCGGAGGTTGGGCAGGTCCATTTTCCGCCGGCGCGCGATGTTGCCTAACGTGTCGCTGCCGCGGTCGCCGTAAAGGTCGGCGTCGGGCATTTCCCCGATGCCCACGCTGTCGAGGACGATCCAGATCACCCGCCGGAACATGAAACTTCATTCTCTCAGATCCCGGCTAGGTTGCGCTGCCGCTTGCGATAGCCGTGTTCGTGGGCCCACAGGTCGAGCGGCAGCCCCGCCAGCTCGTCCACTTCCGGGATGGCCGCCGGCTCCCGGGTGAGATCTACCACTTGCAAATAGGTGTGGCAGGCTTCGCAAGCCTCCACGCGGAGGTAGGGAAACTCCGGCGCGGTGTAGAAGACCGGGCGGCCCTCGGCGCTCGGGCCGCAGGCGACGCAGCGCGAGCGCGGAAACGGCCAGCGCCCGAAGCAAAGCGAGCAGACCAGCTCGAGTGACTGTCCTTCCCCTTGCGTCTGCAGGCAGCCAACCTGGGGCGGGTGGCTGCACCAGGGACACCAGGCGGATGCCGGCGCCGCGGGCAGAGCCTGGGGGCGCAACGTCTCGGCAAAGGGCTGCCGTGCGGCGCGGGCGAAGAAATCGAAGGGCGGGGGAGCGTGCAGGTGTGGCAGTTGGACCAAGCCTCGCGCCGCCTCCCGGAGCGTCGCCGGCCCGGTTCGATCGACCAGCCCCACCAGGCTCCAGAGCAGATCCTGGGGCGCAGCGTGCTGCTTCGCCGCTTCCCCCTGCCAATCGGCGAGTTGGGCGTAGAAGAGCAGGATTTCCCGCGTTGCTGGATAGCGCTCGGCAAGCTCACGGGCTCGGGCGGCGCGTTTCGCCCACATGAGTTTACCCAAGTGGCCTTCAGCGGCGGGTCACATCCCGGTACCACTTGGGATGATGCGAGGCCGCCCAGCCCGGCCTGACCCATCCCTGGATCATGCCCCGGAAGGCCTCCGGCACCGCCGCCGTTCCCATGTAAATGTGCACGATCAGGCCCCCGATGGAGACCATGGCCGCCGCCGGATGGAGAAGAATCGCGGCGAGGCGCAGCGCCCGGGGCATCGCTTCGGGCCACCACAGCACCACGCCGGTCGAGACCAGCAACACCGCCGCCGTTCCCTGCGTCCAGAACAGGGCCTTCTGGCCGGCGTTAAAGCGTCCCGCCTCGGGCAGCCCCGTTTCGTCGTGCACCGCATAGCGATGGGCCAGGCGCAGCCAGCGGCGGTCGTCGTTGTCCAGGCGCATCTGCCCGTTCCAGCGCCGGAACATCACGGCGAAAAATGTGACGAAGGCCACGCCGCCCCAGGGGTGCCAGCCCCGCACCGTCGGCCCGCCCCCGAACACCGCCGCCAGCCAATAGAGCCGGGGCGACCATAGCCCGAGACCGGTAAGCGCCGCGTAGAGAAAGCTCAGCGCCACCAGCCAGTGCGTCAAGCGCTCGGCGACTGAGAAGCGATCCAGTTTGGGTTCGATGGGCTGCATCTGTTGCATACCAGGCCGGAGCCTTATCCTATATCCTTATACCTCCGCGGCCCGTAGCGCACGTAATGGAAGAACGTCCCTAGAATCCCGCCGAGCAGGACCGCGTTGCCCAGCCACTTCAGCGGGCCTTTCCAGAGAGCGACGGTCCACGGGATCTTCGGCTCCCGTGGCAGGCCGTAGTTCTCCGGATGATCCGCGTGGGCCAGCACGTAAACGACGTGGGTCCCGCCCACCCCCTGCGGATTGTAGATGCCGGCGTCCTTCTTCCCATCGGCCTGGAGCGCCGCCACGCGCGCCTCGGCTTTGCGCAGCAGGTCCTCCCGCGTGCCGAAGCTCAGGCAATTGGTGGGGCAGGCCTTGATACAGGCCGGCTCCAGCCCCACGCCGACGCGGTCGCTGCACAGCGTACACTTGTGGACTTTCTTGGTCTTCTGGTCGAGCTTTGGCACGTCAAACGGGCAGCCCGTCATGCAGTAGCCGCACCCGATGCAGTTTTCCTGGTTGAAATCGACGATGCCATTGGCGTACTGGACGATCGCCCCCGGCGCCGGGCAAGCCTTCAGGCACCCCGGATCCACGCAGTGCATGCACTGGTACTTGGCCATCAGCCACAGCAGGTTCCCGTCCTGCTCCGTCTCGTGAAACTTAATGAGGTTCCAGAAATTCGGCGCCAGATCCGGCAGCGTCTGGTAGGTGCCCTCGAAATTGCCGAGAGCAAACGGCTGGTCGTTCCATTCCTGGCAGGCCACTTCGCAGGCCTTGCAGCCGATGCAAGTACTCGTGTCGATCAGCTTGGCGACGGTATGCACCCGCCTGTCGGCGCCGGGACCGGGGCCGGTCGAAGCAGAAATGGCCTTTACGAAGGTCGTCTCCATAATCAGAAAAACCCAAGGCAAAAGGCAAAGTGCAAAAGGCAAAAGGCAAAAATCAAGGAAGGGGGACATTGTTTAAATGCCCCTGCGGGGCCGGTATGGGCGGGGCGTTTGGGAGGCGCGCAGCGCCCACTCCAAAAGTGTTTCCTTCCTTGATTTTTGCCTTTTGCCTTTTGCACTTTGCCTTTTGTCTTGGGTTGCCTCATTCCCGTCGGCTAAACCTTCGATATGTTCACCAGGAATCCTTTATACTCCGGGGTCCCCGAGTTCGGATCCACCACAGTAGGACTCAGATTATTCACAAGGGGCCCTGTCACTCTCCCGACGAATCCCCAGTGGATCGGAATTCCAATCTGGTATATGGTTTTCCCCCCCACCTGAAGGCCCCGCATTCGCCGCGTCACCATCGCCGGGCCCTCCACCTTGCCGCGCGCCGACCATACCCGCACCGGCTCGCCGTTGCGAATCCCTTTTTCCTTCGCCAGCCCCTCGGGCACCTCGATAAAGAAATGCGGCTGCAACTGCGAATTCGGGGCAATGTGCTTGGTCCAATAGTGGAAATGCTCGGTCAGCCGGTAGGTCGTAGCCACATACGGATAATCCTTCGACGAGCCGATGCGATCCATCTCGCCGTGAAAGGGCTGCAGCGCCGGGTTCGAGCCGACCTTGGGGTGAAGCGCGTTTTCCACCGGCGACTCGACCGGCTCGTAATGCTCCGGAAAGGGCCCCTCGACAAAATCGGCGGCATAGAGCTTGGCGACGCCCTCCGGCAGCATGATGAAGGCGCCATAGGTGTCCGGCGCCGCGTCGGCCTTGTAGTCCACCACGTCGCCCGTCCAGCTTTTCCCGTTCCATCGCACGGCTGCCCGCGTGGCGTCCCACGGCTTGCCAGCGGCGTCGGCTGAGGCGCGGTTGTACATAATGCGCCGGTTCGCCGGCCAGCTCCAGGCCCAGTTGGGGTACAGGCCCAGCCCGGTCGGGTCTTCGAGGCCCCGCCGCGCCATCATGTTGCCGGCCTCGGTGAAGGAGCCGGCATAGAGCCAGTTGCCGCAGGCGGTCGAGCCGTCGTTGGCCAGGACGCCGAAGCCGGGAATCTGCGCGCCGTTCGAGTCGCGGCCGTTGATCTCGCGGGCCACCTCGGTGAGCTGTGGCCGGACCGGATTCTGCCAGTTCCAGGCCATGCTCAGCAGCGGCTCCGGCGCCGTACCTCCCTCTTTCTGATACAACTCTCGGACCTTTAAGAAGAGCCGGGCGATGATCTCCTGGTCCACCCGAGCTTCTCCCGGCGGATCGAGCGCCGCGTTCTTCCACTGCAGCCACCGCGAGGAGTTCACATACGAGCCGTCTTTTTCGGCGAAGCAACCCGCGGGCAGCAGGAACACCTCCGTGCCGATCCCGGCCGAATCGGCCGCTGCCGAATAATACTTCTCGGCAAGCTTGCGGGCGTTCCAGAACGCCGCCGTCTCCGTCTCGAAGCACTCCGCCACGATCAGCCACTTGAGCTTGGCGAGGGCCGCGAGCATCTTGTGCGTGTTGGGTCCGTTGGCTACCGGGTTCATGCCGAACGAGATCAGCCCCTCGGTTTTCCCGGCGAGCATCCGGTCGAAAATGTAGCCCCAACTGTAGTTCTCGCCCTCGCCCAGCTTGGGCAGGTAGTGGTAGCCGAAATCGTTCTCTTTGGCGGCGCGCTCGCCGTAGTAGGCCTTGAGCAGGCTGACCATGAACTTGGGCGTGTTCCCCCAGTAGTTCATGGCGTTGGGCCGCAGCGGCCTGGGGGTGGTTTCCTTGAGATACTCGGCGAGCGACTGCTGCCGCGCCACCGGCGCCTTCAGGTAGCCCGGCAGAAAGTTCCAGGCGCCCATGTCCGTGGCGCCCTGGATGTTGGAGTGCCCCCGCTGGGCGTTCAGGCCGCCGCCGGGGAGGCCGATATTGCCCAGCAGCAGTTGCAGGATGGCCGCCGTGCGTATTATTTGGACGGAGTGGCTGTGTTGGGTCCAGCCGAGCGCATAGAGGATGGTCCCGTGCCGGTCCGGCCGGCCGGTCGAGCAGATGATCTCGGCGGCCTTGCGAAACTCCTCGGCCGAGCAGCCGCAGATGCCCGCCACCGCCTCCGGCGTGTAGCGCGCGTAATGCTTCTTCAGCAACTGAAATACCGAGCGCGGGTGTTCGAGCGTCGGATCGACCGTGGCGTAGCCCTGCGCGTCGAGCTCGTAGCCCCAGCTCGACTTATCGTAAGCCTTCTTCTGCTCATCCCAGCCCGAAAAGAGACCATCCTCGAAGTGAAAGTCCCCTTGGATCAGAAACGGCGCGTTGGTGTGGGCTTTGACGTACTCTCGCTGCCAGAGGTTGTTACTGAGGATATAGTGAACGAGCCCGCCCAGAAACGCGATGTCGGTTCCCGCGCGCAGGGGCACGTAGAGGTCGGACACGGCCGCGGTTCGCGTGAACCGCGGGTCGACGACGACCAGCCTGGCGTGGCGGTTTCGCTTGGCCTCGAAAACGAAACGGAAGCCGACCGGATGGTTCTCGGCTGGATTTCCTCCCATCACCAGGATGACGTCGGCGTTGGCCAGGTCGGTCCAGCCGTTGGTCATCGCCCCGCGTCCGAAGGTGGCGGCCAGACTGGCCACCGTGGGGCCGTGTCAAAGGCGGGCCTGGTTCTCGTAGGCCACCACGCCCAGCGCGAACCGGAATTTCCCCAGCAGGTAGTTGATCTCGTTGGTGTCGGTGCAACCGCCGATGATGGCGAGATTGGCCAGCCGGTTGACCGTGCGCCCCTGCGTATCTTTCTCCTCGAAGCCCGCGTCTCGCGTCTTTTTGATCAGGCGCGCCATGCGGTCGAGCGCGTCGTCCCAGGAAATCGCTTTCCACTCGGCAGACCCCGGCGCCCGGTAGAGCGGCCGCGTCAGCCGCTGGTCGTTCACCACGAACTGCTTCAGCGAGATTCCCTTGGAGCAAAGGGTGCCCCGGTTGATGGGGCTGTCCGGATCGCCCTCGATGTGCACCACCGTGGGTGTCACGTTGCGGGCCTTGTCTCCCAGCGTATGGATGATGACGCTACACGCCACCGAGCAGTACGGGCAGATGCTGTGGGTCTGCGTGGTGCGGGAGATCTTGAGCTCCCGCGCCTGGGCCAGCGCCGGCCGCACGTCAAAGCCGAAGGCGGTGGTCAGCGCCGCGCCGCTCGACGCCGCGCGCAGGAACCCTCTCCGAGACAGTTCCATGGTGATTGCGTTGTAACACGCCGGGCGGTACGGGTCAAGTTGCTATCATCAAGAAGGAAAGGATCGAACCGAATGCCAGACGACCAAGCCTATCGCATCGAACGGGACAGCATGGGCGAGGTGCGCGTGCCGGCCGACGCCCTCTACGCCGCCCAGACGCAGCGCGCCGTCGATAACTTCCCGGTCAGCGGCCTGCGCTTTCCGCGGCCCTTCATCCGGGCGCTGGGCATGATCAAGGGCGCCGCTGCCGCGGTCAATCTCGACCTGGCTCTGATGCCCGCCGACCTGGCCGCCGCCATCCAGCAGGCGTCCCAGGAGGTCGAGGACGGCCTCCACGACGCCCACTTCCCGATCGACATCTACCAGACCGGCTCCGGCACCAGCACCAACATGAACGCCAACGAGGTGATCGCCACGCTGGCCTCGCGCCGGCTGGGACGCAAGGTGCATCCCAACGATCACGTGAACATGAGCCAGTCGTCGAATGACGTGATCCCCACGGCGATCCACGTGAGCGCGTATCTGGAAGTGAGTGCGACTCTGCTGCCGGGGCTGCGGCATCTCCGCGAAGCGATCGACCGCCGCGCCGCGGAACTCGATCACGTGGTGAAAACCGGCCGCACTCACCTGATGGACGCGCTGCCCATCCGCCTGAGCCAGGAGATGAGCGGCTGGAGCGCGCAAGTCGGCCACGGCATCGACCGCGTCGAATCCTCGCTGCCGCGTCTAGCTCAGCTCGCCCAGGGCGGCACGGCCGTCGGCACCGGCCTCAACGCCCATCCGGAATTCGGCCCCCGCGTCGCCGCCAAGCTGGCCGCGGCCACCGGCTTGCCCTTCGTCGCCAGCCCCAATTACTTCGCCAGCATGAGCAGCCAGGACGCGGCGGTCGAGCTGAGCGGCCAGCTCAAAACCATCGCCGCCTCGCTGATGAAAATCGCCAACGACCTGCGCTGGATGAACAGTGGCCCGCAGGCCGGCCTGGCCGAGATCGCCCTGCCCGATCTCCAGCCCGGCTCGAGCATCATGCCCGGCAAGGTGAACCCGGTGATTCCCGAAGCGATGACCATGGTCTGCGCCCAGGTGATGGGCAACGACGTAACGATCACGGTCGCCGGCCAGGCCGGCAACTTCCAGTTGAGCGTAATGCTGCCGGTGATCGCCTACAACCTGCTCCAGAGCATCACGCTGCTCGGCCGCGTCTCGGCCCTGCTGGCCGATAAAGCCATCGCCGGCTTCAAGGTCAACGAAACCCGCATCGCCGGCCTGGTCGATCGCAACCCGATTATGGTGACGGCGCTGAACCCGGTGATCGGCTACGAGCTGGGCGCCAAGGTCGCCAAGCGCGCGTATGCCGAAGGCTGGACGGTCAAGGAAGTCGCCGCCGAAATGACCCAGCTCAGCCGGGAAGAACTGGACCGGCTCTTGGACCCGAGGCAGATGACCGAGGGCGGCATCGCTAAGTAGGACGCTACATTCCCACGATCTCCATCGCCAGCCCGCACGCGTCGTACTCGCGGGCGAGGGGTACGCTGTTGACCTTACCCTCCGAGGCCAGCCGCGCCAGCACGGCGGCGGCCGCGGCGTCGAGCAAGTCATCGAGTGACAAGGATCGCGACCGGTAACTGCGGCGGGCCTGCTTCAGCACGGCGTCGAGGTTTGCCGCCCCACTGCGCAGCAGCTCGCGGCGGATCTTTTGCCCCGCGCTCGATTTCTTGGAGTTCTCCACCGGCCGGCCGCCGTTGAGCCAGCGGAAGCACAGCTCGGGATGGGTCTCGCGGACGCGCTCTTGCAGCCGTGGCACGAGTCGAAACACCGCGTCGGCCTCGCGGATCTTCGGGCAGATGCCCCACGATTGCTTGCTCAGCTTGCGTCCCAGGATTTGCTGGTTGCGGCGGGAAGCTTCGGTGTAGTCATCGGTCCAGACGGCTTCGCGCGTCGGCACCTGGAACACGCTCGACGCGCGCGGCCCCAGCTCCTGGCGGACCATGGTGTCGCAAAGGCGGTCGCGCGGGGATTCTTGCGAGGGCAAGCCGATGGGAATGTCCACCAGGGTGAGGCCGGCCTCGCCGGCGGCAATCACCGCTTCGGCGAACGTCTTGAGCACGTGAATCGCAGTCACCGTGCGCGAGGAGTCAATCAGGGCCAGTACCCAGCCGCCGCGACAGCCGTCCACGCCTCCCCAGAGCTGGGCCATCTTCACCGTCCCTTGCCGGGTATGCGCGACAACAGGGAAAACCGCTCCGGCGGCCCCGCCGCGCTCCTGTCCCTTGCCGCGCATCTTATGATAGAGTACTCGCGCATCCGAGGGGGGCGGCATGAGAAAACCTCTGAGCGTTGTTGCACTGCTGCTGGTCGCCGCTGCTGCCGTGGCGGCGGCGCCGAAAGTCCTCACCACCGACACACTGTGGGATTGGCGCACGGTCGGCGACCCGCAGACAGCCAGGACGGCCAAGTCGTTGTCTACACGCTGGGCTGGAACGACCGCCTGACCGACGCCATGTACAAGATGGAGCACATCCTGGCCTGGATCAGCCAGTACACGCCGTGAGTGGTGACCGGACGCCTGCCCGCAGCGGCATAAATTCTTTCCCACCCCCCGCGTAACTTTTCGCCTCCCTCCCCGGCATACTAGTTGAGGGATGCTGCTGGAAGCCACACCCGGCCTCAGGCACGAACAGCGCACCTTGGAAGATCTGATGAAGCGGTACCAGCAGGCCGACCCTGCCGCTGCCGCCGAACTGATCGGCCAGGTCTCGCCGCCCTTGTTGCGCCTTTTTGCGAGCCATAGTGAGACGCGCGACTACGCCGAAGACTTGCTGCAGGAATGCTGGCTCCGCATCCACAAGTCGCGCCACACCTACCGGCCGGGCGAGCCGGTGCTGCCGTGGGTGTTCGCCATCGCCCGGCACACCCGGCTGGACGGCTGCCAGAAGCGCCGGCGAATCGAGTCTCACGAGCTGGCGGTCGAAGAGTGCGAGCAACTGGCCGGGGCGGCGGGGGGTGCGCCGCCCGGGCCGGATGTTTCGCGGCTGCTCGAGGAGTTGCCCCACAGCCAGCGCGAGGTGATCCTGATGCTCAAGGTGTCCGGCATGACCTTGGAGGAGGTGGCCCGCGCCACCGCCACAACGGTCGGCGCCGTGAAGCAGAAGGCGCACCGCGCCTACAAGAAGCTGCATCAGTTGCTGTGTGACTCTCCCCCCGCTGGGGGTTTGCGATGACCTTGACCTGTCAACAAGTCGACGCATTTTTCGATCAGCAGTGGGGCGGCCGGGACGCTCCGGTTCCTCGGAATGTGGCCGATCACCTGGAACAGTGCGCGGCCTGCCGGAACCTGCTCGAGCTGCTCCGGCGCCAGGGGCCCGAGCGGCCGGTTTCGGCGGGGGTCCAATCGCAAATCGAGAGCACCGTGCTGGGCTCGCTGGAGCCGGTAACGCTCGTGCCGTCGACCACCGGGTTCGTCTTGGCTTTCTTGGCGGTGTTCGCCCTGGGACTGCTGGTCAGCGTCTCGATCACCGGGCTCCGCGGGCTTCACAGGATGAACCTGGTGCAGGTCCTGGTTGTAGGTTCGGTGCTGGTGGCAGGCGGCGTTCTGCTGGCCGTCTCTCTGAGCCGGCTGGTAGTGCCCGGCTCCCGCCACCGCATCCAGCCCAAGGTCCTGGTGGTCTCGGTCGCAGCGGCGTTTCTCTGCGCTTTGGCGCTGCTGTTCCCTTGGAAGCTCGAAGCGAGGGCCTGGTATTGGAACCTGAGCTGTTTCTCCGTCGGCTCGCTGCTGGCGCTTCTGGCCACCTTTCCCTTGTGGCTTCTGGTGCGGCGCGGCGCGGTGTTGTGGCCGGCGCTCACCGGCGCGGCGACCGGCCTGCTGGCCGGATTGGTCGGCGCCACCGTCATCAACCTGGGCTGCCCCACCATCACGGCGCCCCACCTGATCACCTGGCACGCTACCGTGCCGATTTCCTGCACCCTGGCGGGATTCCTGGTAGGAAAACTTTCCGGCCACCGGTCCGGATGAATCGCGAGGCAAACCTTATGCCATCAGAGATTACTTATACAGATGAGAAGCAGCCGCTGTCCCCGGAAATCCCCGTGGAGGACGGCCCTCGTCTCACTCGCCTGGAGTCGGCTTTGCTCGCCTGGCTCCAGCAATACCCGGGCAAGTGTCTTTCCCGCGAGTCTCTGCTCCAGAATGTCTGGGGCTATCGGGAAGGCGTGAAGTCCCGCACGCTGGACGTGCACATCCGGCGGCTCCGCTTCAAGCTCGGGCCTCTGGGCCGGAAGCGGATCAAGACGTTCTTTCGCGATGGCTATTGCTGGTATCCGGACACGTAACCGGCGGGCCGCTTCCCCGCGCGGGCGGGTTTTGATGCGCCCGCGCCGCTCGCTGAGCTAGGAAGGCCGGCCGGCAGATTTCGCGCAAAGACGCAAAGGAAAAACAAGGAAGTTTTCTTGGCGTGCTTGGCGCTTTGCGTGAGATCGCCTTTTCCCCACGCCGACCTGTTTTACGGAAGGGCGGCGGCGCGGGGCGTCCACCAGGCGGCCAGGCTGTCCTTCATCTTCATCCGCGCTCGCACCAGACGCGTCTTGACCGCGGGCTCGCTGATGCCCAGGATCTGCGCCGTTTCACTCGTGCTCCGCTGCTCCAG
>JBGOUJ010000169.1:0-12557 GCA_041477005.1 Terriglobia bacterium | reverse complement strand
CGCGGGCGTCCATGACCAGATCGGCCAGCAGGACCTGCCGGGAAGTGGTCTGGCGGCGCGCGCGCTCGAGCTTGTCGTAGAAATCCGGCTCCTCGAAGTGGGCCAGGTCGAGCGTCGCGGCGTGCCGGATCATCTCGACGCTGACCCGGTTGGTGAAGCGGTCGCCGAGCAGATTGTTGACGAGCTGTGAGGCGCGGGCCAGCAGGTCCGAGGCCAGGGCCAAAACCAGCTCGATCGCCACCAGCTTCCAGATCCGTCCGGTTCCGACAGCGCCCCGGTAGACGACGGCGTCGATGATCAGCTTGCCGACCCAGAGCAGGGCCAGGGGCAGCCCGGCTCGCAGGAGTGCGAGGGCCACCATAGCGAAGCTGAGGGAAGGGCTGGTCTCCCACACCATCTTCACCAGAGGCCGGACGTTCTCCAGGGCCTTCACCCGCTCCCGCCAGGTGCGTTTGGCCGGGGCCGGCTGGTGGGGATTCATGGTGGCAAGTTTAGCAGGGCGAGCGCGGATGGGACCTGGCGATGGGGGTGGGCGAAGACGCGGAGAGGAGAGGCGTGGATCCCGCGCTTGGGGGCTATTCCACTTTTATGGAAGCGCTGACGTTGAGCGTCCGCGGGGGGAGGCACATTCGGTCAGTGCAGGCCTGATAGCGGAGCTTGCCGCTCAGAGTCTGGGGCCCGGGCGTGGCGTCGGCGGCCACGGCAAAACGGGTCGTAACCGTCACCGCGCCGGAATAAACCAGCAGGGGTTTTTCGGCGAACTCGTATTTGACCGATTCGGACTTGGGGTAGGTGACGCCACGCGGCGCCAAGCCCGCGGCTTCGTTCCAGCTCAGCAGGGTGGGGATCAGGTAATCTTCCGCCGGAGTGTTGGAGTTGATGTGGTAGCCGCTCCGGATGGCGAGCCTCAGCGGGATCTCGGCGGTCGAGCCGCGGTGGGCGACCACGGCCGGCGCCGGCTCGGCAGAGACCACTGGCGGCCCCGGTATCTGCGCTTGCAGCAGCAGGCCGGCGGCCAGGCTAAAGAAGATCTTGAATGGCCTTCTCGAATTCATCCTTGCTCGTGAGGCCCAGGCGGGTGATGACGATGCGTCCCTCTTTGTCGATCAGAAACGTGGTGGGCAGCACTTCCACGCCGCCGAAATCCGAGGAGGTTTTGTCGGTGCCGATCACTACGGGGTAGTTCATCTTCATTTCTTCGACGAAGGGCCTTACCGCCTCCCAGCCGTTCTCATCCATCGAGACGCCGATCACCGTGAAGCCTTTGTCCTTGTAGCGGCGCTGGAACTCCATGAACCAGGGAATCTCGATCCTGCAAGGGCCGCACCAGGTGGCCCAGAAATCGAGCAGCACGACCTTGCCTTTGAAATCGTTGAGGCGAAGGGTCTTGCCTTGTGAGTCGGCGAGGGCGAAATTGGGGGCGGCCTTCCGTTCCTGATTGCCTTTGGCCGCTGCGGCCGGCTTGTACGATGAGCACGCGGCCGCACCGAGGATCAGCACAGCCGTCACGGCAAGAAAACGTGGGTTCACCAAAGGCCCCCTCCCACTTCCATTATAACTGCAACCGCGGCAGCACGTCGGCCGCGAGGAACCAGCGGCGCCGCCGCTCGCGAAAGCGCGGTTTCAGAGTCCATTCCTGGTGGCGGCGCCGGGCGCCGAGGCAAAGCCAGGCGGCTGAATCACAGAAGCTCTCGCACGCGTAGTCGGCCCAGCGGCGGCTGCGGCGCCGAACCTCCGCCGGCGCCAGGGAGCGCTTGCGCGACTCGGCCGACCACCCCAGTTCCCCCCGTGCGCCCTCGGCCCATTCCCGCCGGATCATCGCCTCGTAGCTTAGACGCAGCGGGTTGCCGAGACGAGCCCAGACAAAATGAAAAACCTCGTGGTAGAGGATCCGGGCGAGATCGCGGCGGCGCAACAGGTCACGGTCCAGGACGATGTGGCGGCGCGGGACGAAGCTCGCGGCGTGCATGCTCGACTCCCGCGCGCCGAGCAGGAGCCGGCGCCGCCGCTCCGCCAACCCCTCGCCGACCAGGATCCGCAGCCGGGGGCGGTAGTAGGGCAGGCGGGCCAGCCACGAGTTCACCCGCGCCCGCTCGGCGGCGGTCAGCGGTCGAAGGCCTTTTTGACTCCCCATTGAATCAGCCTCGCCAGCAACATCCCATAGACCGGCACATACTCCAGATATAGGTAGAACGGGTCGTCCTGCCACCGCCCGGTCGCCTGATATCCGACCAGGATATGGTAAGCCAGGGGCGCCAGGGCCGTCCATAGCAGAAATGCCGGCAAGGGATAGGTTGCCAGCAGCGGCACCATCCAAGTCAGGTACCACGGGAAGCAATTGGCGGAAAGGAACAGCAGGACCACGGTCGTGGCGAGAACGCCCTGCGGCAGCGCCGGCCGGCGGACCGCGATCGCCAGCACAGCCGCCACCAGCAGACCGGCGACCAGGGGCTTGCCCTGCTCGTAGTCCCGGCCGGCGACGGCGTAGATCACGTTGTAAAGGCTGGGGTTATTGCGCCAGCCGCCGAGGAAGCCGGCCAGCATCCCGCGCAACTGAGCGGGCCCTTGCCAGGAACCCTGCCAGTAGGGGAGGCTCAGCAGCGCTGCGAGGGGGGTCCAGGCCAGCACCCAGCCGAGCCGGCCGGACAAGCGCGCGCGTCCCCCGGACCACAGGAACAACGGAAACAGCAGGGCCGGCCAGAACTTGGCGAGCGTCGCCATCCACAGCGCCCCCATGGCCCAGGCCCACCGCTCGGTCCCGGCCGCCCAGATCGCCGCAACCAGGAAGAACACAAGGACCGGGTCATTGTGGGCGCTGGCCCAAAACTCGGCGACCACGAGGGGCGACCAGGCGTAGATCAGCACCCAGGAGCGCGGCCGGCCCAACTGCGCGAGCAGCCCCAGCAGCGCGCCCATCGTCGCCAGGTCGAAGACCAGATAGGGGATCTTGAAGAGCCAGACTTGCCGGAACTCATTGGGCTCGAGGCGGGAAACAACCGCGTAGGTCAACCGGTGGGACCACTCCAGCAAGGGGCCGTAGGCCGTGGGCAGGTCCTTGCGGTTGACCCGAGGCCACGTGCTGTCCCGCAACCCGGCCCACTGGGGATCTTCGGGGCGGGCCACATAAGGATTTCCACCGGCTGCCTGGAGCTTGCCCTCCCAGCGGTAGCGGTGAGGATCCTCGGTGAGCGACGGGTAGAGAGGTAAAAGGGTCAGGCGGAAGGCAAGACCGGCCAGCAGGATAGCGGCCAACTGGCGGCGGCTCTCCGGTTTCTCGTTCTTTTCCGTGATCCACCAGCACGATACAATGTAAAATATAGAGGTTGCCAGATAGACTGCGATGTACTCGACGACGGACCGCTGCCAGTCGTGCAAGCGGCTCAGAGCCAGGTAGCCTGCTTCGAGCGGCAGGGCCAGCAGCAGAACCGAGCGAACGCGGCCAGACATTGGAGAGACGGGCAACGTTATGTTAGCAGCTTTGTTTCCGATGGCCATGCTGGCGGCCAAGTCCCCCATCCAGCGGACCCTGGAGTTCGCTCTCAATAACCCGTTCAAAGGCGTCTACCAGCTCAATGCCTTCGACCTGGCGCTGCTGATTCCGTACTTTGCGATCCTGATTATCCTGAGCGTCTACGGCCTGCACCGCTACAAGCTCGTCTACACCTATTTCAAATACAAGAAGAACGCGATGGGGGAGCCGGCCGGGCGATTCGAGGAGCTGCCGCGCGTGACCGTGCAGTTGCCGATTTACAACGAGCGCTTCGTGGTGGAGCAACTACTGGAGAACGTCTGCCGGATCGAGTACCCGCGGGAGAAGCTCGAGATCCAGGTGCTGGACGACTCGACCGATGAAACCGCGGCCATCGCCGAGGCTGCCGCCCACCGCTGGGCCGCCCTCGGGGAGCCGGTTACCTACATTCACCGGACCAACCGGGAGGGCTTCAAGGCCGGGGCGCTGCGGAACGGGATGCAGCAATCGACCGGCGAGCTGATCGCCATCTTCGACGCCGATTTCGCGCCGCCGCCCGATTTCCTGTTGCGCACGGTTCACTACTTCGCCGATTCCGGGGTGGGGATGGTCCAGACGCGGTGGACCTACCACAACCGCCACCACTCGTTCCTGACCCAGGTCGAGGCGATCCTGCTCGACGGCCACTTCGTGCTGGAGCACGGCGCTCGGTTCCGCTCGCAGCGGTTTTTCAATTTCAACGGCACGGCAGGCGTTTTGCGCCGCCAGGCGATCGTGGACGCCGGCGGCTGGCAGTACGACACGCTGACCGAGGATTCCGACCTCAGCTATCGGGCGCAACTGAAGGGCTGGAAATTCGTCTACGTGCCGGGGATCGAGTGCCCGTCGGAGCTGCCGGTGGAGATGACGGCTTTTCAGGTGCAGCAGGCCCGCTGGGCCAAAGGGCTGATCCAGACCGGCAAGAAGATCCTGCCGCAGCTTCTGCGCGCGCCGCTGCCAGTCCGGATCAAGACCGAGGGATGGTTTCACCTGACGGCGAACATCTGCTACCCGCTGATGCTGGTGCTCTCGGTGCTGCTGCTGCCGGCCATGATCGTGCGGTTCTATCAGGGCTGGTTTCAGATGCTTTACATCGACCTGCCGCTGTTCGTCGCGTCGTTCTGCTCGGTCTCGTCGTTTTACCTGGTGGCGCAGAAGGAGCTTTATCCGGAGCGGTGGAAGAGGACGTTTCTGTTCGTTCCTTTCGTGATGGCCACGGGCATCGGGTTGACCATTACCAATACCCGGGCGGTGGTCGAGGCGCTGCTCGGCTTGCAATCGCCCTTCCAGCGCACGGCGAAATACGGGAACAAGAAGGCCAGCAAGTATCGCGGCCACAGCCGCTGGCTTCCTTGGCTCAACCTGGTCATCGGCACGTACTTCTTACTGACCGTCCTGTACGCGATCTCCGCCGAGAACTACTTCACCACCCCGTTCCTGCTTCTGTTCGTCCTGGGATACTACTACGCCGGTTTGCTGATGCTCTACCAGGACCATGGGGAATTCTGGGGCCGGGTGGGGCAGGCCTTGTTGCCGGTCCGGCTTACGATCCGCCACGCACGCCAATAACGGCCAGCATGCGGCCGGCCGCTTCCTTTTCCCGCCGATAGGAATAGAACCGTTTCAGATCGCAGGCCGTGCAGAGGCCCGAGCTGAAGATGCGCTTGGGCGGGACGCCCGCGGCCAGCAACTGGCGCCGGCAGGCTTCCGCCAGGTCCACGCGGCCGGGTCCCAACGGCTCACCGGCGTCGATGCGGCGCATCACGCCGTGGTTGCCGGTCATGAGCTGCCGGGGGAGCATGGTCAGGGCCGGGTTGGGCGGGTCGGCGCGGCAGAACCGGTCGGCATCGACGAACTGCGAGAAGAACTCTTCGAGGACCTCCGGCCCCACTTCGAAGCAGCAGGCCTGAATGCCGGGACCGATGGCGGCGACCAGCCCCGCTGGGTCGCAGCCGAACGCGCGCCGCATCTCTCCGACCGTTTTCTCCACAACTCGCCTGGCTACGCCGCGCCAACCGGCGTGGGCGGCCGCCACCGCGCGCCGCTGGGGATCGACCAGCAGCACCGGCAAGCAGTCGGCCGTCTTAATGCCTACGAGGGCCCCGGCTTGGGACGCGATCAGGCTGTCGCCGGGCAGGCGGGGGTCGGGTTTTCCGGCAGCCACGCGGACGATCGCCGAATGGATCTGGTGGAGTGTGAAGAGCTGCCGCGAGCGGCCATCGAGGGCCCGCAGGAAGCGGCGGCGGCTCGCCGGCTCCTTCAGATTTCCCGCGGCGCGGGTGCTGAAGGCGTGGACGAGCCATGGCCATTGCTCGAACTCGCGTAGGCGGAGATTGCCCTCGGGATCAAAATAAAACGGCATGCGCTACACTGAATTTTACCAATGGAGACCCAGTGGAGCCCCGAGCTGTTGGAACAGATGCGCCACGACTGGGACGCGCGGGCGCGGGAGGACGCCCGCTATTATGTCGCGTCGGGCAAGAGGGAGTGGACCGCCCAGGAGTTTTTCCGGTCCGGGGAGACCAACGTCCGCGAGCAGATTCTCACCGACATGACCAACATCTGCCAGGGGCGGGATCCGGCCCGGATGCGGGTGCTGGAGATCGGCTGCGGGGCCGGGCGAATCACGCGGGCGCTGGCGAAGATCTTCGGCCGGGTGGACGGGGTGGACGTGAGCGGCGAAATGGTCGCGCGGGCGCGGGCGGCGCTGCATGGGGGTCTCGCTTTGCGGCAGTTGGCCGAGATGTTCCGGGAGGGGGCGGCGCGGGTCCGGGAGGCGCTGCGGGGCGAGCTGCCGGTGCGGCGGCTGGCCGAGGCGCTGGTCGAAGTGGGGCGGCTAGTGCCGGATGCCTTGCTCGAGTTTCCCAACGCCCGCGTATACCAGAACAACGGCTCGGACCTGGCGATGTTTCCCGACGCCGCGTTTGATTTCGCGTTTTCCTTCATCGTTTTTCAGCATATCCCCAGCAAGGCGGTCATCGAGAACTACGTGCGGGAAGTGCGCCGGGTGCTGCAGCCGGGGGCGCTGTTCAAGTTTCAGGTGCAAGGAGTGCCGCTCGAAGACGAGCCGCTCGACACCTGGCTGGGGGCGGGCTTCACCGAAGACCAGATGCGCGAAATGGCCGGGCGCTGCGGCTTCGAGATGCGCCACACCTATAGCGCCGGCCCGCAGTACTTGTGGCTGTGGTTCTTCAAGCTGAGCCGGCCCTGAAGCAGCCGGTCTGGAACTTGGGAAATTGAAACCGCAGATGAACGCAGATAAAAAAGCCCCTGGTCTTTAGCGGCGTTCATCGGCGGTTTCACTCGGGCGGCCTGACATGGATCTCAAAGATAAGGTTGTTGTGGTCACCGGTGGGGCGAGCGGGATCGGGCGGGCGCTGTGCCTGCGGTTTGCGGCGGAGGGCCCGCGGGGCCTGGTGGTGGCCGATGTGGACGGCGACGGAGCGGCGCGGGTGGCCGCGGCAGCCGGCGGGCTGGCTGTGACCACCGACGTCGGCGTCGAGGCGGACGTAGCGCATCTGGTCGATGGGGCGACCAAGGCCTACGGCCCGATCGACCTGTTCTGCTCCAACGCCGGCATCGGGCTCGATGGCGGGATCGAGACGCCGGACGAGGGCTGGCAGCGTATCTGGGGCGTGAACTTTCTGTCCCACCTCTATGGAGCGCGGGCGGTGCTGCCCGGGATGCTGGAGCGCGGCCAGGGCTACCTGCTACAGACCGTGTCGGCCGCCGGCCTGCTCACCCAGATCGGCTCGGCGCCCTACGCCGTGACCAAGCACGCCGCCCTGGCGCTCGCCGAATGGTTGGCCATTACCTATGGCGATCGTGGCATTAAGGTTTCCTGCCTGTGCCCGCAAGGGGTAAGAACCAATCTACTGAAGGGCGCGGAGCGCTCGGCCTTTGCGTTCCTGCTGGAAGGGGCGATCGAACCCGAGCAGGTGGCCGAAGCGGTGGTGGCCGGTCTTGCCGAGGAGAGCTTCCTCATTTTGCCGCATCCCGAAGTGGCCGAATACTTTCGGCGCAAAGCGAACGATTACGATCGCTGGCTGGGGGGCATGCGGCGATTCCAGGCCCGGGTCACCGGGGCCAAGTAATGAGGAATCCAGGCAAAGGCTGTGGTTCCATAGCCTTTGCCTAGGGCGGGGAATTCGTGTGATCCCCGTCAATTGCGGGTGCGCTTCACCAGCTCATCCACTTTTTCGGCGATGATTTCCTCCACAGCCGCCCCAAACGGCCCCGGCTGCCCGTAGCCGATCATCGCCCCGCCACCCTCATACCCGCCCTCCTTCAGCACCCGCAGCGATGGAATGTACGCGAACACGTCGTTGGAGTAGCCTGCGACCCACAGGTTGTCAAACCCATATTCCTTTTTGAAGCGCAGCGAATAATCCACCACCACCTCGCCGCCCAGCGCGATCATGGTGAGACCGCGTCCGAACTGCCACACCTCGATGGGATATGGATAATGATCCGGCACTTTTCCCTCGCGTTCGATGATCTCCAGCATGAATTTTCCGTGCCGCCGGACCGCAGCGTTCTTGTCGTTCAGCTCCGCCTGGAATTCCTCTCGCGTCCGCTTTTGAAAGGGGATATCCACTGTCTCGAACGCCGCTTTCACCGGCCCGCTGAGCGGCTTCATTTTCGCAGCCAGCACCTGATCGACCGCTGCCGCCGTGATCTGCCCGTACCTCATGGCCAAGTCCACCGACCGCCGCGGCAGCGGATTCGCATCGGCGCCGCACCCCTCCACGAACAGGGCCGTCGTTCCCGGGTGCTCTTTCTCGAGCGCTTCCTGCGCGTATCCGGCCCAGTCGCCATTGATCTGATAATCGTTGAGAACCGTGTTGTGGCAGGCGTAGCCGAAGACCACGGCCAGGAGCTTTCCATCCGCGCGCACGCTCATCACGGGGACGTCGTGATCCACGGGACCGGGCAGGTGACGCAGCGTGACGCGCCGCCGGTTCACCGCGAAGCCCGCCAACCCCTGCTCAAAGTCCAGTTGCGCAGGAGCCAGATTCTGCATGGAGCGGCCGATCAGGTCGACCACCTGGTCGAGCAGAGTCGCCGTGTATTTTCGTCTCACTTGCATCTGGTCGTCGCTGAACGGGTACGCTGGCCGTAACAGATTTCCGGTCACCGGGGCGCTGTGCGTATGCGAGGCGTTGAATACCAGTCTCTCGCGAGGCAGCCCGAATTTTTGTTTCGCCCGTTCGGCGATGGGGTTTGACATTTCCCGACTGAACCCCAGCAGGTCGGCAGTGACGATCACCGAGGTCGCGCCTTGGGAGTCCTGCAAGGCGAGCGCCTTGGCATAAATATTCTGGCGGACGCCTTCTGATGGCTTGGTCCGATCGCCGTACCCCGCCAGCCAAATCGATTCGTGCGGCGTTATGTCCACTCTTGCCACGCCCGCCTTCCAGCCGCTTTGGGCAGCAGCGGGATTCGCGGGCAACAGAGACAGCAGCGCGAGCAGCGCGGCCGGCAGGTGCATTTTGTTGATCCATCTCATAAAGGTTTACCTGATGTCCAAAACACTCTATCATGGCCTTGGACCAGACTGCGGCTTATGGCAACCCCGAAGATTCCGGCCTGGCGCCTTGCCGGGATGCTGTGTTGCTTCTTGGCGGCGCGCGCTGCTGCTGCGCCACAGGACGCCGTAACCGGGCCTTCGCTGTTTGCCCAGCATTGCGCCCTGTGCCACGGCGCGTTTGCCGAGGGCGGATCCGGTCCCGATCTCGCGAACCCGGTCTGGCAGGCCGCCATCGCGGATTCGGATCTCGAGAAAGTGATTCGCGATGGCGTCCGCGGAACGGCCATGCCTGCCTTCGGCGACCGCCTCGATGCGCCCGCCCGGGGGACGCTGATCCGCCACCTGCGCTTGCTCGCCGCCGAGGCCATCAAGCCGGCAACCGACCTGCGGGTCGCCGGGGTGAATGTCCCCCCTGCCCGTTTGCTGGCAACCGATCGAGACGATGACAACTGGCTGATGTACGGCCGCGATTATGGCAATCGCCGCTTCAGCCCGCTCGAAGAAATCAACAAGCAAAACCTCAGCCGGCTGGTTCCGATCTGGAGCTTTCAGACCGGCACTCCCGATGGTTTGGAGGCCACCCCTTTATTCGTGGACGGCGTGATCTATTTCAGCACCTCTTGGAATCACGTTTTCGCCGTCAACGCCCGCACCGGCGCCGAACTCTGGCATTACAAGCGCCGCCTGCCGGAAAAACTCAAGTACTGTTGCGGTCCGGTCAACCGCGGGGTCGCCATCCGGAACGGCTTGCTTTACATGGCAACGCTCGATGCGCACCTGGTCGCGCTCGACGCGCAAACCGGCCGCGTGCGCTGGGATGTGGAAATGGGAAAAGCGGAAGACAATCTCAGCGCCACATCACCGCCGCTCATCGTGGGCGACAAAGTTGTCGCCGGCATCGCCGGCGGCGATTATCCGAGCCGGTGCTTCCTCGATGCCTATGAAGCGAGCAGTGGCCGCCGCCTCTGGCGCTTCTACACGACGCCCACGGAAGGCGAGAAAGCCACCGAAACCTGGAGCGGAGATTCCTACAAAGCGGGCGGTGGTGCAACCTGGATGAATGGCTCCTACGACCCGGAGCTGAACCTGATCTATTGGGGAACCGGCAATCCCAATCCGGATTACGATGGCGATGCGCGCGAGGGCGATAATCTCTATACCGATTGCGTGGTGGCGCTCGATGCCGATTCCGGAAAGCTGAAGTGGCACTACCAGTTCACGCCGCACGACGTTTGGGACTACGACGGCGTCAACGAAATGGTCCTGGTGGACATCAACTACCGGGGCCGCCCCGTGAAAGCCCTGGTCCACGCCGATCGCAACGGTCATTTCTACGCCATCGACCGCGCCACCGGAAAATTCCTCTACGCCAGGCCGTTCGTCCGCGTGGACTGGGCCAAAGGCTTCGACGCGAGCGGTCGCCCCATTCTGAACCCCGCATCGATTCCTACCGTGGAGGGTGCAACGGTCTGCCCCGGCGCCGCCGGCGGCAAAGAATGGAACGCCATGGCCTACAGCCCGCTCACCCGCATGATCTACGTTCCCGCGATTGAAAATTGCGCCGTCTTCTCGAACAACGGCGTGAAAGCGCGGCAGCAAGGCCTGCCCAAAGGCCCCAGCGGCTTTCGCTATCTGCCGAATAAAGCTTACGGAAAGCTCGTGGCCATACGCGCCGAAACAGGGGAGGCGGCGTGGGAGGTGAAGACGCGCACTCCCATGGGCGGCGGAGTGCTGGCCACTGCCGGGGGGCTGGTGTTTGCCGGTGATCCGGAAGGAAACTTCAGAGCCTACGACGCTGCAACAGGCGACGTGCTATGGTCCTTTCAGACCGGCTCTGGAATGCGCGGCGCGCCCATCTCCTACCGGCTCGAAGGCAAACAGTACATCGCGATCCTGTCCGGCATGGGTGGCGCAGTCGGAGGCTTCACGGGAGCCGGCGCACCCTGGATGAAGAATTATCGCACCGGCGACACCCTGTACGTCTTTGCTTTATTCGAACCCGATGGAGCGAAGAAATTTCACGGCGGGGCCGGACCGACTCCGCCCCGCCAGGCGTCTCGCTAACGGCGCTACCACAGAAACTTCAACGATATCTGGACGTCTCGCGGGTCGCGCGTGGTGCCGCTGATGCGGCCGAACTGGGCGGTCCCGATCGACGCCCCGGGGAAGGCGAATTCCGCGCGGTTGAACAGGTTGAAGAACTCGGCGCGGAATTGCAGCCGGCGCTTTTCATCAAACGAAAAGTTCTTGAACGCCGAAAAGTCCCAGTTGTTGATGCCGGGCCCGATGACGGTGTTGCGGCCGGCGGTCCCCCAGGCGAACCGGGGAGCCAGAGCGAAGGCGTCGGTGTTGAAGGAGTGGTCGATGGACTGGTTGCTCACCTGGTTGGGATTGGCGACTTGGTTCGGGCGCGCCGTGCCGTCGCCGACATTGGGAAAGTCGCCCGGCTGGGTCACGGTGAACGGCGACCCGGACCTGGCGGTGTAAATGCCGTTGACCTGCCAGCCGCCGACGAGCAGGTCGGTGACCCGGGAGGCGTCGTGCAGAAACATCCGGCCGCGGCCGATCGGGATGTCATAGAGCCAGCTCAGGGTAAGACGCTGGCTGAAGTGCTGCGTGCAAAGCCCCTGCTGCTGGTGGAAATCGCGGCCGTTCTGGATCGACGTGCCCTCGCCCACGAAGGTCGCGTCGCTGTTGCTGATGCACTTACTGAAGGTGTAGCCGGCTATGAACTGCATGCCGTTCGAGTAGCGCTTCTCGGCCTGGACTTGCAGCGCATGATAGTGCGCGTCGCCGCCCGAGTCGAGGCCGTTGATCTGGCCGAAGTTGGTGTAAGGCCGGCGAGCATCCACGCCGCCTGCGCCGGGATCCGGCTGGTTGGGGAGCGTCGCCCGCGCCAGCCGCAGGCCACGATTGCCCACGTAGGCGATCTGAAGCACGGTGCTGTAACCCAGCGACTGCTGGATGTTGAAGTTCCACTGATGGATCATCCCGTCGCGCCAGTTCGGATCGAGCGAGAAGACCAGCAGCGGCACCGGCGGCGCCAGGGCGCCCGGCCGCGACAGATCATAGCCCTGCCAGAAAAACGGGCTCGTGGGCACCGTGTCCAGGTTGATGTTCGTCTGGCGGATGAACGGGACATTGATGGCAATATCGATCCAGGTGTTGGCGTTCTCACGCTGGTAGAAGATCCCGTAAGCGCCGCGAAAGACGGTCTTACCGCCCAGGAACTTGGGACTGTAGGCGAAGCCGATGCGCGGGGCGAAGTTGTTGTAGTCATCGTAGGCGAGCGAGCGAGGGAAACCCTGTGGATCGCGCGCCGTAACCAGCTTGGCTTGGCCTTTGCTCACCTCAACGCTGGAAATGCTGTTGTCGTCAGACGTCGGGCGGCCGGCCCACTCATAACGCAGGCCGAGGTTTAGCGTCAGCTCGGGTGTGACCCGCCAGTCGTCCTGCACCCACGGCTCAATCACGGTGTTGCGGAAGTGGGGCGAAAAGATATCGATGCTGGTGAGGGTG
>JBGOUJ010000168.1:0-12558 GCA_041477005.1 Terriglobia bacterium | reverse complement strand
CCTCTGCTTGTCGGTCTCCAGGAAGACGCGGTAGGCGAGGCGTCCCGAGTCCGGCGGCATGGGGAAGATCGAAAGCTCAGCGGCGATGTCGCTGAAGCGGTCGCCGCGCGGGTTGCGGAATCCGAGCCGGCCGTCCGGTCTCTCAGGAAGCGAAGCTAGCCGGTCCGGCTCCGGTAGCCCGAGGCTCCGAAACGCGGCCTTCACGGCGTCCTCCGCAGTGAGGGCCGGAGCGGTCGGCAGATCCAATTGGGGAACGACCTCCCCGACTCCCGCTTGCATGACCCGTCCCGCGCCGTCCAAGATCACCTTGACCTGCCCGTGAAAGACGGGCACGCCGCGCACGGTCTGGCTGAAGTTCAGCACCGACAAATCCCGGGAGACGTCCCGCCCCACGAGGCGCAACTGATCGATCTCGTACGGGGCGAAGGGAAAGATCGTGTTGTGCGAGCGCAGGAAGTCCCGAGCGATCTCCTCGGGATCCTTTTGTGAGGGGGCGCTCAAAGCCGAGCGCTCGTGAAAGAACATCTTGGGCAACCCGAACTCGTTTGGCGCCAACTTGGCCCCTGCACCGCCCCCGGAGGCGAGTGAGGAGCGAAAGACTTCCAGGACCCCTCGCCGTTGCGCCACCAGGGAGTTTGCCTGCTCGCTCCGGGGCGCCGAATCGCGAACGTCGAAATCGCCCTCCAGGTTCGCGAAGTGCTGGCGGGGCTTCTGTTCCGGCGCCCCGGTTTGGCACCAACCCGGCGCCGCAGCAAATAGAACCGCCAACGTAGCTTTTACGAGGCCATGCATCGCGAGACCGTGCTGTCTCCTCGTGGTCTGTGGCGAGCGGCTCGCCACGGGCAGATCGAGGCCGCAGTCGCCCCGCTTGCTCTTGGCGGAAGACTCCCGTCCACTCGGCTCACGCTCTCGGGAACGCACACCCTGGTTCTCACTGCAGCGAACCAACAAACGCAAAACGAAACTTTGACGCGGCATCAGAATCCTCCAGGTCGCTGGCTTCAGTCATTGCATCCAGGCCAAATCGCCCGCCTATCCGTACTCTTCCTGGTACCCGCACCCTCCGTACACCAGGCCTCCCGAGCGCGGCGTGCAATCAGCGTGAACGTACCCCTTGGCATGCAGATAAAACGCGCGCCCGTACCCGATGGCTTGCCGGCAATACCGGCACTTGGACGTGGCGATCCTCCGCTGTTGCGCGCACGCCCCGTGATTGCATTCGCCGGCGCAAGGTCCTCGCACCGTTCCAGGCCTTCCTAATACCGATGCCGCCATATTCCCTCCTAACACATTTCTATCTCCCCACCCACCGCACGGGCACGGTGGTCAGTGCCGGCACATACGTAATCACCAGCACACCGCCCAGCAGGATGAGCCAGAACGGCAGCGTGGCCCGGGACACCTCCGCTACCGGCTTGCCAAACCGGCAGGCCGACAGGAACAGGTTCATGCCGAGCGGCGGCGTCATGTATCCCAGCTCCAGATTGGCGAGAAAAATAATCCCCAACTGCACCGGATCCACGCCGAAAGCCGCTCCCATCGGCGTGATCAGCGGGACCACCACGATGATCGCGGCGAAGCTGTCGAGACAGCCGATCGCGAGCAGGAACACATTCAGCAGCAGCAGAAACAGAACCTTGGAATGGATGTGGGCCGTAACCCAGGCGACTAGTTGCATCGGGATCTGCGCCTGCACCAGGTAATTCGTCAGGCCCATCGCCGCGCCCAGAATCACCAGCACGCCCCCCACGACCGTGGCGCATTCCACCGCCACGCGCGCGTAGTCGCGCCGCAGCGAGAGATCCCGAAACACCAGGCACTCCACCACGAACGAATACAGCACCGCCACCGCCGAGGTCTCGACCAGGCTGGCCACTCCGCCGAACAGGCACACGATCACGATCGCGGGCAGTGCCAGCTCCCACTTCGCCTCCCACAACGCTTCCCGCGCTTCCCGCCACGAGAACCGGCCGCGAACGGCCCCGCTTCGCAGCCCCTGCTGGACACCCCAAGCCGACGCCAACGCGACCATCAGCAAACCCGGCACGAAGCCGCCGATGAAAAGCCGGTCAATCGGCGTGTGCGAATAAACGCCATAGAGGATCACCGGCAAGCTGGGCGGAAACAGCAGCCCGAGTGACCCGGAGGCCGTGAGCAGCCCGATCGAAAACCTCTCCGGGTATCGTGCCTTCAGCAGCACCGGCAACATCAAGCCGCCGAGCGAGAGAATCGTCGCGCCGGAACCGTTCACGGTGAAAAACCCGCAAACCGCCGCCACCACCACCGCCGGCCCTCCCGGCAGCCAGCCGAACAACGCGTCGAACACCCGCAGCAGCCGCCGGCTTGCTCCGCCTTCCGCCAGCAAGTAGCCGGCGAACGTGAACAGCGGAATCGACGGAAGCAGCGGCGAGGAGACAATCTGGTATGCCTGGACGGGCACCGCCGCCACCGCAATCCCGCTCTTCCAGAACAGCAGCATCCCCAGCCCGCCAAGCCCTGCAAAAACGGGAAGTCCGACGCCCGTGGCCGCCAGAAGAACCGCGATCCCCAGCGCGGGACCAGCGGACGCCTGCAGAAACTGCGAAGCCCCTAGAATGAGGGGCAACACCAGACCGGCAGCAGCGGCCGCGCGGCGGGCCCAGACCTTCGAGCATCCCCACACCGCCCGAACCGCAATCACAGCAAACCCCAGCGGCATAATGCTCTCAGCCACCCACATCGGAATGCGGTCCGCCAGAACGTTCCCGGCCTGCCGCTCCACGCGCACGAATTGAAAGCTCGCCCAAGCCAGGCCGAGCGAAACGGCCCCGGTGATGGCAGCGCTGAACACGCCCGCTGCGGGCCGCCACTTTTCCGGAAGAAATGCACTGGTCGAAAGCGACAGTAGTCGGCCCGACCGCGCCGCGATCGCCGCACCCAGCAGCGCCACCCACAGGGTGAGGTGCTGGACGAACACAGCCGACCCCGGAACGCCGTTCAGCCGGAGCGTCCGCGCGATCATTTCGACCACCGGCAGCGCCGCCATCACCGACAGCGCCGCGATCGAGACCCAGTCCTCGGCGACCGTCGCCATGCGAGTGCTCCGCCTGCGGGTCCTGGCCGATGTCACGTCCGCCTCGCCTTCGCGCGAAATTCGTCCCGCAGCCGCTGCACCTCATCGAAGATCTCGGCAGGCACGCTCTTGCCCCGCAATTTGGGGTAAACCGATTCGGCTTCCCGATGCCAATCGGCGAGCGCAGCCGCATCCGGCTCGGTCACCTTCAGCCCGCGCTTTTGCATCGCAATCACGGCGGCGTCGCCGGCCTGGCGAACTTCACCCCGCATCCGCTCCCCTGCTATGTGAGCGGACCGCATCAAATCCTCCCGGTACTGCTCGGGTATGCGGTTCCACGCCGATTTCGAAACCACCGTCGCCCCCACCAGCGGCGCCCACTTGACGTCGATCATGTACCTGGAAAGTCCGAACCACTGGTTCGAAAGAGCCATCAGGGGGACGGTGTCATACGAGTCAATCAAACCCGTTTGGAGACCGGTCAGGATGTCGGTAGCGGCAAGAGGTACCGCCCGGAATCCCGCGCCCTCATAGAGCTGCAGCTCGTAGTTGTCACCGGCCCAGACGAACAGCTTCATCTTGCGAATGTCGCTGAGCCGCGAGGCAGGCGTCTTGGTGAAGAAGTAGACCCAGCCGGCGTCGCCCCAGTTCAGGACGACGTAGCCTTTGGCATCGAACATCTTCTCGAGCCGCGGCCCCAGCCGGTCGCGCACATAATCCAGCTCCTCATAGGACTCGAACATCATCGGTATTTGCAGCCCTGATACGGCCGGCTCGATGTCCCGCAGCCCCTGGCCCGATATCGCCGCCGCCTGAAGCTGGCCGATGCGCATCTTCTTCACCATGTCCGGCTCATCGCCCTGCACGCCGCCCGCGTAGATGCGCAGCGTCACGGCGCCATGCGACCGGACGCGCCATTCCTCCCCCATCTGTTGCAGGATCTGGTGCCACGGCGACCCTTGTGGCGCCATAGTCCCCATATTGATCACCACCGTCTGGGCAAATCCGCCCGACGATGAGCAAATCAAGACGACGGTTGTAATCCAGGCACGTAACATAAGTGACCTCCCATTTGTGTTCATCTGTGTTCCTCTGTGGTTTCCAAGAACAACGCATCGGTGCGCCCCAGCAGCCACCGCGCGCGCCGCTGCGCCACGAGGTTCATGAGGCGAATGTCCGGCCGTGCATCGGCATTAATCGCCAGCGCCCGCTTCAATAAGCTCTGAAACTCCGCCCGCCTCTGAAACCGCACCGAGGACGCCTCGGCATACGTGACGAACACGCTGCCGCGAGCGCCGCGGGAGAGTTCCACAGCGCGATCGAAGTGCCGCCGCAACCGCGCCTGCACTTCCGCCGCGGGCGCCGCCGCCCGCGCGCCGTCCATGCTGATCAGGAATTCGTGGACCGACCCTTCCCCCCATGCCTCATCGAGTTCCACCACGCGGTCGATCAGCGCTTCCGCCTCCGGTAGGCGCGCAATCATTTCCGCATCATTCTTGGAGTTCGAGATGGCCAGACCCTCGGCCGCAGCCGTCCAATAGAGCAGCGGAATGTCCCGCCGCCGGGTCCTCGCTAGTGCGGCCTTCGGTTCGGTCGCGAGCGCCGCGCCGATTCCCGGATACCGCCGCTCCAGCGCCCGCATTCCATAACCGTGTGCGCGCAGGTAGAGCCGCCGCGCCCGCTGCCGCAAAAGGTTGGCCCGCTCCAGGCTCTCCGCCGACGCCTCATCGGCCGGCTCATCCACGTAGACATACCCGTACTGGGTAAAACCGCTGGTCGCCGCCAGCAGCAGGCCCGCATGCTGCGGAGATTCCGCCAGCAGGCTTTCAATCAACTTCAAGCTGAACGGCAGGGCGCCGCCGACCAGGTCCAGGTCGTCGTCGCTCTCATAAGTGGAGCCGCCCGAGGCCAGGGCGTTGCCGATCTGATTAACGGCGTAGCGGCGTATCGAGCAAGCGGGTAAAAGGACTAGCAGCAGCCCAACAGAAAGCGCCACTTGACTTGCCGGCGGGAGCCCTCGAATGAAACGCGCACGTCGTGTGGCGTCTGTACCCTGTCGCTCGATCGGTAGAGCTTGCATCGGCTGGCCTCCTCTACCAGCCGACGATACTGCCGACGCGATTCAGAAGTCCTGTTGAAGCTTTGCGGAAGTTCTGACAAAGTTCTTACAGAGCTCTGCAAACGCTATCAAGAAGGAGGGATTCCGCAAAATACGATTCCGTATGCGACGCACATGTAGCGCAGGGCCGCGTAGTTTGCAGACCTGCGGATTTGCGGCCGCAGACTGGGCAAGGCCGCAGATCCCCGCCAAAAACCGGCGTGGCTCCGCGCTACGACCACGTACACATTTGTGGAGCTATGAACCCTTGCCGCTCCGCGGTCGGGCGGGGCTGTACTTTGCTCTTGAGATTGAGAGTCCTAAAGACGACGCTTCTTCGGGCTCCTGGGTTCGTGAAAAATCACGCCCAGCTAAAGCTAAAAGCTGAGCCGGACCCCTGCCTGGAATGCCCGAGGCCCTCCGGACCCGAAAACCTGATTGACACGGTTGGCCGGCCGGCCGAAGGAAGAGGGATCGGTCAAATTGCCGCTGTATCCGGTCAGATTGGCCACATTCAATACGTTGAACGCCTCCCCAAGAACCGTGAACCGGAACCTTTCTCCATATTTGAATGTCTTGCTCAGGCGTACGTCTTGAGAAAAAAACCGATCACCGAAATCAAAACTCGCGGGGAGCGTGAGGCGTGGAATCAACTGGCCGCGCGAAGTCTTGGTGCCGGCAAGGGTCTTGTTGAAGCTTTCCACCAGCCGTTGCAAATCTGCCCGCCCCAAGCCCCGGTTGAACTGGTTGATTTGCGTGCCGGGCAGAAGGTCGCCGTTGGTGCCGTCGCCGTTGAAGTCTATCGAGGAGACCCAGGCCGTGAAGGGCGGCTTGCTGGCCATCGAGGAAATCACCCCCAACTGCAGACCCCAGGGCAGACTGACCACGCCGGAAATCGTGAGCGTGTGCCGCCGCTCGCCCTCCAGTGGCCCGAAATTGTCAAACCAGTTATTGTTGTTCAGGGCGCGAAATGCTCCGTCCACGGTCGTGTTGAAGCCGGCAGAACGGCTGTAGGCATAGGAAGCCAGGAACTGGGTGCGGTGAGAGAGCCGCTTGTCCACCTTTACGAGCAACGCCTTGGTGTGGGAGCGCCCGCCGGTCGAGAGGACTTCGATCGGCCCCTGCGAGCATTGCGCCCGGGGATCGAGGGCCTGCGACCCCACGCAGGCTGGAATCACCGGGCCCCGGAGGCTGTCCCACCGGTTGTAATCGATGTTCTCCATGTTCTGGTGAATCGTTTGCCGGAAGACGAAATCGGCGCTGATGACCAGGTCGCGGGCAATCTCCCGTTGAACTCCGATGTTGAAGTGCTCCGAGTAGGGCGTGGTGAAATCGGGCGCGATGAGATCGGTTCCGGACTTCGCCAGCTCGATATTCCGCACAGCGAGGCTGGTGTTGTTGGTGTTGCTGCCGAGCTGTGCGGCGAGGGCCGCCCGCGCGGAAGGCAGAATCGCCATCAGCAGGTTCCCCGTAAACAGCGTCGGGCCGGTGGTGAACTGCAGCGGCTGGCCCAGCGGAACTCCGGGAATGTTCGGAATCGGGTTGGGAACCGCCGAGCCGGGGATCGGCAGTCTTCCGTTGCCGAGCGGGCTTAGCAGGCTGCGCTCTTTGAGGCGCGTGACGAACAGGTGCGTGTCGTAGAAAAGACCAGCGCCCGCGCGAATGACTGTTTTGTTGTCGCCTGAGACGTTCCAAGCAAATCCCAATGACGGCGCAAAGTTGTTGGGATCCTTGCGCGGGGGAGCAAGACCGCCCGCGCCGAAGATCGGGCCCAGGTATCCCGGTTTCGAGAGATCGTAATTCAGCAGGTTTGTTTCGTAGCTGTAGGCGAGGCCGTATTGGAACGAGAACCTCGGGCGAACCTGCCACGTATCCTGCCAGTAGAACCGCCAGCGGTTGCTCTGCTTGGCCTGCTGCAGATCGAAAGGCGGCGGCTGGCTCGGGTCGCCAACGCCGGTCTGAAAACCGGCCAGCGGCAGGCTCAAAACATCCTGGAAGGTTTTGAAGGAAGCCGGGAGCGGGATGCGCGCGGCCGGCGGCGCCTGCGAATTGTAGAGGCGTACTATGTCGGGCGAATAGAGCACCCCAGCGCCGGGTTCCAGAAATCCCCAAAAGCCCGTTCCCGAGTAGTGCTCCCACTCGAAGCCGAAGTGCAGGCGGTGTGAGCCCTTCTGCCAGCTCACGTTGTCCGTGGTATCGTAGCGGCGCGTGTCCCGGCCCTGCGGCGCATCGATCGTGTTGCCGATTGTGAAGCCGGTTCCCATCACCTCGATCTGGGGCAGCCCCAATCCAATGCACGGGTCCGCGCAATCGGCGGACGTCGGCTGCAGCCTTCGGTTCTTCCAGTAGGTATAGGAGAACCGGAGCTCATTTACCACGTTGGGCCGCAGGGCGGTGGTCAGGCCGCCGATGCTCTGATCGGCCCAGTTGACGTTGCTGCTCCAGTTGGACGGCAGGCTCGCGACGCCGAGGGGAGCGAAACCATCGTTGCCGTCGTGGGAGTAGCGCAGAAAAGCGGTGTTCCGGTCGGTGAGATGAAAATCGAAGCGCGCGCTGATCTGCTTGCTGTTGAACGGGCTGGGCGCGATGCGCCCAAAGCCGGCGAAATCGGAGGATTGGGGTTGCACCGTGAATACGGCGTCCTGATTGTTGTGCTCCAGACTCGCAAAGAAGAAGATCTTGTCCTTGCGAATCGGGCCCCCGAGGTTCGCGCCCGTCTGCCGCCTCGCGAAAAAGGGATCGGGGTTGGTTGGGTCGCGCTGCAGCCCCGGGTAAGCGGCCATGTTGTGATCGCGAAAAAAGTAAAACCCGCTGCCATGAAATGCATTCGACCCGGAGCGGCTGACGATGTTGATGGCGCCGGCGCCGGTGATGCCCGTCGACAAATCGAAATTGACCGTGGAGATCTGAAACTCCTGCACGATTTCCTGCGAGAAATTCTGCCCGGTGCCGCCGGTGATATGGTCGAGCACATCGCCGCCATCCACCGTGACCCGAGTGCTGCGCGGATCGCCGCCCAGCACCCCCACCTCGAAGGCGTGGTTATACCGTCCGCCGCTCGAGGTGGAAGCAGTCACGCCCGGTTCGAGCATGGCGAGCTGCAGAAAACTGCGGCCATTCAGGGGCAGGCTCTCGATCTGGTCCCGCGTCACGACACCGTCGATCTGATGGCTGTCGTAATGAATTTGCGGGCTGGCATCCTGGACGGTGATGACCTGCTGATTCGTTCCCACCGGCAAAACCAATGGGACCGTCGTTGTACCCCCGGTCTCAACCGTCGCCCGCCGGGTCACCACCCGAAAGCCGGCAGCTTCGGCCTGGACGTCATAGGCGCCCGCCGGCAAAGCCGCCGCGCTGAAACCCCCGTCTATGGAAGTCTTTAGCTCGAGCGTACGCCCCGTGTCCTGGTGGGTGATGGTGATCCTGGCCGCGGGCACATAGGCTCCCGTCTCATCGGTGACCGTGCCGGCGACTGCGCCGGTCGGCGCTTGAGCGAGCAACATCGTTGCTAATACGAGAAGACCAACCAGGCACTCTCCTGTGATCTTGGTCGCGAAACGAATAGAAGCTGGTACTGCGATTCGCATACGTTTCTCCCTAACTGCGGCGCTCCGCTATACAAATCGATTCGCCACGTGCGCGCGAACCAAAGGCTTCCGCCTGGGCAAGCTCAACAACATCCAACCCGTGGCTTTCGAGATACCCGGGGAGATCCCGGCCGCGGACCACCCACCGGAATTGCTCGTGGCGCAGCCACAGCCACAAGCGGACCAGCGGGCTCATGCCGGCGAACCCGCCCGGCTCGAGGAACGTAAACGCGAGCCGTACCCGCCGGCCGGCGTGACGGCCCATTGTCAGGAAAACCAATTCAACCTCGCCTTGCTGCAGATACATCAAGACCCCTTCGGCCAGGAACAGCGTGTCGGCTGTGGGATCGAATTCGGCGCAAGCGGCAAGGGCGGCTTCGAGTGTCTGCTGCGTGAAATCCGCCGCCAGGAATCTCAAGTTCGGTTGGGGCAACCCGCGCATTTCAAGCGCGTGCCGCTTGTCCCGCTGCGTTGCCGGGTGATCGACTTCCAGGAACCGAACCTGGGGAAACTCCAGGTGCAGGCGCAGCGCCAGCGTGTCGAAGCCCGCGCCCAGGACCACCACCTGCCGGAAGCCGTCCTGCAATCCATTCCGTACGACTCGTTCCAGATACTGCTTGCGTAGCGCATAGTGAGGCAGGATTCCCGGGAGCGCCACGCGCTCGGTGGCGCGCACCGCCCACCGGAACCAGGGGCGGTCCATCAGCCTGAGCAGCCGGCCGGACGGCACAAACCAGGCGCTCGCTTCGGCTGCCGGGGGCGGCACGAGCACGCTAAACTGCGGGTCCCGGGAGAGGAAGACCAGTCCCTTGGCAATCAACGAAGCGGTCGAGCTCGACTGGGCCGCGGTCATTCTTCCACCGAGCCGGGAGTCAGCACGCCCCCGACGATGGTCGGGTTAAGCCGTGAATGCACGTCGTTGACCTCAACCGCCGTTGGGACCGAAATCGCCGTGGTCATGGGGCGAGAATAGCCCTTGGCGGGAAGGAAGTCCTTCTGAAGTGCTTACAAAACTCTCTCAAATCCCTGACAGAACTCGCCCGGGCGGCTTTTTCCCGCCGATACCTACATTTCAGCGAATAGGAGTAGAATAAGTGCCGAACCTCACCACCGGTTCAGGGCGAAGCCACCCGACCTCCGGTATTCGATTTGCGCCATGGGTCAGGAAGTCAAACGGTTTTATGAGTTTGGGCCGTTCCGCATCGACACGGTGCAGCGGCTGCTGATGCGGGGCGAAGAAGTGGTCCCTCTGACGCCCAAAGCCGCGGATACGCTGCTGGCGCTTTTGGCTAACAGCGGGCGCGTGGTCGAGAAAGACGAGATCATCAAGACCGTCTGGCCCGGGACTTTTGTCGAAGAGGGCGGCTTGGCGCGGAACATCTCCATGCTCCGGAAGGCCTTGGGGGACGGTACCGAGGACAGCCGGTATATCGATACGATCCCGAGGCGCGGTTACCGCTTTGTCGCCCGGGTCATTGAGCGGCCGTCGGAGCCGCCACCTAAGCCGCCGGTTGACCCGCCTGACCCTGTCCGCAAGGAGCCGCTACCCTTGTGGAAGATCGCGGCGCTGGTCGCGGCCCTGGTGATCGTTGTGGCGCTGCTCGCCTACCTGCGGCCGTCACCGCCGCCGCCCCCCAAGACCGGAGTCCGGTCACTGGTGGTTCTGCCCCTGGATAACATCTCGAAGGACACCAGCCAGGACTACTTCGCCGCCGGAATGACCGAAGCTCTGCTTACGCCTCTGACCAAGATCGGCGCTCTCAAGGTGGTGTCCTACTCCGGCAGCGAGCGAACCGGGCGCCAAACCACGGCCGAGATCGCCCGCCAGCTACACGTGGACGCGGCGCTCGAAGGATCGGTCCTCAGCACCGGAAACCGCTTTCGCATATCGGTCAGGCTGGTCAAAGCGGAGACCGGGGAAAACCTCTGGGCCGAAGAATACGAGCGGGATTTGCGGGATATCCTCTCGACCCAAAGCGAGCTGGCCTTGGCGATCGCGCGCGAGATCCAGGTCAAGGCCACGCCTCAGGAACAAACCCGGCTGGCGAAAGCGCGTCCGGTCGATCCGGAAGCGTATCATGCGTACCTGAAAGGCCGCTTTTATGCCAGCCGCCGGACCCCCGAAGGCCTGACGAAGAGCGTTGAACAGTTTCAGAAAGCGATCCAAAGGGACCCCAGCTACGCCCTCGCCTATTGCGGCCTGGCGGACGCCTACGCGCTGCTCGGATCATTTAACTACGATGCAATGCTGCCCCTGGAAGCCAGGGCCAAAGCGCAGGGGTTGGTCGCGCGCGCTCTCGCCCTGGACGACTCGCTTCCAGAGGCGCATGTCTCCCTCGCTTACCTAAAGATGTCTTACGACTGGGATTTCCCAGGGGCGGAAAAAGAATTCCAGCGCGCGCTCGAACTGAACCCGGGTTACGCAACCGCGCATCACTGGTACGCCCACTACTTTATGGCGACGGGACGCCTGGACCGTGCCATCGAGCAGATGAAGCAGGCGCAAGAGCTGGAACCGTTGTCGCTGGTTATCAATACTGGGTTGGGCTGGTGCTTCTACTACTCGAAACAGTATGACCAGGCGATTGAACAATACCAGAAGGTTCTCGATATGGACCCGGGCTTTTACACTGCGCGAATCGCCCTGAGCCTGGCCAAGCTGCACAAGGGACCCGCGAAAGAAGCCATTCCCGATTTGCAAAAGCTCATCGACTTTTCAAAAGGCCGGTGGCTCATGGCGGTGGCGGCACGCGGTGTTGCGCAGGCGATGGCTGGAAATCCAGCCGAAGCCCAGCAGGCGTTGAATCGGTTGGACGGGGAGGCAGCCAATCGGTATGTTCCGGCGCTTTATCAGACGGCCATCTATTCGGCTCTGCACCAGGATGGCCAGGCGCTTCAATGGGCCAGGAAGGCGATCGCCGAACGGTCTGAGTACCTGGTTTACATCAGAGTGGAGCCAACGTTCGAGCGGCTCCGCGCGAACCCAGTGTTCCAGCAAGCGGCTCGAGCCGCGGGCCTCGGGGTAACCCAATCTCCCGCCACCGGTCCCGGATTGTAAGGAGGTTCTCCTGAGCCTCACTGGACCTCGGCCAGATCAACGGTTTTCAAGAAGGTCCCTTCCCGGAGTTCCTCGAAGGCCTGCCGGAGCTGCTCCTGCGTGTTCATGACAATCGGGCCGTACCATGCCACCGGTTCCTGAAGGGGTTTTCCCGAGACGAGAAGAAACCGGATGCCATCGTCGCCGGCCTGTACCTGGAGTTCGTCGCCGCGGTCAAAAACGACGAGCGAGCGGTTGTCCGCCTCTGCGGGAGGTGTCGTGTCCAACCATCCGACCGGTTCGGTCGGTACCGCAAGCGGACCAGACGCATTGCAGAACTTCCCGCTCCCCGCGAAGACATACGCGAACGCGTGACGTGTTGTCTCAATAGGGAGTGTCTTCCGCCGGCCCGGAGGCACAGATACATCCAAATAGATTGGATCGGCGGCGATGCCATCCACGGGGCCCTTGGTCCCCCAGAAGGTCCCACAGACGACTCGAACCTCGGTGCCGTCGTCGTCCTTGATCTCCGGGATGTCGCCTGCTTTCACCTCCTGGTAGCGCGGCGCCGTCATTTTGAGCGACGACGGAAGGTTGGCCCACAACTGGAATCCGTGCATCCGCCCCGCTGCGTCGCCTTTCGGCATCTCCTGGTGAATGATCCCGCTCCCCGCCGTCATCCATTGGACGTCGCCGGCAGCTATAGCGCCATGGTTCCCCAGGCTGTCGCCGTGCTCCACGGTTCCGGCGAGGACATAGGTGATCGTCTCGATCCCACGGTGGG
>JBGOUJ010000167.1:0-12566 GCA_041477005.1 Terriglobia bacterium | reverse complement strand
CTTCATGCGCGCTCCCAAGGGCGTCCTTCATGCCGCGCTCCCAAGGGCGTCCTTCATGCCGCGCTCCCAAGGGCGTCCTTCATGCCGCGCTCCCAAGGGCGTCCTTCATATCGCGCTCCCAAGGGCGTCCTTCATATCGCGCTCCCAAGCGCTAGGGCCAGAATCTTCTCTTGCGTGGCTTCGTTTCGGTCCAGGATGCCGGCGACCGTGCCGGCGTGCATTACGGCGATGCGGTCACTCATGCCGAGGATCTCGGGCAGCTCGGAGGAAATCATGAGAATGGCGATCCCGCGCTCGGCCAGGTCGCACAGCAGGGCGTGAATCTCGGCCTTGGCGCCCACGTCCACTCCCTGCGTGGGCTCGTCGAGAATTAGCACCGAGGGATTCACGGCCAGCCACCGCCCGAAGGACACTTTCTGCTGATTGCCACCGGATAACTTGTCGACGCTCTCTTCGATGGACACCGTCTTCACGCCCAGGCGGCGCACGTAGTCCGCGGCCATGGCGTCCTCTTTGTGGAAGTCGAGAAGACCGTGGCGGGAGAGGGCTTTCAGATCGGCCAGCGTCAGGTTGGCGGCCACCGGCATTTCCATGATGAGACCATGGCGCCGGCGGTCCTCGGGGACGTGCGCCATTCCCAGCTCGATGGCGCGGCGCGGGCTGTCGATGCGGACCGGCCGGCCGCGCAGCAGGATTTCTCCCGAGTCGGCGGGGGTGATGCCGAACAGCGCCTCGGCGAGCTGGGTCCGGCCGCTGCCCACCAGGCCGGCGATCCCCAGAATCTCGCCCGACCGTACGCCCAGACTGACGTTGCGCACTCCCGCCGCCCGGCAGCCGAGGTTCCGGGTTTCGAGCCAGACCTCACCCAGCGGGGCCTGCCGCTTCGGAAAGACCGCCGACAGCTCGCGGCCGACCATCAGCCGGATCAGAGTGTCGCGATCCACCTGGGACATTTCGCGGGTCCCGAGGCAGCAGCCGTCGCGCAGAACCGTCACGCGGTCGGCGATCTCGAACAGCTCTTCCAGACGGTGGGAAATGTAGATGACGGCGACGCCGTGCGCGCGCAGACCGCGGACGACGGTGAAGAGATGCTCGACCTCGCGGGCGGTGAGCGACGGCGTGGGCTCATCGAGGACTAGAAGCTTGGCCTCGGCGCCCAGAGCGCGGGCGATCTCGACCAGTTGCTGCTGGGGCAGCGTCAGGGAGGCGGCGAGGGCATCGGGATCGATCGCGGCGCCGATGCGGCCGAGAAGCGCGGCGGCGCGGCGGCGGCGCCAGCTCCAGTCGACGCGGCGCCAGAGCCCGGGGCGCTCGATGCCGAGCGCGATATTCTCGGCGACCGACAGATCGGGAAACAGGGCCGGCTGCTGGTAGATCGCTATGATTCCTAGTGACTTCGCGGTGAGGGGATCGTTGGACTCGACGAGGCGGCCGTCGACCTCGATCGTTCCCGAATCCGGGTGGGTCGCTCCGGCGAGAATGCGGATCAGGGTCGATTTGCCGGCCCCGTTCTCCCCGACCAGGGCGTGCACCTCGCCGGCGCGGACCTCCAGCGAGACTTCCTTCAAAGCCTGAACACCGGCGAACGATTTCGAGATCGAGGCCGCCTTGAGCAGAGACACGGGAAGCTTCTAGAGGCGGGAAGCGAAGGAGTAGCTTCCGGATTCGACCGAGAAGACGGCCGCGCCGTTTTCCCATCGCAGATATTTCACCCCGGGCGCTTCGGCGGCCGGCTTGCCCGATTCCGTAATGGCTCCCGTTTGGCCGGCGGGCAGGTAGATGGTCGCGCTGGTGTTGGCGGGAACCGTGGCGTGGAGCGAAAAGCTCGATCCCTCGCGCTTCCAGCGGGAGGCGATCTCTCCGTGGATGGAATTGTAAGAGGCATCGACGGAGGTCAGATCGCCCACGGGGTAAGGTTTGATCGAGAAGCGCTGGAATCCGGGCTTGCCGGGATCGGGGCGGATGCCGGCCAGGTACTCGTAAAACCAGATGTTCAGGTCGCCGACCAGCATCACGTGGTTGCCGGAGTTCATCGCCGGGTCCGCCGTGTCGCCGTTCCACAATTCCCAGACCGTGGTGGCGCCATGCTCGATCATATATCCCCAGCTCGGGTAGCCGGTTTGGGTGGCGATGGTGTAAGCCAGATCGGGACGGCCGTTGTCGGAAAGGACGCGCATGAGCCACTGGCCGCCTACCAGACCCGTGCCGACGTGCGCGTGGGTCTCGGTTTGGATCTTGCCAGTGAGCGCGTCAAAGACCGCTCGACGGCTCTCCGGCGGAGTCATGCCGAAGGCCAGGGGCAGGATGCTCGAGGTTTGGGAGCCGTTGCTGTACTGGCTGGTTTCGGGGCGGAAGAATTTCTTGTGGAAGGCGTCTTTCATGCGTCCGGCGAGCTGCTGGAACTCGCCGGCGTCGGCGGGGCGGCCAAGGAGCGTCGCATACCGGGCCATGCGGATCAGCAGATCGTAGAACCAGGTGGTGCCGAGGACGCCGGGCTCGGTCTGGCGCGCGGGGTCCTTGGAGTGGATCAGCTCGGGGGACTCGGGCGGCACGCACCAATCGCCGTAGACGTCGCGCGGCATCAGTCCGTCCTTTAGGAAGCCGCGCATGAAGTCGATCCATTTTTTCATCTCCGGGTAGTTCCGCTCGAGCACGCGGCGGTCCCCATATTGCTCGTACAGAGTGCCGGGGATGATGACGAACGTGCCCGGCCAGGTGACACTGTTGTTGTAAAGCGGCCAGTAGGCGGGAGCGACATCGGGGATGCTTCCGTCGGCGCGCTGGGAGTCGGCCATGTCGGTGACCCACTTGGAGTAGAGCGGGGCGATGTTAAACAAGTACGACTCGCCCTTGCTCTCCCAGGAGCGGTCGCCGAGCCAGCCCTGCCGCTCGTCGCGCTGGGGGCAGTCGGTCGGGATGCTGCGGTAGTTGCCCCGGGTTCCCCAGACGATATTGTGGTGGATCTGATTCAGCAGCCGGTTGGAGGTGACCCACCGGCCGGCGGGCTCGAGCGCGTCGTGCACGACGCGACCCTGGATGGTGTCGAGGGTGGGCTTGCCGGGGAAGCCGGTGAGCTCGACGTAGCGGAACCCGTGATAGGTGAATCGCGGCTCCCAGACCTCGGTCCCGCCACCCTTCAGGATATAGGAGTCGGTGACCGCTGCCGAGCGGAGGTTGGCGACATAGAACAGGCCGCTGGGGTCGAGCGTCTCGGCGTGCCGGAGGGTGACCCGCGTTCCCTTCGGACCGGACACTTTGAGGCGGCACCACCCGACCAGGTTTTGTCCCATATCGAAGACCCAGACGCCGGGCTTCGGGGAGCGGATGCCGGCGGGCCGAAGGGTCTCGGTCACGCGGATCGGCTCGCTCATTTGGGCCGCCAGAACGCCGGCCGGGCCCCGGACCACCCGCGCCGGCTCCCAGCTTGCATCATCAAAGCCGGGGCGATTCCAGCCGTCCCTTTCGAGGCGGGCGTCATACTCTTCGCCGTCGTACTCGTTGTTGGCCCGGATGGGGCCGCCGGTGGTGAGCTTCCAGGTCTCGTCGCTCACGACCATTTCGCTCGATCCGTCCCGATATTCGAGATGCAACTGGAACAGGAGCTTGGGGAAACCGAAAGTGCGGGTGAGGGTCGGCGTTTTGTCGCGTGGCGCGTAGTAGCGGCCGTTGCCGAGAATCACGCCGGCGGCGTTCCGGCCGGAGACCAGGTAGGGCGTGACGTCATAGGTCACGTAGAGCGCCCGCTTTTCGTACTCGGTCAGGCCGGGAGAGAGGACATCGTCGCCGACGCGCCGGCCGTTCAGATAGAGCTCGGAGAGACCGAGGCCGCACAGGTAGGCTGTGGCGCGCTGGAGGCCGCGGCGGACCGGGAACTCTTTGCGTAGCATCCGGGCGGGCAGAACGCGCGCCTCGGAGAAGCCGACCTCGCCCCAGGGCGCCATGCCGTAGCTGCCCAGGACCTTTGCGGCGGGCCAGGCGGCGGCGAAGGAAGCGGTTTCCCAACCGGGCGTCTCGCTGTCGAAGCTGCGCCATTCGGAACCCGTCGCCAGAACCAGGGGCTCGCTTGGCGTGAACTCGACGCGCAGCGCGCCAATCAAGCCGGCAGGCTTATTGCTGCCGGAGTGTGTGGCCCGGATGGCGAGAGTGTTCGTCCCGGGGCGCAGCAGGGAGGCAATCTCCAACACAGAAGGCATGAGGGCGCCGGCGCCTCGCGCCGACCGGGCGCCGGCGACGAACACCTCAAAGTCGCCGTCGGCGGCGATGACCAGCAGCGCCCGGCGGATGGTTCGACCGGCAGGGATCTCGATGGTGGCTCGGAAGAAGCGCGCGCCGGCGGGGGCGGCCTTGGCCGGATCGCCGGCTGGAAACCAGATCCACTGCGCTTTCTCCAGCAGCGAGAAGGGACTGTCCTTCGGTTTCTGGACGCCGGTCTCGTCCCGGCCGATCCACGTCGCCTTCCAGTCACCCGGCTGCAGCAAGCCCATGGACCAATGGGCCGCCTCGCTCCAGCCGGAGGGACGGCCCGCTTGGTCCCATACCTGCACTTTCCAGAAGGCCCGCACCCCCGATTGCAGCGGCTTGCCGCCGTAGACGACTTGGATCGACTGGTCCGATACGACCTTGCCCGAATCCCACAAGTCGCCGTTGTTCCGGCGGAGGCTCTCGGCGTTCGAGGCCGCCACAATCCGGTAGGCGCTCTGCTTCAGGCCGCGAGCGGTGGGGTCGAGCGGGACGGCGATCCAGCTCAGCCGGGGCTGCCTCGCGTCGATCCCGAGCGGGTTTACGCGATACTCGCAGCGGAGCTTGGCGGGGCGAATGGATGGCGCGGGTGACTGCGCCGGGGAGTATACAGCACAGAGAGCGCAGAGAGTACAGAGAATCGAACGGCCCAAAGCGACAACCCAATCAACCGGCCGGCGCTGGGACATCCGGACGCGGGGAATCGGAGACGGGCTGACCCGGCCACCGGGAGCGCCCGATCGGAAGGGAGTTCGCGGCGATCTCCCCGGACCCTGGGACGACCCCGGCGGCGACTCAGGCATTGCTCGACTCAGGCTTGCTCAACTCAGGCATAGCTGGAGACGGTGGCCGCGTTCTTCGCGCTGCGCTCGGCGGTGATTCGTTCGAGGTAGCCGCTTTGGCGGAAAGCATCGAGCGGATCTTCGGGCAGGCCTCGGGAGCGGGCCCATTCGCGGATCGCCGGGCGCACGTCGGTGGAGAAAGCGTCCTTGAGGCAGGACTCGGCATCGACGAGGGCGGACTTGGCCTGCGCGGCGGCCAGCCGGTTGTGGTCGACGATCGCCGCTTTGGCGTACAACTCCTGCGCCGTTGTGACCGTCTGGATCATGGCCTCGATTTTGCCCTTCAGATTGTGGCTCTGGTCGATCATGTAGGCGACGTCGGCGCGGCTGCCCGTCTCCCATTCGAAATGAACGATCTCGTGGAAGATGCGGAAAACCTGGTAGGGGTCGATGGATCCCAAGGTCAGGTCGTCGTCGGCGTAGCGGCGGTCGTTGAAGTGAAAGCCGCCGAGCATGCCGTCGGCGAGCAGCCAGGCCACGATCTGCTCGATGTTCTGGGCTTGGTAGTGGTGGCCGGTGTCGACCAGGACCTTGGCCTTGGGGCCTGCGGCGCGGGCCAGAAGCAGGGCCATGCCCCAATCGGCGATGTCGGTGTGATAGAAGGCCGGCTCGAACGGCTTGTATTCGACCAGCATCCGCTGAGCGGGGCCCAGGTGGTCGTGGAGCTTTCGCAGTCCGGCCTCAAACCATTTCCGGCGCTGGCGGATGTTGGCGGTACCGGGATAATTGGAGCCGTCGGCAAACCACAGCGAAACATCGCGGCTGTCGAGGGTGGCGGCGATTTCGGCGCTTTCGAGCAGATGGGCCAGCGCCGCCTCGCGGACCGCGGGATCGGGATTGCCCAGGGAGCCGTATTTGTAGATCTGGTCCTGAAACACGTTGGGGTTGATGGAGCCGGGGCGCACGCCGTAGCCCTTCGCCAGTCGCCGGACTTCGGGCACGCTTCGGGCGCCGCTGGGGAAGTCCCATAGGACATGCAGCGCCACGGTCGGGCAGACGCCGGTCAGACGGTGGACCTCGCCGGCGTCGCTGAGCTTTTCCTCGATGGTGGTGGCGGCGGCGGGCTGCAAGAACTTGCCGAAGCGGGTTCCGGTGTTGGCGAAACCCCAGGAGGGGAGCTCGACCTGAAAGGAGTCGAGCGCTTTGGCGATTGCCTCGGCTCTTGGGGCGCTGAGCGGCATGGCGTTGTGGCCCGGCCGTACCCGGCGGCGTCCGGGGAATTCAAGGGAAAGGGTAACATCTTTAGAGGCGATCGACGTCTCGGCCGCCACCCGGTCAGGCACAGCCGGCTCAGCCGGAAGAAAGGACCCTATTTGCGATGAATGACGACACACCACTGCAGATGGACACAGAAGAGTTCCGTCGGATCGGCTATCAGGCGGTGGATCTTGCTGCCGGGCATCTGGCGACGATCGCGTCCCGTCCTGTGTTCCAGCCAATGACGCCGGTGGAGCGAGAGACCATCCTTGCCCAGGCTCTTCCCGAGCGCGGCGTCTCCGCCACCGAGATTCTCGAATTCACCAAAAGGGCCATCCTCAGCCACCCCATGGGGAATGGCCACCCTCGATTCTTCGGCTGGGTCAACTCTCCTCCGGCGATGATCGCGGTGATTACGGAGCTGTTGGCCGCCGCCTTGAACGCGAGCTGCGCCGGCGGGGATCATGCAGCCATCTACCTCGAGCGCTGCGTGGTCCGATGGCTGATGGAGCTTGTGGGGTACCCGACGGACGGCAGCATGGGGCTGCTGGTGAGCGGCGGCTCGATGGCGTCTCTCACCTCCCTGGCGGCGGCGCGTCACTGGGCGGCACGGCAAAACGGATGGAACGATCGTACCGACGGCCTGCAGGGCGGGAGAAAAGCGCTGGTGATGTATCTTTCGTCGGAAGGCCATAGCTGTCTGCGCAAAGCAGCGGATCTGCTTGGTCTGGGGGAGCAGGGGGTCCGCACGATCCCGGTGGACGAGCAATTTCACATCGATGTTTCCAGATTGCGGGAGGCGATCGAGCGCGACGTTGCCGAGGGCCGGGTCCCGTTTTGCGTCGCCGGCAACGCCGGGAGTGTGAATTGCGGAGCCATCGATCCATTGGAGCAGTTGGCGGATCTCTGCGAAGAGAAGGGTCTGTGGCTGCACGTAGACGGGGCGTACGGAGCGATCGGTGTTGTCGATCCGGACATTGCCGCCCGATACAGGGGGATGGAGCGCGCGCACTCGGTCGCGCTAGACCCACACAAGTGGCTGTCTGTTCCGGTGGAGTGCGGATGCGTCCTGTTGCGGGACGGAGATCTGCTGCGGGATACCTTCAGCCTGGTGCCCAGCTATCTTCGGACGGAGGAGGGCAAAGGCTTCGGGGGCCTGCCGTGGTACTCCGAATACGGGTTTCAGCAGTCCCGCGGTTTCCGGGCGTTGAAGCTGTGGGCGACGCTGCAGCACGCGGGGACTTCGGGCATTCGGAGCATCGTTTGTGGCCATAACCGGCTGGCAAGGGTGCTGGCGTCGCGGATTGATGCAGCTCCCGAGCTGGAGAGGCTGGCGCCTGTGGAATTATCCATCGTGTGCTTCCGGTACATACCCCTCGGCCGGCGCCAAGGCGAAGAGGAATTGAATGCGCTGAACAGAAAGATCATGGAAACCATCCAATCAGAAGGCGAAGCGTTCTTGAGCGGCACCGATCTTCGAGGAAAGTTCGCGCTGCGCGCCTGCATACTGCACTATGGAACCTCGGAACAGGACATAGAGGGACTGGTGGCTACAGTTCTCCGCGCGGGCGGGCGCTTGAGCCAAACGGATAAACAGTAGTTCCCGAGGCCTGTTCCAGGTCAGAAGCCCGAATCTGCGGCGCGGGCCTTGGTCTGCCGTGTTGGTACTCCGGATCACACGCGACCGGATGCCCCATGCGGCGGGGCCCCATCCCGTTCCTCGGTGCGGTTCACCGGGCGCAGGTCTGCAGGTCCGCGCAGGTCCGCCGGGGAGATTGCCTTTTGCTGGCTGCTTTTGGGAAGATGTTTCTCCGGCGCCGGAGCACTTATGAAGCTCAATGTTCTCCCCAAGGAGCAAAGGTTCTTCCTCCTGTTTGAGCAGCAGGCGCAATACACCGCCGAGGCGGCCAGATTGCTCACGGCGGCGGTTATGGGCGACCCTGCGGATCTCGGTTCCTACGCGGCCAAGATCCACGAGGTGGAGCACAAGGGCGATGCGGTCACGCACGAAATCATGACCCGTCTGGATAAGACCTTTCTGACCCCGATCGATCCGGAAGATATACATCGCCTCGCCTCGCATCTCGACGACGTCCTGGACATGATCGACGCCGCCATTGAGCGTTTAGTGCTGTATAAGGTGAGGAGTTTACCTCCGGAGATGGCGGCCCTGGCCCAGATCGTGGAAGCCTGTTGCCTGGCAATTGTGAAAGCCGTCACAGCCATGGCGCGGGAGGAACCTGTCAAGGAGCATCTGATCGAGATCAATCGGCTGGAAAACGAAGCGGACCGCGTCAACCGCGAGGGCATTGGTGAGTTGTTCGAAACCGAGACCAATGCTATCCAGCTAATAAAGCTTAAGGAAATCTACGAAATCCTGGAGTCGGCGAGCGACATGTGTGAGGACGTGGCCAATGTGATCGAGAGCGTGGTGGTGAAGAACACTTAGCCGAGGAGCTTCTCGCAGTTCCGGCTTGCTCGCGAATGACCTTCCTGCCTGGCTCGAAGATGCTGACGAGCTTGCCGCTTGCTCGATCGCCCGCCGGACCCGCGGCGTCCTTCCTGCTGTTCGCTCGTGATACACTCCAGCCCGTATGACAGGGGCTTCCAATCGGCATTGGGTCGGTCTTGCCGCCCTCCTGTTTGTCTTCGCCGGTGTTGCGATCGGGGCGGCCGCGGAGCCGGCCAGTGTGGCTGAGCTCTATCGGTCCTTCGAGCGGCCGCCGGATGAGGCTCGCATCCTGATGCGCTGGTGGTGGTTCGGGCCGGCGGTGACGAAACCGGAGCTCGAGCGCGAGATGCGGCTGATGAAGCAAGGCGGCATCGGGGGCTTCGAGGTGCAGCCCGTCTATCCGCTGGCCCTCGATGACGAGAAGGCGGGCATTCGGAATCTCCCCTATCTCTCCGAGGAGTTCCTGGACGCCCTGCGGTTCACGTCAGAAAAAGCGCGGGAATTAGGGCTGCGGATGGATCTGACGCTGGGCAGCGGCTGGCCCTACGGCGGGCCACATGTCCCGATCAGCCAAGCGGCCGGAAAGCTGCGCTGGGAGCGGGTTCCGGTAGCGCGCCATTCCCACCGCGTCTCCGTGCCCTATATCACCGAGGGGGAGAAACTGCTCGCCGTCTTTGCCGACCCGGCGCCAAGTGGGGCAAAGCCGTCGGCTGGGATGCGGGAGCTTAAGGCGGAGATAAAGGATGGAGTTGTCTGGCTCCCGACCGAAGCGGAGGAACCGCAGGAAGTCTGGTTCTTTATTTCGAGCCGCACGGGCATGATGGTGAAGCGTCCGGCCCTTGGAGCCGAGGGCTTCGTGCTCGACCACTACGACCGGGCCGCCATTGAGAACCATTTGAAAATCGCCGGGGACCGGCTGATGCAGGCATTCGGCCCCCATCCTCCCTATGCCGTTTTCTGCGACAGCCTGGAAGTGTATGGCTCCGACTGGACGGGCGATTTCCTGGAGGAATTCCGCAAACGCCGGGGCTATGACCTCGAGCCCCATTTGCCGGCGCTGGTCACCGACCTGGGACCGCAGACGGCGGCCATCCGGCACGACTGGGGAAAGACCCTGACGGAATTGTCTGACGAGCGCTTCCTGACGCCCCTGCGGGAATGGTCCCAGCGGAATCGGACCCTGTTGCGCGTGCAAGGCTACGGGATTCCGCCCGCGGCGCTGTCAAGTTACGCGCTGGCCGATCTGCCCGAGGGCGAGGGCTCGCAATGGAAGATGCTGCGGGCGTCGCGATGGGCGTCCTCGGCCAGCCATTTGTACGGCCGTCCGATCACTTCCTCGGAAACCTGGACGTGGCTGCACTCCCCGGTTTTCCGGGCCACGCCTCTGGACGTCAAGGCCGAGGCCGATCTCCACTTCCTGCAAGGAATCAACCAACTGATCGGCCACGGCTGGCCCTACACGGCGCCGGGCGTCGAGTATCCGGGCTGGCGGTTTTACGCGGCCGGCGTTTTCAACGAGAACAACCCGTGGTGGATCGTGATGCCGGACCTCGCGCTCTACTTGCAGCGGATCAGCTTCCTGCTGCGGCAAGGGAAACCGGCGAACGACGTGGCGGTCTATTTGCCCGAAAGCGACGCCTGGGCGCACTTTTCCCCCGGCCGCGTGAACCTTCTCGAGACCCTCGGCCGGCGGGTGGGACCCGACGTGGTGGCACGGATACTCGAAGCCGGCTACAACCTTGATTTCTTTGACGATGGCGCTCTGGCGCAGGCCGGCCGAGTCGAGAAAGGTGCGCTCGCTCTGGGGCCGAACCGCTATCGGATCGTGGTCCTGCCGGGTGTGGAAAGCATCCCGGTGGGCACCCTTGGCAAGCTGGAGGAATTCGCGCGCGGCGGCGGAATTCTGGTGGCCACCCGCCGGCTGCCTGGACGGGCGCCGGGGTTCAGGGCTACGGAAGCGGAACAGAGCCGGATTCGCGAGACCTCCCGGCGCTTGTTCGAAGGCCCCTCCGCCCCGGCGCATTTTGTGAAGGAGGAAAACAGCCAGCTCGGGAGCCGGCTGGCCGGTCTTCTACGCCCGGACGTGGCGCTCTCGCCGCCCGCTCCGGAAGTGGGCTTCGTTCACCGAAGCATGGGGTTTGCCGAGATCTATTTCCTGGCCAACACCGCCAACACGCGCCAAAGCGGGAAAGCAACGTTTCGGGTGGAAGGAATGGAGGCGGCATGGTGGGATCCGGTGACGGGGCGAGCGCTGCCGGCGGAGATCGTGACGCGAAGCCCGGGCGCTACTACTCTGGCTCTCGAACTGGAGCCGTACGGTTCTCTGGTCCTGGTGTTTTCGAAAGGCGCGCCCTCGCTGCCGGCGGTTCGTCGCCCGGTCGCGGCGCCGGCGGCTCTCGACATCAGCACCGGCTGGATGGTCACCTTCGGGGAGAACGGGAAGCCGGTCCTGATGGAACGCCTGCGGTCGTGGACGGAGCGAGAAGAGACTCGTTATTATTCCGGGCTCGCGACTTATGAAAAGGATGTGACCGTACCGGAGGGCCTGCTTCAGGCCGGGCTCGGGGTGAAGCTGGATTTGGGCGATGCCAGACCCGTTCGAAAAACGCCGGCCAGGAACGGGATGCAGGCTTGGCTCGATGCCCCGGTTCGCGAGGCAGCCGTGGTCTTCGTGAACGATCGCCGGGCGGGAGCGGTGTGGCGCCCGCCCTATTCCGTCGATGTGACGGGGTTACTCAAGCGCGGGGAGAACCACATCCGGATTGTAGTGGCGAATCTCGCCATCAACCACATGGCCGGCCGGCGCCTGCCCGACTACCGGCTTCTGAACCTGCGGTACGGCGTACGGTTCGAGCCGCAAGACATGGACAAAGTTCAACCCGAGCCGGCGGGCTTGCTCGGTCCTATCCGGCTGACGGGGACGGCTCACAGATAGAGGAGGGAACCTGACCTGCAGCCAAGCGGCGTGCGTTCAATAGGTTGCGGGGCAAGGATATGCTAGCTGGGGCGGTGGCGCCGCCGTGAAAGCTAGGCCGGCAGGCGTGGGAACGCTGTTCGCTGATCGGGCTATCCGGCCTAGCTCTCTCGCCGGGGGGACGTCTACTTGAGAGCTACGTCCGCGGCGGGGCCGGCAGGCGCTGGAAGCGCTTTTCGCTTGATCGGGCTATCCGGCCGACGAGGCCTACAATTTACCACACGCCGTGACGCAATGCAAGTGTATTACAACGGTATTCGAAATCTGTGGGTAAGCCAGTCTAGCCAGTCTAGGCGGGCGTCTGGACCGAGACCTCGGCCAGCTCGACCCGATTCCGGCCCAGGGCCTTGGCCCGGTAAAGGGCTTGGTCCGCCCACTCGATGACGGTTTCCCAGTCAAGCGGCGGGTCACCATCGAGCGGGCAGGCCGACACGCCGCAAGTGATGGTGACGCAGCCCGCGGGCGAGCCGTCCGCCCGCGAAACTCCCAGCCCCTCAACGGACGCCCTGAGACGCTCGGCCGTGCGCAACGACTCCGGGGCCGATTGCTCCGGCAGCAAGACCACGATCTCCTCGCCGCCGTACCGAAACGCGCTGTCGGAGCTGCGCAGGGACTTCTTTATGGCGCCGGCGACGCGCCGCAGGACCTCGTCCCCGGCCAAGTGCCCGTACTGGTCGTTGTAGGCCTTGAAGTTGTCCACGTCGCACATCACCACGCCGTACTTGCGGCCGTAGCGCGCGGCGTTCTGATGGAATTCCGTGATCCGTTCGTCGAAGGCGAGCCGGTTGCCGAGTTGCATGAGCACGTCCAGGCGGGAGAGCCGGCGCAGGCGGTGGTTCATCACCTCCAATTGTTGGTTCTT
>JBGOUJ010000166.1:0-12619 GCA_041477005.1 Terriglobia bacterium | reverse complement strand
GATAGATGATTCCCGGCATACGAGTATTGTAAATGTTCGAGATCCTCGAGCACACCGCCGATATCGGTTTTCGGGCGCGCGGGCGCACCCTGGGCGAGCTGTTTGAAACGGCGGCGCTGGCCATGGCGTCCATTACTCTAGAAGTCGACGACGTCGCGCCGCGCTCGGAATACCCTCTTGCCGCCCACGGATCCGACCGGGAAGCGCTGCTTGTGAACTGGCTGAATGAAGTGCTCTACTGGATGGATGGAGAGCGGCTGGCGTTCTGCGGCTTTCGCGTGAGCGAAGTCACCGCGACGGCCGTGAGCGGCGTGGCGCTGGGCGAGCCGCGCGATCCGGCCCGGCATCGGGCCAAGCTGATTGTGAAGGGCGTCACCTATCACCAGCTTCAGGTGGCCGAGACACCCCAAGGCTGGCGCGCTGAGGTTTACCTGGATATCTGATGGAACCCATCGAGCTGGAAGCGATCGACGAGCTGCGCCACCGCATCCCGCGGGACGCGCGGCGGGGCATGCGGACCGACGTGGTCGTCTACGCCAGCCGCGCGCTGCTCGATCAGATCCGCAAAGACCTCTCGCTCGAGCAGGCGATGAACGTGGCCACGCTGCCGGGCATCGTGGGATCGAGCCTGGCCATGCCCGACATTCACCAGGGCTACGGCTTCCCGATCGGCGGGGTGGCGGCCACCGACTACGAGCACGGGGTGGTCTCGCCGGGCGGGGTGGGCTTCGACATCAACTGCGGCGTCCGGCTGGTGCGCACGTCGCTCGCGGAGGCCGACGTCCGGCTGCGGCTGCGCGACCTGGTCAACCAGGTCTTCCGCGATGTGCCCTGCGGCGTCGGCGGCTCGGGCTTCGTCCAGGTGAGCGAGAAGCAGCTCGACGACGTGCTGCTCCGCGGGGCGCAATGGATGGTCGAGAACGGCTACGGCGACGCGCGCGACGCCGAGTTCGCCGAGGCGGGCGGGGCGCTCGAAGACGCCGAGCCGGAGCGCGTTTCAGCGCGAGCCAAGCAGCGCGGCCGGCCGCAGCTCGGTACGCTGGGCAGCGGGAATCACTTCCTGGAAATCCAGTGGGTCGAGCAAATACACGACCAAGCCGCCGCCCGGGCCCTGGGCCTCGAGCAGGGGCAGGTCGTGGTGCTGATTCATTCCGGCTCGCGCGGCCTGGGCCACCAGGTCTGCACCGACTATCTGGCCGACATGAACGCGGCCATGAAACGCTACAACATCACGCTACCCGACCGGCAACTGGCCTGCGTACCGATCCAGTCGCCGGAGGGCCAGGCCTATCTGGGGGCGATGCGCGCGGCGGCCAACTTTGCCTGGGCCAATCGCCAGGCGATGACTCACTTTCTGCGCCAGTCTTTTCGCAAAGTTTTCGGCGACGGGGTGCGGCTAGAGCTGTTGTACGATGTGTGTCACAACATCGCCAAGCGCGAGCGCCACCAGGTGGACGGCAAGAAGCGCGATGTGCTGGTGCACCGCAAGGGCGCCACGCGGGCGTTTCCGCCGGGGCATCGCGAGATTCCGGAGGCTTACCGGGCGGTGGGTCAGCCGGTGCTGATTCCCGGCAGCATGGGAACGGCCTCGTGGGTGCTCGTGGGCGCGCCGGGCGCGATGGAGCAGACTTTCGGCAGCGTCTGCCACGGCGCCGGCCGGCTGTTGAGCCGCACCGCCGCCCGCAAGGGCCGCGACGCCCGGCAGGTGCAGAAGAAGCTCGAAGACGAGGGCATCCTGGTGAAGAGCGAGACCAGGGACGGTATTCTGGAGGAAATCCCCGAGGCCTACAAGAACGTGGACGAGGTAATCGACGTAGTCGCCCGCGCCGGCCTGGCTCACAAGGTGGCTCGCCTGCGCCCCATGGGAGTAATCAAAGGATGAACGTAGATCGATTCCGATCGGCGAGCGGAGCGAGCCCCTCAAGGTGGCCCCGCTCTGTCCAATGGGAGTGATTAAAGGATGAACCTGGAGCGGTTCCGGGCCCACGATCCACGATCCACGATCCACGATCGGCGAGCGGAGCGAGCCCATGCCTGACCCCAATTGCGCGCTGTGCGACGGCACCGGGTGGCGGCAAGTCGAGCGGGGTGAGGTGTCGGCCGTGGAGCGGTGCGAATGCAACCAGGGGCGGCGGCCGGCCCAACTGCTCGAGTCGGCGCACATTCCGCCGCGCTTCGAGCGGGCGTCGTTTGAGAACTTCGACAACCGCCGCGAGAACCCGCTCGCCAATGAAACGCTGAGCCGGGCGATGCTCGACGCCCGCACGTTCGCCCGCGAGTATCCGCTGACCGACAAGCCCGGCTTGCTCTTCATGGGCGTGCCGGGCGTGGGCAAGACGCACCTGGCGGTGGCGGTGCTGAAGGTGCTGGCCGAGCGCGGCTTCGAGGCCCTGTTTCTGGATTACCAGACCCTGCTCGACCGCATCCGCCAAGGCTACGACAAAGCATCCGGGGCGAGCGCGCGCGAGGCTTATGAGGAGGCGCTCGACACCGACGTCGTGCTGCTCGACGATCTGGGCGCCCACCGCGTCACCGATTGGGCGCTCGATACGGTCACCGCCATCATCAATCACCGCTACAACGCGCGCAAGGCGACCCTCGTCACCACCAACCTGCCCGATGAGGCGGTCGGCGACAAGCTTGCCGAGAAGGATGCCGGCTCGGGCTTTTACCGGGTCAAGGACTCGCTTGCCGACCGCATCGGCGCCCGGGCACGCTCGCGGCTGTTCGAGATGTGCCGGCTGGTGCGGATCACCGCCACCGAGGATTACCGTCTCCGGGGGCTGCGGTGAAGCGGCCGGCGCTGGCGCTTCTCGCGGCTCTGTTGCTTTCGACGGCGGCGCTGGCCGCCGGGAAGACGCCTTTCGTTTACAGCGCAACGTTCCCTTATCAGGACGTGCCGAAGGATCTGTGGCCGGAGCGGCTGGTGCGGCTCAAGGGGATGGGATTCAACACGGTGCAGATACCGCTCCCTGACGGTCGCGGCTCGGTTTCGGGTTCCGGCTCGGCATCCGGTTCGGAAGCGCGGCCGGCAGGGAGCGGTCTTCTCGACTTGCTCCGCCTCGCCCGCCAGTTGGGCCTGCATGTCTGGCTCGATGGGGGCGAGCTTACGCCGGAGTTGCAGCCGTTCGCCGCTTCGCGGGGCGGCCCGATTCTGGACGATCTGCCGGGCGGCCGCCTCTCGTGGTTTCCGGCCGAGGAGACGCAGCGGCGGCTGCTTCTTCCGGCCGACTTCACGGCGCTGCGGCGGCGCCTGCCGAAACAGGGAAAACCCCCGCCCTGGATCTGGGCCTTCGATGCCGGCTGGACAGCGGGCAGCGACGTTCGCGCCCGGCCTTCCGATCCGTCCAACTACTTGCTGGCTTCGCGGGAGCTGCTGGCCGCCGGGGTGAAGGGCTTGAACTGCTCGGCGGTGGTGGAGGAACGAACCCCTTCGGGACGGGAGGCGGCGTTGGGGATCGGCGGGGAAGCGCGGCCGCAAGCGGTGGTGCTCGGCCGCAACGGGGCGTTGCTGGGCGGCGTCGGCCGGTTGCTGGCGGCGATGCACCCGGCCGAGGAGCAGCAGGCGCATTTGGTCCTGGAGCCGAAGCAGAAGCCGTCGCCGCTGCTGCGCTTGGGCCTGCTCGTTTCGCCCGAGCCGCGCGGCCCCGCTTTCCTCTCCGCTCTGAACTACAACGACGGCCGCGCGGTCACCGGGGTGCTCTCGGTTCCCGATCCCCGAACCGGCCGGCGGATACTGGTGAACGGCTTGAACCTGCCGGCCCGTCAGGCATTGCTGATGCCCATAAACCTGCCGCTGGCTCTTCCCGAAGTCTGCCCCGACTGCTCCCGGTTCGCCCCCGACGAGCGGCTGGTCTGGGCCACGGCCGAGCTGGTATCGGTGGATTTTGAGAACGGCGTGTTGGGCATGGAGTTCATCGCTCCGGCGGAGGCCGAGATGGTGCTGGAGATGGTGAGCCGGCCGCAAGGCCCGCTCATCAGTGGCGCCAGGATCCAGCAATTCGATTGGGACGAGAAACTGCACCGGCTGCACCTGCGCATCCCGGCCGGGCCGGCGCCGGATTTCCGCTCGCGAGTGGGCCTCGGCGTGGAGCTTCCGGATACGTCGGTCTTCATCAAGGCGCCCCGCCGCTTCATTCTCGGCTCGACGGCGGAGGTCACGGCTTCGTTTTCTTCGCCCGAGCTGGCCGCGCGCTCCCGGCTGCTCACGCCCGCCGGCTGGCGGATGAAGGCCGAGCCGGGCGATCCCAAGGAAATCGAATACAGGCTGGATGTGCCGGCCGACGCCGTGGCCGGCGACAAGGTCACACTGGCGGTTCAGGTGGATGGAAAGATCGCCCAAACGGCCGACGTTCCGCTGGCGCCGTTCTGCGGCGTGCGGATCGAGCCCGAAGAATCTCTGCACCCCCGCCGCGATACGCGCTTCCCTATCCGGCCGCACCTCGCCACGCTGGCGCTTCCCGGCCGCCGCACCTACACCATCTATCTCAAGAATAACTACGATGAGATCCGGACCTTCGAGTTTTCGGCCTCGGGCGAGGGCCTGCGGATCACGCCGTCGCGCCTGGAGGTGAGCATCGGCGCCAATCTGGAGCGCGAGGTGACCCTGACCGTGGGACCGGAGGGATCTCCGCCCGGTCCCGGCTTGTATCGTTGGAAGCTGGAAGTGCGAGACGGGCCGCGGAAGATCGAAGAGCCGCTCACGTTGGCCGTGATCGGCGACGGGGCATCGCTCGCTTACGAGCTCGATCTCGACCGGGACGGCTTTCCGGAGCTGGTGCTCGAGAATCGGAGGCTCCGCGCCATATTTTCCCCGCGCCAGGGCGGGCGATCCACGGAATTCTGGCTGAAGGACCAGCGACTGAATGCTTTCACGGTCCGGGGGGCGCTCGAAAGCAGCTCGGCGCTCGAAGGGCGGGTGATCGGACCGGGCGTGATCGAGCTGCGCTCGGCTGAGGGCGCGGCCAACATAGTCCGGCGCATCTCGCTCGGCGGCCGTGATTCGTTTTTCGAGGTCGAGCAGACGGGCGACGCCAGTGAGTGGACCGTCTCCGCCGCCTCCAATATTCCCTCCGCCGACCCGCCCGGCTTTGTGGATGAGCCGAGCCGGAGCGCCTTTTCGATCGCGGCGCCCCAGTCGCGCATGGAAGTGGAGCGCAAGCCGTTTTCCACGCTGTTTCGCCTGCGATTTCCAGAGGAAGGGCCGCGGCGGGCCCGGTTCCTGTTCGAGCACACCGAGGAGAAGAAATAAACAATGCGGAAGCTCCAATACCTGTGGCTGCTGATCATCCTGCCGGCGGTGGGCTGCCACACGGCGAAGGAGAAATCGCCGGCGGCGACCGCGCTATCGCCGGCCTTCACGGCCTTTGTCGACGGCTATTTCAACGCCCGCTACGACTTCCGGCCCAGCGAGGGAACCGAGCAGGGATTTCATCAGTACGATAACAGGCTCGGAGACCTTTCGGCGGCGGCCTTCGCCAAGCGGGCGGAGACGCTGGAGGCCGAGCTCGGCGAGATCGAGAAGCTGCGGTCGGCCGGCTTGGCCGGCGATGACGCGATTGACGCCGCGGTCCTGGACGGCGAAATCCGTTCCGAGCTGCTCGACATCCAGACGCTCCATCTCTGGAAGAAAAACCCGATCCCTTATGTCGGCCGGCCCGGCGGGGCGATTGACGGCCTGATGAAGCGCGACTTTGCGCCGGCGCACGACCGGCTGCAATCGATCGTGGCCCGACTGAAGGGTGTGCCGCCGGTGATCGAGGCGATGCGGGCCAACGTGGAGAATCCGCCTAAGGAGTTCACCGATCTGGCCATTCGGGTCGCGGAAGGCTCGGTCGGCTTTTTCCGCCGCACGGTGGCCGACTGGGCCAAAGGCGCGGCCGGCGGCGACGCCGCGCTGCTCCAGGAATTTCGGGTGGCCAACGAAGCCGCCGCCAAGTCCATCGAGGGCGCGGCGGCCTGGCTCAAGAAGGACCTGCTGCCACGATCGAAGGGCGCCTACGCCATCGGCGCCGAAAACTTCAGCCGGAAACTGCTCTACGACGAGATGGTCGGCCTCCCGCTGGACAGAGTGCTGGCCATCGGCGAGGCGAACCTGGAGAAGGACTACAAGGCCCTCCTCGAGACGGCCGAAAAGGTGCTTCCCGGCAAGCCGCCCGCCGAAGCGATGAAGGAGCTCACCAAGGACCACCCCACCGAGCAGGACCTGATCCCGGCGGCCAAGCGGACCCTGGAAGGGATCCGCCAGTATGTGGCCGATCACAAGATCGTCACGCTGCCGTCGGAGGTTCGGCCGATCGTAATGGAAACGCCTCCTTACGCCCGTGTCGGCTCGTTTGCTTCGATGGATTCCCCGGGTCCTTACGAGACCAAGGCCACCGAGGCCTTCTACTATGTGACGCCTACGGAGAAAAACTGGGACGCCAAGCATAAGGAAGAGCACCTGCGGCTTTACAACCGCGAAGTGATGGACCTGATTACCATCCACGAGGCTTTCCCCGGGCACTTCGTGCAGTTCCTGTACGTGAAGCAATTCCCCACCAAGACCCGCAAGCTGACCTTCTGCGGGAGCAACGTCGAGGGCTGGGCGCACTATAGCGAACAGATGATGCTCGAAGAGGGCTTCGGCGGCGGCGACGCCAAGATCCGGCTGGCGCAACTGGAAGAGGCGTTGGTGCGCGATTGCCGCTACGTTGTGGGCATCAAGCTCCACACCCAGGGGATGACGGTCGAGGACGGGGCCAGGATCTTCGTCGAGAAGGGATTCCAGGAGCCGGCCAACGCTTACGAGGAGGCGCGGCGCGGGGCCTATAACCCAACTTATCTTTACTACACACTGGGGAAGCTGGAGATCTACAAGTTGCGGGAGGATTACCGGAAGGCCAAGGGGCCGGCGTTCCGCCTGGAAGGTTTTCACAACGAGTTCGTCCGGCAGGGAGGCGTCCCGATCCAATTGGTGCGCCGGATCCTGCTGCCCGGCGACAAGGGGCCGGTGCTTTAGGGGCGCCTGCCGGCAGGGGCTCTAATCGAGGACGGCCGATGGCGACGCTGAACAAACAGGTGATGCTGGCCGCGAGGCCCGTGGGCTTCCCCAAAGAATCGGACTTCCGATTCGTCGAATCGCCCATTCCGAAGCCGGGCGCCGGCGAGGTCCTGGTCCGCACGATTTACCTCTCGGTCGATCCCTACATGCGGGGCCGCATGAGTGAGGTGAAGTCGTACGCACCTTCGGTCGAGATCGGGGGAGTGATGGTGGGCGGCGGCGTGGGGCAGGTCGTCGAATCGAACCATCCGCAGTTTCAGGCGGGCGATTACGTGGTGGGGATGCTCGGCTGGCAGCAATATGCGGCCGCGGACGGCAAAGGCCTGCGAAAACTCGATCCGCGGGCGGCGCCGCTCGCGGCGGCGCTCAACGTGCTCGGGCACATCGGTCTGACCGCCTATTTCGGGCTGCTGGATGTCTGCGATCCGCAGCCGGGCGAGACGGTCGTGGTTTCGGGTGCGGCTGGAGCGGTGGGGTCGATCGCCGGACAGATCGCGAAGGTCAAAGACTGCCGGGTGGTGGGGATAGCCGGCAGCGAGGCGAAGATCGATTGGGTCGTCCGCGAGCTGGGCTTTGACGCCGCCTTCAACTACAAGGCCGCTACCGATTACTACGAGAAACTAAAGGAATTGTGCCCCAAGGGCATCGACGTGTATTTCGACAACGTCGGCGGCGCCCTAACCGACGCGGTCTTCCGCCTGATCAACGTGCACGCCCGCATCTCGATTTGCGGCCAGATCTCTCAGTACAATCTCGACCGGCCGGAAATGGGCCCGCGCTTCCTGCCCACCCTGATCGTGAAGCGGGCCAAGGTGCAGGGCTTCCTGATCACCGACTATGCCCCGCGATTCGGCGAAGGCCTGCAGAAGCTGGGTCAGTGGCTGAAGGAAGGCAAGCTCAAATACCTCGAAGCATTCGCCGAAGGGATCGAAAACGCCCCGCGGGCGTTCCTGGGGGTACTGCGGGGCGAGAACATCGGGAAGCAACTGGTGAAAGTATCGGAGCCGTGACCGTCAGGGACCAGGTTCCCGCTATCGGGAAGCCGAGCCCTTGGAGAGCTTGCGCGAAATCCTCCAGTCGGGTCGCGAGTCAATATGTCCATGCGCCTGGTAGTTCTGCTGGTGCTCCTGCTGATGCTTGCGGCGATCTTCGCCGCGCCCTTGCTGGCGGAGTCTGCGAGCACGGCTTCGCTGCTGCTTTACTCGGCGTTTTCCTGGGTCTGCCACCAGCGGCCCCAGCGCACCTGGTGCGCCGACGGCTATCCACTGGCCGTATGCGTCCGTTGCCTGGGCCTGTATGCCGGCGCTTTGATCGGCGCGGCCGCGGGCCGCGGATTCCACCGGCGGCTTTTCCTGGCTTCCCTGGCCGTGCTCGGCGTCGAATGGCTGGTTGAAGCCGCGGGCTGGGCCGGACCTCCCGCCGTGGTTCGCTTCAGCGCCGGCGGGCTGGCGGGGTTTTTCCTGGTTCCCGCCCTGTGGGGGGAACATCACGAGCCGCCGCTGCGTACCAAGTGGATAGAAGGCGAGGTTGGGCCATGAGCAACGTTCCGGTTTCAACCCCCGCAGGTCCTCCGGCGACGCCGCCCGCCGAGGCTTCAACCGGAAGGCTGGTCGCCATCGTCATCGGCGTGGTGGTGGGTGTGATTCTGCTCACCGTGGCCGGTCTGCTCATTGTCGGCTATATCTTCGCCTCCAAATTCCATGTCACCACGGCGCGGGACGAGCAGGGGCAGGAGAGGACCATGAAGGTCGAGACTCCCTTCGGCCGTTTCCGTGTCCAAAAGCAGGGAGTAGACCCCAAGCTGCTGGGCATTCCCCTCTACCCCGGCGCCACGGTCGCCAAAGACGACACGAGCGGCGCGCGGGTGGACTTGGACCTCGACTTTGCCGACAAGTCCATGCGCGTGCTCGCCGTCAAGATGGAGACGTCCGACCCCTTCGACAAGGTCGTCGACTTCTACCGGAACGAGGCCGCCGAGTTTGCCCTCATCCGCAAATCGGACAGAGACGTGGAGTTCCACTGGGAGCGCGGGCAGTTGAAGAAGGTCGTCGCGATCGAGCAGCGGCACGGAAACACGCGAATCGCCCTTGCCAACATCGGAGAGCCTGAGGCAAACTGAAGCAGTCCATGGCGCTCCTTTGTAGCTGCGGGGCCGAACTCCCCGACAACGCCCGTTTCTGCCTCCGTTGCGGCAAGCCGCAGCGGGAGGAGGATATGGCCGCCGCCTCTTCCGAGCCGGCGCCGCCGCCGGCCCCGGCCGCCGGTCGAGTTGCGCCCCAGGTCGCCTTCGGCAACCCGATTGCCCTCCGTGTAGCGCTGCTCTGCGCCTCCCTGACCGCCTTGCTCAATTTCATTCCACTGGTCAGCTTCGGGTGCTGCCTGTGGGTCCTGGGCGGCGGCTTCCTCTCCGCGGTCCTATACGCCCGCCGGACGGGCCTGGCTTTGTCGGTCGGCGACGGCGCCCGCCTGGGCTGGATCACCGGATTGCTGACGTTCGTCATCAGCCTGGCCTTGACCGCTCTGAACTTTCTGATCGCCCGAAGCACGATGAACTTCCGCGAGGTCCTTCGCCAATCCATCGAGAAGATGCCTGCCGCTCAGGACCAGATGACTCGCCAGGTCACGGATTTCTTGACCTCGCCGGCGGGGCTGGCCATCTTCCTGCTGAGTTACATTGTTGTGGGTTTCATCGTCATCGCAGCTCTGGCCATCGCCGGCGGGGCGCTGGGGGCCAAGGTCATGGAGAAGGACTAGGGTGCCACGGCGACTGGTGATCGGCATCTGCGGGGCCACCGGCGCCATTTACGGTATCCGGCTGCTGGAGGTCCTGCGAAATGACCCGGGAGTCGAAACCCACCTGGTGATCTCTAAGGCCGCCGAGCGTACCATCGGCTGGGAAACGGACTATAGCCCGGATCAGGTCGCCGGCTTGGCCACCCAGCGCTATTCGTTCCAGGACATCGGGGCCGCCTTGTCCAGCGGCTCGTTCCACACAGACGGCATGATCGTCATCCCCTGCTCGGTCAAGACGCTGGCCGCCATTGCCCACGGCCTGAGCGACAACCTGCTGACGCGCGCCGCCGACGTGACCCTGAAGGAGCACCGCCGGCTGGTGCTGGTGGTGCGGGAAGCGCCGCTGAGCCTGGTGCACATCCGCAACATGGCCGCCTGCGCCGAAATGGGCGCGATCCTGGCTCCGCCGGTCCCCGCCTTTTACAACCGCCCCAAATCCATCGACGACATAGTGAACCACACGGTCGGCCGCATCCTCGACCTGTTCTCGATCGACGCCAACCTGGTCCAGCGCTGGCAAGGAATGCGCTGACGTGGGGATGCCCCCCGTTATGGGGATGCCCTCTTCCGCGGCGGCGCGGGCACGATGGCCAGGGTGACTCGGACCGCGACCGCCGGCTCTCCCTCGATCGCCGGCGCAACCAGCACCGTCCCCGCGTAACTTCCGGCCGCCAGTCCCCCCGTGCGCGCCGCAACGCCGAGCCCGGCCGGCGCGTCCCCCGCCGTGGCCGAGAGCTGCAGCCATTTTTCCCCGCTGGTCCGCGCCGTCCAGCCGAGGGGCGTTCGAGCGGCGCTCTCGATCTCGATGGTCTGCCTGGCGGGCTCCCGGCCGCGCGCGAGCGCCGCAAAGCGCAGCTCCGTGGTGGAGATCGCCAGCAGCGGCCGGTAGGGAAACGCGCCCAGATCCGGGGCTGCCCCGCCCGGCGGCGCCGCCCACACCGTGCCGTCCCCGCGTATATCGGCCGCCCCCCGCCCGATCAGGGGCGACACCGCCCGTAGCCAGAAACAGCCGTTCTCCGCCCACACAAATCGCGGATCGACCGCCAGGCCTCGCCGTTCCTGCGCCGTTTGGCGGCGGAAGTCCTCGATCTGCGCGAGATCCAGTCCGTTCCAGCTCACCAGCGGCCCACCCGCCGGCCGAAACCAGTTGTTGCAGTCGGCCGTGAGATCCCCCGCGTCGATCACCCGCAGCGGATAGAGCGCCGCCGACCGGCTGAGGTGAACCGTGGTGTTGTTGACCAGGCGGGTCCCGTCGGGGACCGCGTCGGCTCCCTGGGCCGTGCCCGCCGCCAGCCGGCCGGCGTAGATCAGAACGCCGTTCGCCTTGTCACCATAGAAGGTGTTGTTGTAGAGGAGCGTATCGTCGAAGTTTCCCGCCAGCCGCATCTCGCCGTCCCCGCTGCTGCCGGCGCGGCCCTGGTTGTTGCTGTCGAACAGGTTGAAGCGGATGATGTTGGCGCGCGAAGGCGTGACCCCGTTCTTGCCGTCGCCGTAGAGGCCGTTGCCGCGGTTGCTGGCGAAGACATTTCCTTCGATGATGTTCTGGCTGGGGGCGGCCGGGCCCTCCGAGCCGCGCAGGTCCGACTCCAGGATCAGGCCGTGGTAGCCGTTTCCCCAAAAGCGATTGCCGCGCACCGTGATCCCGCTGCCGCGCAGGATCAATCCCGGCCCGACGAGCGGGAGTGGAGCGAGCCACTCCGCGCCCCCGGCTTCGTGAATTTCGTTGTTCTGGTAGAGATCGCCGCCGGCGCCGGTTTGGGAGATGTGCACCGCCTCGGCCAGGGTGTGGTGCAGATTGCAGTCGTGGACGTAGTTGCCGCCGGCGGTGTCGTAGACGACCAGGGCGTAGCCGCTCGAGGGATCTGCGCCCGGGCGGGCTGCACCGACATAACTGATATCCATGTGGTCGAGCTCGATCGATCCCGCCCCGCTGCGAACGAGCACGCCGGCCGTTTTGAATCCCTCCAGCCGGAAGCCGGCCAGCCGCCAGTAGCGGGCGCCTCCCAGGAAGTCGATCCCCGCCGCTGACCCGCCGTATTCCATCTTGTGCGCCGCGGGCGGCCCGCCGCCGCTGGGCCACACGTAGATGCGCTCGATCCCGGTATCGACAAAGCAGCGGCCCGGCCGGTCCACCTGATCGAGCGTCGCCACGCGGGACAGCAGCCGGCCGTCCTCGACTACCTGGAAGGGGTGGTCGAAGGGAAAGCTCACCGGCGTCGAATAATCGTAGTAGTACACACCGGCTGTCCCGAAGGGTTGCCAGCGCTCGGCCAGGAAGCGGCCGCTCAGCGTGACCGCCGCCCCCGGCTCGGCCGTGACCGTGATCGGGCGGTCGCGCTCGCCGCCGGCCACCGGGCGGATCAGCGTATCGTCGGTCGGGCTGTCCCGGTTGGGAACGGCTTCGGCGATGGGCCGGTAGACCCCCTGGCGGATGCGGATGGTGTCCCCGCCCTGCAGGAGCGGCCGCGTCATGGCCCATTCAACATGGCGCCACGGCCGCTCCGCCGTCCCCGGGTTGCGGTCATCCCCAGCGAGGCTGACGTAGTAAACCGCCCCTCCAGGCTGGCCGCGGATCTCCCTTCGGCCGGGCGCCAGGACGCAAAAAGCAATGCTCCAGAGGCAAAAGTAGCGGTAGAGAACGCGGCGGGACACCGGCTCCGATCTCCTTGCTGCGGGGATCGGCCTCCCCGGCGCGATGCAGGAAAAAATCCTCGTTCTTCTTGTATCGCTTTTGGTGAAAGATTGCAAGCCGGAGGGGATTCACCTCCTGCCGGCTCCCGATTC
>JBGOUJ010000165.1:0-12666 GCA_041477005.1 Terriglobia bacterium | reverse complement strand
GGAACTGACCGTGCGGCCCCGGCACAGCGTCACCGTCACCGACGCCGCGGCCTACGGCCTGATCGTGACACAGGGCTGGGGCAAGATTGGAAAGCTGGTGGTCGAGACCCCGTCGCTCATCCGCTACGGCCAGTTGACCCGCGACGAGATGTTCGTCACCGCCCCGGCCGCCCAGGCCGGGGTCACGGTCACGAACCTCAGCGACCGCGAGGATCTGGTAATGCTGAAGCATTTCGGGCCGGGGAATCCGGACGCGCCGGTCGGAAGGTCATAACCAGGCCTTACTTGCGCCGGGTCCGCCGCCGGCCGGCGGCCAGCCGAAGCCTTCGCAGGAGCTTGCTCACATCGGCGGGCACTGCATCCATGTGGGCAACGAGGTTTTGCTCGGAGAAGACCTGTGCGCGCAAGCCGTTGCGCTGGGCCCATTGCCGAAGCGCGCCCAGTACCTTCTTGGCATCGCACCAGCCGATTCCGTCCTTCCAGGCATCCGCGAGGTAAATCCGTGCTTGTTCGAGCACGGTGGTCAGATCCAGACGACGATCGACCTGGTGCATGTGAGCGGCCATGGCGTCTTCCGCCGATGTTCGCTGATCCTCAACGGCCTGCTGAAAGACATCGAGGAGAGATGGCGCCAGGCTTCGGAGGTCGGCGCTACGGCCCAGGCGTTGAAGCTCATTCCTCAAGGCGTGGCGAAGCGCGACCGGATCGAGGAGGTAATTCTCGATTTCGTTTCTGCGCCAAATGAAGAGTTCGATCTGGTCCTGTTTGAGCGATCGAACGGCCTTACGGATCTCGGCGTCGCGCCGGTAGTCACGGTCCCCAACGGCCAAGCAGGTGGTCGGCGTTGCATTTCCCAGGGGCGTCAGGCTCGGGTCGGACAACAAATCACGCACCTGCCGGGCCTTGTCCCGCACGTTGGCGGCAACCGGTTCCTGGTAGCTGTAACGGAACGTCCAGGAGCGGAGGATCTCGTCGGCCTTACGATCTCCGAACTCTTTGCCGGCGAAGACCTCGATGAGGTGGCGATCATCGCGGTTCTCGACGAACACGACGCGCCGGTTTTGCAACAGAGGTATCAGTTCCATGCGGTCGAGAGCGCCGAGTCCGTCCAGTAAATCGAGGGCGGCGGAGCCGGTGGGAAACGGAGCCACCGTGGTCTTCTCGCAGACGAGGATGGAACCAGGCGGAGCCGCTCGGAGGATTTGAGGCGAATGGGTGGCCAAGATGAACTGGATCTCCTCGGTTTCGGAAAGCTGGCGGAGAACCTGCAGGAGCCTCAAGAATTGATACGCGCCGCCCTCGCCTTTCAGATGGACGGTCACGAACCTCAGCGACCGCGAGGATCTGGTAATGCTGAAGTATTTCGGGCCGGGGAATCCGGACGCGCCGGTCAGAAGGTCATAACCAGAGAGACCCGCTCCTTATTTACCGAGCCTTCGGCTGAGATTTCGGACACCGATCGGACGGACGGGGCCTTTGAGGACTTCGGCCCTTCCTTGCGAAATCCGAGTGGGCCATCGTAACGGCTGGTGTTCCTTTGCATGTGCCGCCTGTTTGCGCAACTCGGCCACCATCTCTATAATTCTTGACTCTTCCACGAAGTTCCCGGACGGGAATGAGCCGCTGGATGCCGAATTGACCAAGGTAATCGACACCGGGAAGGACAGCATCACCCAGAACGGCTTCTATCCCAGGATTGCTCTCGGCCATCCTCGTTATTTCCCGACCGTGTGGGACAATGTGGAGATTCATTTGCTGGGCTGTGCGCGAGGAGTCGCCATCATTGAGAACCGCTACAAGCAGGAGCTGAATCCGAATGTTGCGCTCGAATGGGGCTGGATGAGGGCGATGAACAGGGACGTGCTTTTTCTGCTGGAGAAAGACTTCAAGCAGTTCCGCGCGGACATTCTCGGCTTCATCCCCGATACGTTCTCCTGGGATCAACCGGAGCAGGACATCCCTGGTCCGGTGGAAGCCTGGTTGAAAGGGGGCAAGAAATGATATCCGATTCCCGCCCGCTGTGTTTTGTGATCATGCCGTTCGGCACAAAACCGGACGCCTCAGGAGCATTGATCGATTTTGATGCTGTGTACTCAGACCTGATCGTTCCGGCGATTCGCGACGCTGAGCTCGAGCCCTTGCGAGCCGATGAGGAGATGACGGGCGGCATCATTAACAAGGCGATGTTGGAGCGTTTGATCCTGTCGGAGTACGGGTTGCCGACCTGAGCACGGTCAACGCCAACGTTTTCTACGAACTGGGCATACGTCACGCAGTGCGGCCGCAAACGACGATCCTGCTGTTCGCCGAAGGCCGGCGCCTTCCGTTCGATGTCAGCATGTTACGTGCCCTGCCTTACCGGCTGGACGAATCGGGGAAGCCGGCGTATGTCACGCGAACCCAAGCGAAGCTCGCTGACCTGCTCGAGGAGGCGCGAAGCGCAATACCCGACAGCCCGGTCTTCACGCTCCTTTCGGATTGGAAAGCGCCCGAGTTAGACCACACGAAGACGGACACATTTCGCGATCGGGTCCGCTACTCGGCGCGGATGAAGGAGCGGCTGGCGAAAGCGAGGCAGCGAGGTGTGGCCGCTCTCAACAGTCTGCTATCCGAACTGGGCATAATCGAAGATCAGGATGCCGGCGTCGTGATCGACCTTTTTCTGTCGTATCGCGCCGTCAAAGCCTGGCAAGGTATGGTGTCGCTGTACGGGAAGATGTCTCCACCCCTACAGAGAACGGTGATGGTGCGGGAACAACTGGCGTTGGCGCTGAATCGGGCGGGAGACAGCGAGTCGGCCGAGCGGATCCTGACCGAGCTCATTGCAGAGCGTGGCCCGAGCAGCGAGACCTACGGCATCCTCGGGCGGGTTTATAAAGACGAATGGGAGAAGGCAGCGAAGGGCGGCGACCAGGCGGCCTCCAGACTGCTTGGGAAGGCCATCGAGGCGTACCTAAAGGGCTTCGAGGCCGACTGGCGCGATGCATATCCAGGCATCAACGCCGTGACATTAATGGAACTGTGCGATCCACCGGATAAGCGGCGCGAACAGATTCTTCCCGTCGTGCGGTACGCTGTCGAGCGCCGGATCGCTTCGGGCCAGCCCGATTATTGGGACTACGCAACGCTGGTCGAGCTCGCGGTTCTCGGGAAAGACGAGGGGCGTGCCAGAGCTGCGCTCGAGGGTGCGCTCGCCCGCGCTCGTGAGCCGTGGGAAGCGGAAACGACCGCCCGAAACCTGCGGCTGATCAACGAGGCTCGTGAACGGAGCACCGAAGTAGATCCGTGGATGACCGAGGTCGAGAGGGCCTTCCAAAGCCTGAGTGAGCGCAGCAGTTTATCCGCATAGCAGTACGAGAAATTGCTCCATGAGGCCCTGGAAGGTGCTCTCGGTCATGTCGCCGCCAGGTTCAAACCCACCAAGCGTGCTGAGGATTTTGTCTCCCCGCCCATGGCTCTTGCCGAAGCGGAGCAGTACCTTAGCATCGTATTTCGGCCGCTGCTGGCCGTCCATTCCTCGCAGGGATTGTACGCCGAAGCGCTGCGGCTGAGCGGCCGCTACCGCCTCGCCTGGTACGATTCTCTGATTCTGGCGGCGGCCCTCGAAGCCCGATGCTCGATCCTCTATACCGAGGACATCCAGCACGGGCTCGAGGCCGGCGACCTGCGCGTCCAGAACCCGTTCCTATAGCCCACGGGATCCGGGCGCGCAGTGTTCCGGCCCGCATTGTTAAGACAACGTAAAATCTAGCGACGCCGTCCTCCGGCGGCGCACCGCCCATCCGGCCCGCTCTATAATTCGACTATGGACCTCCGGCCAGGCCGGCTGTGGATGTTGGTGGCCGTCGCTCTGATCGCGCTGTTGCCGTTGCTAGCCGTGCTGCAATATCGCTGGATCGGCCAGATCAGCCAGGACGCGCGCGAGCGGATGCAGGCGAATCTGCACACGGCGACCATGCAATTCGGGCAGGACCTCAGCCAAGAATTGATACGCGCCGCCCTCGCCTTTCAGATGGACTCCGCCACCCTGTCGAGCCGGGACTGGGAAAAATATGCGGATCGCTATCAGCAATGGATGCACACGGCGCCGTATCCAAACCTGGTCTTCGGCGTATCGTTCGTCGAGGCAGGCGAGGAGGACGATCTTCGGCTGTGGCGCCTGAACCCGTCGGCGGGCCGCCTCGAGCCGGCCGGCTGGCCGCCGGCTTACGCGGAATTGCGATCCCGCCTGGAGGCCCTGCCCAACGCCAACTCTCGCGAAGCGAGACCGGGCGCGCGGCCGTTGGGATCGGGCTTTGCGCCGGAGATTCCCGCTCTGGTTCTTCCGGTCTACCGTTTTCCTCCCGTCCGGGATTCTCCGCCGCCACCGACGAGGGGCCGGCGCCGGCCGCCCCTGGCCGGCTGCACGATCGTCGAGCTCAGCGTCGAATTTCTGCGGAACGACTTTTTCCCGGAGCTGGCCCGCAAGTACTTCGCGGACGGGGGCGGCCTGGCCTACCACGTGGCGATCGTCAGCAGGAGCGATGCAAACCGTGTCATTTACTGTTCCGAGCCGAGCCTGCCCCAGGATCTCCTTTCCAGTCCCGACGCGACCGCTAACATTCCGGGGTTAAGGCCGCAAGACTTCTTCCGGTTCTCGACCGAACGCGGACCGGCGGGTGGGACAGCCCCACCGCCCAGGATGGGCCCGCCCAGATCGGCCCCCCCGTCCGGTTCGCCCGGGGCCACCCCGCCACCCAGGACAGGCCCGCCGCCCCGGGGCCAGCGGTACGGGGGCTTGGCCGGACGCAGCCGCGGCTTCGCACCTCCCTGGAATGCCGCCGGCAGCGACGGCGGGCGATGGCAACTGCTGGTGAAACACCGCTCGGGCTCGCTCGAGAACGCCGTAGCCGGGGTCCGCCGCCGAAATCTGGCGGTCAGCTTCGGCGTCTTGCTGTTGCTCGGCTCGAGCGTCGCCATGATCGCCGTCTTCACCCGGCGGGCCGAGAAGCTGGCGAAGCTGCAGATGGAGTTTGTGGCGGGCGTCTCCCACGAATTGCGCACGCCGCTGGCCGTGATCTGCTCGGCCGCCGAGAATCTCGCGGATGGGGTGGTGGACAGCCGGCCACAGATCCAGAAATACGGCTCCCTGATCCACACCGAGGGCCGGCGCCTCTCGGAAATGATCGACCAGATCCTGGGATTCGCCATGCCGCAAGCGGATCGCAAGAAATTCGAGCTGCGGCCGGTGGATGTGGCCGGCGCGGTGGAAGGGGCGCTGGAGACTTCTTCGCGGGCGCTGCGGGAAGCGGGCGTGGAAGTGGCCCGGCGGATCGAGCCAGGCTTGCCGCCGGCGATGGCCGACCCGACTTCGCTGGCCAACTGCATCCAAAACCTCGTGAGCAACGCGTTGAAATACGGCCGGGACGGCGGCTGGCTGGGCGTGCAGGCCCGCAGCGGCCAGGGCGCGAACGGCCCCGAAGTGCAGATCCGCGTGGAGGACAAAGGGCTGGGCATCGAGCCGGACGATCTGCCCCACATCTTCGAGCCGTTCTATCGGGGCGGGCGGGCCCTCGCCGCCCAGATTCATGGAACCGGCCTGGGTCTCAGCCTGGTCAAACGGGTGATGGAGGCCCAGGGCGGAAGGGTGACGGTGGAAAGCGTTCCCGGCCAGGGCTGTGCCTTCACCCTGCATCTTCCGGCGGCCTCCGAAAGTCAGCTATCAGCCGTCAGCTTTCAGCCGTCAGCACCCCCGACACCTGAGGGCTGATCGCTGCTGGCTGATCGCTGCTGGCTGACGGCTGACGGCTGCTGGCTGCTGGCTGACGGCTGCTGGCTGCTGGCTGCTGGCTGACGGCTGATGGCTGACGGCTGCTGGCTGCTGGCTGACGGCTGATGGCTGACGGCTGCTGGCTGATCGCTGCTGGCTGACGGCTGACGGGTGATAGCTGATGGCTGATGGCTGAAGGCTGATCGCTGAAGGCTGATAGCTGATGGCTGAAGGCTGATCGCTGACGGCTGTTTTTCTGATGGCTGGTTTCGAATGGCATGAACCGGAAAATCCTGCTGGTCGAAGACGAGCCGGGATTGGTGCTGACGCTCACCGACCGGCTGCAAGACGAAGGCTACACCGTAGAGGCCCAGGGCGATGGCAACTCCGCCCTGGCGCGAGCCGCCGGCGGCGGATTCGATCTGATTCTGCTCGACGTGATGCTGCCCGGCAAGAGCGGGTTCGACGTGTGCCGGGACCTGCGCCAGCACGGCGTCACCACGCCGATTCTGATGCTCACCGCCCGCGGCCAGACGGTGGAAAAGGTCCTGGGGCTGAAGCTGGGGGCCGACGACTATCTGACCAAGCCGTTCCAGATGATCGAGCTGCTGGCGCGCATGGAAGCGCTCCTGCGGCGGACACGGACCCCTTCGGCCTTATCCCATCAATTCGGATCGGTGCGGGTGGATTTCCGGAGCGCCGAAGTGACCCGCGAGGGCCAGCCGATCACGCTCTCGGCGCGCGAGTTTCAACTGCTCCGTTACTTCATCGAGCATCGCGGCGCGGCGCTCTCCCGCGAGGAGCTGCTTAATGAGGTCTGGGGCTACGACAGCACCCCTACCACCCGCACGGTGGACGTTCACGTGGCCTGGCTGCGCCAGAAGCTCGAGGAGAACTCTAAGTATCCGCAATTCATTCTTACCGTTCATGGGCTGGGATACAAATTCGTCGGCTGATCTTTTACGTAAGGCGCCGACAACCCTTCGGATCGCGGACGGTCTCGCCAGCAACCGCCACGCCCAAGACGGTCCGGGGCGAAAGGACAACCAAAGAATTAACTTGCAATCGCTTTCGAACGGGTGCTAGATTGTTGCTATCCGGTTAGGATTTGCTTCACCCGAAAGGTACACGTTATGCAACGGTTACACTGGAACATCATCAAGATGGCTGCCTTTCTTACCCTGGCGTTGCTGCCCGTGGCGGCCCAAACCACGTCCGGGTCGATTGTCGGCACGGTGACGGACACGTCCGGCGCCATTGTCCCCGGCGCTTCGGTGACCATCACCAACGTTGACACCGGCAGCACGACCAAAACGACCACGGACTCCTCCGGGAACTACGTGGTGACGCCTCTGCCGGTGGGCCACTATTCGGTGACCGTGGAGGCGCAGGGCTTCAAGAAATCGGTCAGCGGGGGCATCACCCTCAACGTGCAGGACCGTATTGGGGTGAACGTGGTGCTGGAAGTGGGCCAGATCACCGAGACGGTGGAGGTGGTGGGGGCGGCGCCGGCCTTGCAGACCGACACGTCCTACCTGGGCCAGGTGGTGGAGAGCCAGAAGATCGTGGATCTGCCGCTGAACGGCCGTTTCTTCACCCGGCTGGCGGTACTGACGGCGGGCACCCTGCCGACGGCGCCCGGCGCGCGCGATGAGCGCACGGGCGGGTTCAGCGCGAACGGGGTGCGGCCTTACCAGAACAACTACCTGCTCGACGGCATCGACAACAACAGCCTTTCGGAGGACCTGACCAACGAAGCCAGCTTCGTTTACGGGCCTTCGCCCGACGCGATCTCGGAGTTCAAGGTGCAGACCAACTCCATGAGCGCGGAGTTCGGCCGCTCGGGCGGGGCGGTCATGAACGTGACGATCAAATCCGGCACCAACGGATTCCACGGGAGCGTCTTCGAGTTTCTGCGCAACAGCAAGCTCGACGCCAAGAATTTCTTCGACCCGGCCACCGGGCCGACCCCTCCCTTCAAGCAGAACCAGTTCGGGGCAGCGGTCGGCGGCCCGGTGGAACTGCCGGGCTACAGCGGCAAGAACCGGACCTTCTTCTTCACCGACTACCAGGGAACCCGGATCCGGACGGCCCACACGTTCCTGGCGACGCTGGCGCCGGTGCCGTGGCGAACCGGCAATTTTACCGGCTTCAACAAGGTGCTGGACCCGGACACCCACCAGGCGTTTCCCAACAACCAGATCCCGACCAGCCGCTTCGATCCGGCGTCGCTGAAGCTCATCGCGCTAATGCCTTCGCCCAGCGTGCCGGGATCGGTTTCAGCATCCGGTGTGGCGAACAACTATCTCTCCAACCCGGTCGAGCCGAACAATACCGACCAGGGCGATGTGCGCATCGATCACAGGGTCTCGGACAAAGACAGCCTGTTTGCGCGGTTCAGCATGTCGGACCAGACGCTGACGCCGCCGGCAGCGATCCCGCCGCCTCTTTCCGCGGCGGCGTTTTCCTCGGGCGATTGGACGAACAACACGCGCACGGCGGTCTTCAGCGAGACGCACATCTTCTCGCCGCGCGTGATCAGCGAGTTCCGGGCCGGCTACACCCGGCTGCGGACGGAGCGGCTGCAGTTCAATTCCGGCGAGAACCTGTCGGCGACGATCGGCATCCCCGGCATTCCGTTCACCGACGGCAACGGCGGCCTGCCGCGTTTCGGCGTTAGCGGCCTGACGAACTTCGGCAGTGCGACCTACCAGCCGACTCGTGAATTCGAGAACGTCTACCACTTCATCGAAACGGTGACCGTGATCAAGGGCCGCCACACGATGAAGTTCGGGGCGGAGTGGAAGCCGATTGTGAACTTCAGCATTTTGCAGCCGCCCACGCCGCGCGGGCGCCTCAACTTCAACGGCAATTTCACGCGTGATTCGGCGGACCGCAACAACACCGGCATGGCCTTTGCCGACTTCGCGCTCGGCCGGGTGAACAGCGCCCAGTTGAGCTCGTTCATCAACGACACCTTCCAGCAGCCGGGCTACTTTTTCTACGCGCAGGATGACATCAAGCTGACGAGCAAGCTCACCTTGAACATCGGCCTGCGCTACGAGTTCATTTCCATGCCGACAGAGAGGCGGGACGCCGAGGCGAGCTACAATATCGCCACGGGCGCGCTGGACATCGCCAACGGGCGGAAGGATGCGCTGCCGGCCAGCTTTTTCCCCCAGATTCCCGTTAACCGCAACGCGCCGCGCCAGTTGGTCCCGCAGGACCGGAACAACTTCGGCCCGCGTGTCGGCTTCGCCTACCAGTTGACCAAGAAAACCGTAATTCGGTCGGGCTTCGGCATCTTCTATTCCTCGTACGAGGCCGGCCCGCTGAGCATCCCGAATCCGGGCAACAACCCGCCGTTCTACGTCGAGTCCAGTTGGCCGGCAGTCAGCTTCTCGACGCCGAATCCGGTTGTGAATCAACTCTCGAAGGGCCTGCCGCTGAATGCCTTCAGCGATCCGGCGGCGCCGGCGCTGTTCTCGCTCGATCCGAACTTCCGCAATCCCTACGTGCAACACTGGAACTTCGGGATCCAGCAGAACCTGGGATTCAACACGGTGTGGGAGGTGTCGTATGCCGGCTCGGCGGGGAAGAAGCTGTACGAGTTCCGCAACGCCAACCAGGCGCGCCCGACTGTCGACCCCGACGCCGACGTAGATCCCCGGCGGCCGCGGCCCTTCCTGGGCAACGACCTGACCTACTGGTGCTCCTGCGGCAGCTCGACCTACCACTCGCTGCAAACTAAGGTCGAAAAGCGATTCTCCAACAACTTCAGCTTCCTCGGCGCCTACACGTTCGGCAAGTCGATCGACGAGCAGTCGCAGGCCTCGCTCGGCTTCAACAACAGCACCAGCGTTCGAAGCGAATATAACTACCGGCTCGAAAAGAGCCGTTCCGACTACGACCAGGCGCAACGGTTCGTGGTCAGCTACAGCTACGACATGCCGTTCGGACGAAATCTGAAGGGCGTGGCGAAGGTGCTCGGCGACGGCTGGCAATTCGTCGGCATCCACTCCTTCACGACCGGGACGGCGAATACCATTCACGCCCGCACGGACTTCTCCAATGCGGGCGGCGACGCCCGTCCTAACGCCGTCGTGGGGGTCCCCATCACGCCGTCCGGCGGACAAAATCGCGCCCATTGGTTCAACCCGGCCGCGTTCACCAATCCCGTGGACGGGCAGTTCGGCAACGTCGGCCGCAATACCCTCAGCGGCCCGGGGAACATCGCGATCGATTTCTCCATCTTCAAGAACTTCTCGGTTACGGAGAGAGCGAAGATCCAGTTCCGGAGTGAGTTCTTCAACATGATCAACCACCCGAACTTCAACGGCCTCAGCACCACGTACGACGGGACGAATCCGGGTGAGCTGACCACGGCGGGGACGTCGCGGCAGATCCAGTTTGCTTTGAAGTTCCTCTTCTGACCGGCCAAGGCCCCGGTCGCACGCGGCAGTCGAGGCGCGCGCGGCCGGGGCTCCACTCCTGCCTGGCAGATCCTTCCCAAGGGTAGCTACAAGACCAGGCGGCGAAGTGTCGACTAATACACGGCACCTTGGCTGGCATCAGCGGGCCTTGGTCGCTCGTGAATAATGGAAACACGTATTTACATCCTTAACAATCATTTTTCCTGCTCTTAACCTTCGTCCGGCCCATCCGGCCTATCCTGGATTTGTACCGATTCCGCCTGGGCCGCCGACCGCTACCTCACGGCCGCGGCCCAGACATGAAACCAATATGGCTGCCCTTGCGATCGCACCGCTCGACACCGACCTGATGCTCCGGGTGCAGGCCGGTGACGAGGCCAGCTTCTCCCTGCTGCTCGACCGCTATCGCGGCCCCGTGAACCGGTTTCTATACCGGATGGTCGAGAACCAGGCCGTGGCCGAGGAGCTCGCCCAGGAAGTTTTTCTCCGGGTCTATCGCGCCCGGCCCACCTACCAGCCGACGGCCAAGTTTTCCGCGTGGCTGTTCTGCATCGCCACGCGACAGGCGCTCAACTGGCGACGCGACTACCGGAGGGAGTTCGGCCGCGAAAGTCTCGAAGGCGACCAGCGGGAAGGGGGCGGGCGCCAGTGGCCCGACCGGAAACCCTCCATCGAGCAGACCCTGATCCGCCGGGTGACCGCCGCCGAAATCCGCCGCGCCGTGCAGCGCCTTCCGGAAAAACAGCGGGCCGCCGTCCTCATGCACAAGTATCACGACCTGGGGTACTCACAGATCGCCCGGACCCTCGGCTGCTCGGAATCGGCCGTCAAGTCCCTTCTATTTCGAGCGTATTCACACCTGCGGGCGAGCCTGGGTCACCTGGCCAAGGCCGCCTGAACAGGCTTTGCCGAGGAAATCAACCCGGGCCGAATCTCCTCGGCCAGAATCTCCGCCGCCAGGCGGTGGCCGTTGGCGTTCCAATGCGCATCGTATTTGTTGTAGAGGCGCTGGTTCTTTCGGCTCGCGCTTCGGGCCGCCTCAACGAACCGGGCCGTGGGATCCAGACAATGCAGAGACTCCTGCTCGCATATGGCCAGAAAGCGCGTGGTCACCCCGCGCATGTCCCACTCCTCGGGCCGGAGTCCAAGCTTCGCTTCCAGGGCCGCCCAGTCCTCGCGATAGACATCCTCCCGCCGCGGGATGTAGAAGACGAGAAAGCGGCCGTGCTGGTCGCTAACGTCCCGTTTCATCCGCGCGAGCAAAGCGCGAGTGACGTCCCACGCCGAGCGGACCTGGGGTGTCTCGGGCTTTTGGTAAATGGGAGAGTACGGAGGCAGGGGCGTCAAGCCTGCCAGATCGACGATCAGGAGCCGGTATAGCCGGGAGTGCGCTTCGGCCCAGCGATGAAAGGCCGGGAACCGGGAGGAGAGATTCCATCGGGCGGTCTGATGGGGTTGGTGGCCGGCGGGAACCCCGTGTACAGGCACATTGTGCAGCGCGAGCCTCCGGCCGTCCCAGAGGAACTGCGGCTTGGCGCCAAAGAAAAACGGCAGGCCATTGCCGTAAATATCGTTATCGAAAAACATCAGAATGACGAGGTCCGGCGCAAACTTGCTTCCCTCTTCTTCCAGCCACAGCAGCTCCTGGTCGGTGCTGTAGCCGACCACGCCCATGGCGAGGACTTCGACGCGCCGGGGCGGATGGCCGGCGTTGAGCGACTTCTCGAGCACCTCCGTGGCGCGATCTTCGGCCGCGACCATAAAGGCATCGACGAAGGAGTCCCCCAGGACCAGAATCCGGTACGCGCCGGGCGGCTTGGCGTACGGCCGTTCGGGACCCCGCATCCCGTGCGAATTGTATTGAAGATGGGTAACGTACTCCCAGTCGTAAATGGGGCCCTGGACGAGGGGGCGGTTCGTCCAGCCGAGGGTAGGATGATATTGGAAGAACGGGGTCAGGTCCAGCTTCGGCCGGCCGAACGGAGTAAAGCGGATGATAGACTCAGCCAGCCCAAGCGCCACCAGGACGGAAACGACAGGCGGCAGGATGTAACGAAGCGACTTCCGGAGGGGGCTCATCCAGGGGCAGCCGGGCAAAGGATCTGAGGCAAAGATCCATCTTACCCTACCGGCTTACCCTACCGGGCTCACCCGCTCATGGATCGCAGGAAATCGGCGTTTGACGGGGTCTTGCTGATTTTGTCGAGCAGCAGCTCCATGGTCTCGACGCTGGAGAGCGGGCTGAGCACCTTGCGCAGGACCCACATCCGGCTGAGCTCCTCCTTCGACAGCAGCAGCTCTTCCTTCCGCGTCCCGCTCTTGTTTACGTCGATCGCCGGGAAGATGCGCTTGTCGACCAGCTTCCGGTCCAGGTGGATTTCCATGTTGCCGGTGCCCTTGAATTCCTCGAAGATCACGTCGTCCATGCGGCTGCCGGTGTCGATCAGCGCCGTGGCGATGATCGTCAGCGAGCCGCCCTCCTCG
>JBGOUJ010000164.1:0-12729 GCA_041477005.1 Terriglobia bacterium | reverse complement strand
CTGTGGTAGGTTCCCGAGTAGGTGAGCCAGTTCTGAGATTCCTGGCCGGCGCCCAGGAGTCGCTCGAAAGTAACCTGGGCCGAGCCGGCGCCGGTTATGGCGAGGAGAAGAAAGAGCGCACGCGGGGTCATGGGGTATCGGAGCCTTTCAACGAAACCAGGTAGCTGACGATGTCGGCGAGCTCCTGTGAGCTGAGCTTGCCCTGGTAGGAAGGCATGGGCGAGGTCTGAAGCGTGCCGTACTCGCGCAGGTCAGCCTTGGAGACGGAAACGAGACGCTCGTTGCTGTCAATGAGCTGCAGCGTGTGGGTGTCCTCGTTGAGGCGCCGGCCGGTGATGGTGACGCCGTCGCGGGTGACCGCGCGGATAAACCGGTGCTGCGGCAGGATGGAGTCGTTGGGGTTGAGGATGGAGCGCTCCAGGGCCGCGGCGCGGCGGATGGCGCCGATGTCGCTCAGGTCGGGGCCGACCCGGGAGCCTTTGTCTTTGACGCGGTGGCAGGTGAGGCAGGCGCCCTTGCCCTCGAACCAAGCCCGGCCGCGCGCGGGGTCGCCCCCGGCTGAGGTCTGGCTCGGGAAGTCGTGCAGCGAGCGGATGTACGCAACTACGAATAAGACCTGCGGACCCGGAAAGCTGGTCGGCGGCATCGGGGTACCTGGAATGCCCCGGGTGATGGTGCGGATCAGTTCGTCGTCGGACGAGCCCCGGCGGAACTGCCCGCGGCGCAAGTCGACGCTGGGAATCATGTCGCCGTCCGGACCGTGGCAGGCGGCGCAGTGCAGGGTGTAAAGCCGGGCGCCCTGCTCGACGTCGGCAGGCGTATAGTCATGCTGCTGGGCCGATACTGCGCCAGTGGCTAGAACCACAAAAAGAACGCGGAAGACTCGCATCGTGAGACTCATGGACACCGTGGTCATTATAACCCGCGATAGTTTTGGTCGCTGTAGATGGCAGCCCCATGGATAAACGGTGGGAGTACTCGCGTGCGCGGCCCCTATCCCCACAGAGCGGGCGAGACCGGGGCATCTGAGATCGAAATGTTGGATAGAATGGAAGCTCCATGCGCCGCTGTACGGTCTTCAGTGCACTTGTTTTCCTCGTGATCTGTCCAGGTTTACGCCTGAGCGGAGATGGCCCCATGAAAGAAGCCAGGCTGATTGTGCTCGATCCCGGGCATTTCCACGCCACGCTGGTCCAGAAGGAAATGTACCCGTGGCTGTCGCCGCGCGTCTCCGTTTACGCGCCCCTCGGCCCGGACGTGCTCGATTATCTGAACCGGATCGCCCTGTTCAACACGCGCCGGGAAAATCCCACGGCCTGGCAGGTGGAGCTTCATACCGGCCCGGACTTTTTCGAGCGTATGCTGCGGGAGCGTCCGGGCAATGTGGTCATCCTGACGGGCCGCAACCGGCCGAAAATCGACCGCCTCCAGGCATCGGTCGAAGCCGGCCTGCACGCGCTGGCCGACAAGCCCTGGATCATTACTTCCGCCGACATGCCGAAGCTGGAGCGCGTTCTAGATGAGGCCGAGAAGAAGGGCCTGGTCACCTACGACATAATGACCGAGCGCTACGAGATCACGTCCATCCTGGTGCGAGAACTCGTCAACGAGGAGGGCGTTTTCGGCAAGCTCGCGCCGGGCTCCGAGGCGGAACCCGCCATCGCAGCGAAAAGCGTCCACCACCTGATGAAGCTGGTGGCCGGCGCGCCGCTGCGGCGTCCGGCCTGGTTCTTCGACGTGGATGAAACCGGCGAGGGCCTGGCCGACGTCGGGACACACGTCGTGGACCTGGTCCAATGGACGGCATTCCCGGAGCAGAAGCTGGACTACCGGACGGCCGTTCGCGTTCTGGGCGCGAGGCACTGGCCGACCGTGATTCCCAAGGCCGACTTCGAGCGCGTCACCGGCGAGCGCGAGTTCCCGCCATCACTGGCCGGGCACGTGAAGGACGGGAGGCTCGAATACAACTGCAACAACTTCGTCCACTACACGGTCCGCGGCTCCCACGTCAAACTCGATATCCTCTGGAACTGGGAGGCGCCCGAGGGAGCCGGTGACACCTACGAGGCCGTCTTCCGCGGCTCCAAGGCCCGCGTCGAGATCCGGCAGGGTAAGCTGCAGCAGTACATTCCGGAGTTGTATGTCGCGCCGAGCTCGGCTTCCCACAAGGCCGGCGTGTTCGCCGCACTGCAACGGAAGGTCGAGGCGCTGCAGAAGCTCTATCCGGGCGTCGCCATTCAGGAATCCGCCGGGGAGGCTCACATCGTGATCCCCGAGCGTTACCGCGTGGGGCACGAGGCGCATTTCGCCCAGGTGACCAACCGCTTCTCCGAATATTTGAAAGCGCCCCAAACGATGCCCGCCTGGGAGAAGCCGAACATGCTGGTCAAGTATTTCATTACGACCAAGGGCGTGGAGCTGGGCCGGTAGCTCCCCGTCCGGACCGGGACGCTCGGACCGTTCCAGGTAAGGGTCCGAAGCCGGGACCAGTCGCTCCGGACGGGTCGAGCGCCCAAGCCCTGACGAAGGCCGCCCAATCCGATGTTGACTTCCATATCAGGCCTGCTTGCGATAGCGCTGATCGCATCGGTAGCTATCGCGTGGGCGGAGTATCGTTCGTGTATCCGCGCGGCTCGCGAGCGCGTCCGCGGGAAGAGTGTCATTGCACCGTCTCCCTATGGTGACATTGAGTACATCGAAGGCGGTGTGGGACCCGATGTCTTGGTAATCCACGCGAGTGGCGGGGGCTACGATCAGGGCGAACTCATAGCGCAGGCCGTACTGGACGAACGGTTCCACTGGATCGCCCCTTCACGCTTTGGCTATCTGCGGTCGGGCTTCCGGGCCGGGGCAACCTTCGACGACCAGGCTCATGCTTACGCACGTCTCCTCGACCATCTGGGGGTTCAGCGAGTCGCAGTTCTCGCCCTCTCTCACGGTGGGCCTTCGGGTCTTCTTTTCGCGCTTCTGTACCCCGAACGGGTGTCCTCTCTTGCTCTCCTCTCCTGCGGCGTCACGCGGGCATCCACGGAAGACCAGATGCGGGCGCACAGGAAAGGCAAGGTGCTCGTCGGCATCTTCAAGAAAGACTTTCGCTACTGGATCATGGCCAAGCTGTTCAAAAAGCAGTTCATGAAGCTTATGGGCGCCAATGAAGCTGTCATCGCAAGTCTCAGTTCCAGGCAACGGGATTGGATTGAACACTTCATAGACTATATGAACCCGGCTTCGCTCCGATACAGAGGTACGGTTCTCGATAACACGGGTGCACTGCCTGGTGATAGGATCGCCGCGATCCGAGCACCGACACTGATAGTCCACTCCGAAGACGACACGCTGCAGCTTTACCATAACGCCGCCTTTGCTTTCTCCACCATTCCATGTGCACGGCTGCTACGTTTCGACACCGGGGGGCACTTCGTCGCGATCATCGCGCAAGGGATTGTCCGCTCGGCAGTGCAAGAGCACATCCTGAACAACGTGAGAAAGTAGCACCCAGAGGGCCAGTGGCTAATCGGGCTTTTATCACGTCTCGCACAATACGGTGACAGAGGCTTCGAGGCTGATGACGTGGCGTGGGCTTCAGCCTGCCGGGTCGAGACTCGTCTCGACCCTTGTCCTGCGGGCCACCGGGCGTCGAGACGAGTCTCGACGCGGCACGCAAGTGCGTGCGCCACGCCGGCGCACCCGTCACTGTATTGTGCGAACCTCATTAAGGCATGTTTCTTGGGATTCGCTCGGTCGCCGTCCTGCCTGAGTCGGGCGGCACAAGCACGACAAATCTGATCCTCCGTGTCTCCATATGGGAATCGAAGCTGTTTAGCACTTACCCCTTGCGCCGCACCGGCATGGGGAATAGAATCGAGTCACTCGTTTGACGGAGGAGAGCTATGGGCACAATCAATTGGACTCGGGTGGTCCTCGGCGGCCTCGCGGCCGGCGTGGTGATCAACGTGTTTGAGTTCGTTTTGAACGGCGTGGTCCTGGCGAAGGACTGGGAAGCCGCCGCGACGGCGTTGGGCAAACAGATGGGCGGAGTCGAGATCATGATGTTCAACGTGTGGGGGTTCCTGGTCGGCATCTTCGCGGTCTGGCTCTACGCCGGGATACGCCCCCGGTACGGCCCCGGGCCAAAGACCGCGGCATGCGCAGGCTCAGCGGTCTGGGGCCTTGGTTATCTGCTGGCTTCAGTCACACCGCTTGTACTGAAGCTTTTCCCGGTTCGTCTCATGGTCATTGGCCTTGCAGTAGGGTTGGTCGAGGTGATCGTGGCAACGCTCCTCGGCGCATGGCTCTACAAGGAAGGAAGCGCCTCGAAGGACGCAGCCGCTGCGATCTAACGAATTGCCACGGACCGTCTGGGAAGCCGGCGTTGCACTAAATTTAGAAGACCCAGATCCCCGCCTTCGACATCACGGAAGAAAGAAGCAGAAGTCAGGAGGGCCGTGATCCCCTTCTCGTCTGGCTTCCGGCTCCTTCTTCCGCCGCAGTGTCCCTAAACTCAGCCGTCCTGGCCCAGCGCGAGGACGAAGTATCGCGCGCGAGTCGTACCTACGTTGCGCCAGCCGTGTTCTTCGTTGGAGGCGACATACGCCGCGGAACCCGGCCCCAGCTTGGCGCTGCGTCCGGTGATGGTCACTTCGAGCGACCCCTCTTGGATCAGGACCATTTCTTCGTGCACGTGGTGATGCGGCGGATGCGGCGCTTCACCGGGAGCCAGCTCGGTCATGTGCAGCTCGACGTTAGATCCTACGTGCGTTTGGCCCTGCAGGATGGCCCGCGAGCGGTTCGGCCCGTTGGAGCGGACCGGAAGGTCCTCAAAGCGATAGGTTTTCGATGGCAAAGCCGCGTTTTGGGCCGCGGCTCTGGCTGTCACCAGGGCGGCAAGGAGCCGGCCCCAGTCTCGGCGCGAGCAGTTCAGTTCTGGCATGTCGGCAGTATACCCGAACCGGCGCGGCCGTGTCGCCGGCCCCTCCAAAAACTCGGACGTCCCGGAATTACTTGATCCCGAGTGGCGCCTTTTTTCGCGTTACCTCATGTAGGGGCGAAGCGGCCGAACCCCGGCCCCTCGCGAACGCCCCTCGGAAATGAGGCAAGATCCGGAGGTTGCTATACAGAACTCCCCAGGAAGCGCGTCAGCCAAGAGGCGCTCGCCAGCCCGATCGTTACGCCGGTCAGCGCCAGCAGCAGCCCTTGGCCGACCACCAACCGAAAAATATCGCCGGCCTGCGCCCCGAGCGCCAGGCGGATACCGAACTCGTGAATGCGGCCGCTCACGGTCAGGGACACCACGCCGTAAATGCCCAACGCGGCCAGCAGCAGCGCGCTCGCGGCGAAGGCGGCCAGCAGGAGGTTGGTCAGGCGCCGGGTGCGGAGCGAGCGGGCTACGGCCTGCTCCATTTCATCCGTGCGTGGAAACCAACACGACGGAGCGCGTCGACCAGCTCGGAACCCTGGTAAAGCCGCAAGCGGTGAGTCTCTTCGCTCCGTCTGTAAAGTTTCCCCACCTTGCGAAAACTCGTAATGCGCCGCGTCAGGACTCTCCGCTTCCTGTCTGCTTCCTTTTCAACGAGCACGGCCCAATCTGTCCCCTGCGAATGTCTCCTGCGCCACGTGTCATCGGAAACCTGTCGGAGTAGCGGGGAGGCGCAGCATTATAGTAGAACCAGAGTATGGGCGAAACGAAGGCGGGGGAAAAGTCCGACTGGGAACACCACGGCATCAGGATCATCCGATCGGGAGAGCTCGATAAGAATACCCCACAGACGCCCGGCATGACGCGCGCCGCGGCGATTACGCGCGCTCGAACCGGGGCGCAGAAGCTGTGGGCGGGCACCGTCGTGGTACAGCCCGACGCCAAGACAGGGCCACATCATCACGGGGAACTGGAGACGGTGCTCTATATTGTTCGAGGACGTGCACGGTTTCGCTGGGGGGACCGGCTGGAGTTCGTTGCGGAGGCGGGTCCCGGCGACTTCATCTATGTGCCGCCTTTTGTTCCACACCAGGAAATCAACGCCAGACGCGACGAGCCGTGCGAGGCAGTTGTCGTGCGGAGTGGACAGGACCCTATCGTGATCAACCTGGACATTGAAAGCCCCGAGCCGGCTCAGGGGCCCCCGGAACCGGATCCCTTTCATTCTTCGCCGGGCGAATTGTGAGCGTCCTACCGGTCCCTCTCGAAGACCACTACGTCCACGTCCGCAAACGGACCCAGGCGCTTCTGGCGCCAGCCCGCCAGTTCGGGCCGCCCGGCAAACCAGTCCCGCCAGAAGTGAACCTGCGGCTCCCATCCGTAGAGAACGAAGCGGTCCGAAACCGAAATGGTCTTTTGGGACAGCGTTACGGCGTACTGGTTCGCTTCCGGCGAAATTCGGAAAGGAAAAAGGTAGACTTTCCCGGAAATCGGATAGGCCGCCAGATGGGCATATAGGAACCCCGGAAGCGGATAGTCGTGCCGCCAGGCAGGTGGCGCCGCTTCCACAAAAGGACTTGGGCAGATCACGGCAGTTTCGGCTCCGCGCACCAGCTCGTTGACCTCGCGCGCGGCCGCTCGCCAGTCCGAGTTGTGGTGCAGTGGCCAGGGATGGCGCCACTGCCCCAGCCACAGCAACACCCCGACCGCCAGCATCGCCGACAGCGGCTTCCAGTGCGCGGCCGGAAGGTACCAGGCGGCCGCCACGGTGGCGGCCAGCGCCGCTCCAGGCAGCGACAGAGAAAGGTAACGAGGTACGAAAACGCTGTTGCCGGTAAGCCGGGAAAAGGCGAACAAGCCGAATGGATGGCACAACCACCAGCCGGCGATCAGGGTGAGCGAAGCCCACGAAGGCAGTGCTCGATCCGGCGAGGAGCCGAACCGGCGGCTCCAAAGCCAGGCACCAACACCCGAAACGGCCAGGAGCGGTAATTTCAGCGAACCCGCCAGGTCCCGCAGGGAAGGAAGCGGCGCGGCCACGTGCGCCCGGGCTTCGCGATACAGCGCGAGTGCGTCCACGAGCACGGGAGCGAGGGCAATCCCCAGCAGGGCGAAGACGGCGCCGGCCCGCAGCCAGCCGACCCGGGTCTCACCGCGCGCCAGACGCGCCACCGCATAAAGAGCAAAGACGAGGTAAAGAGGCCAGAACAGAAGATGAACCCGCCAGAGCAGCGCCGCGAAAACCACGAAGAGCAGCGAATCGGCCCAGCTCGCGGAATCGAGCCACCGGACCAGGAGCCACAAGCTCGCGGCCGCCACCGCGATGCCTAAAGCGTAAGGGTGGGCATCCGCCGCATGATAATTGATGCCGCCGAGAGCGAAGCAGGCAAAAGCCGCAAACCAGGCCGCTTGCGGATCAATCAGCCGAGCCGCCAGGCGGGCGACCAGAAACACGGCTACGGCCATGGCCAGAATGGAAGGCAGGCGGTAGGCGATCTCGGAGAAGCCGAACAACGCTTCGGCGACGCGGGGCAGGTAATAGTAGAGGGACTTCCAGGCCTGCGGGGCGACGTCGGCCAGGGAGGGATGAGTCGAGCCGTAGCGGACAACAAAGACAGTGCCCATCTCGTCGAGCCAGAAACTCGACGGTAGCGGCATCAGCCACAACCGCGCGACACAAAGCATCAGCAGCAACGGGAGCAGCCAATTCACGCGCCGTTGCGAGCGCAGCGCCGCATCCTGCTGCGCGGCATCCGGAATCGTGAGAATAGGACACCTCCCAGCGGCTGGGTGAGATCGGCCCAGCGCGAAGAACAACCCCACGGCGGCGCCGTGAAGTTGGCACCGGGAGAGCGTGCTCGACACGACGATCCGCTCCAGCCCACCCTCACTGCCGATTGCTGTATGGGCGCGCGGCTCGTGGCAGCAGCCAGATCACCAGCGCTACAGTCCCACCCTCACTCCGCCGATTGCTATATGGGATCCGCTCTTGGCTTGTCCGGGCAAGCCGGAGGCTTACCCCACGGCCTTGCGCAGGTCGCCGACCGCTTGCGTCAGGCTCGGGACCTGCTCGCCTACCGGCAAGTACTCCATAGCGATGTGTCCCTGGAAGCCGGTCTTGGCGATGGCCCGGTAAATGTTGGAGTAGTTCAATTCGCCCGTGCCGGGATCGTGGCGGCCGGGGCAGTCGGCGACGTGGAAGACGGCGATGTGCTCGACGTTCTTGCGGAGCGTGTCGATGATGTTCCCCTCTTGCACTTGCTCGTGGTAGATGTCAAACAGCAGCTTCACGTGGGGATTATCGACCTCCCTCACGGCCTTCAGCCCCTCCACCGCCGAGGTTAGAAAATACCCCGGGTGGTTCACCAGGGAATTGAGCGGCTCGATGATCAGGGTCAGGTTTTCGCGCGCGGCCAGTTCCCCGCCCCGCTTGAGGCCTTCCACGATGCTGGCGTACTGCTGGGCGTGCGGCGCCCCGGGGCGGTCGTCTCCGCTCATGACGATCAGGCGCGGGCAGGCCAGCTTCTTCGCCACCACAAAAGCGCGACGCAGATCGGCTAGAAAGCCGTTCCGGTGGGCCGGGTCCACGAGCGACACCGGGCGGCGCTTCCAGTCCTCCTGCCCGAGCATCGCATCGAAACCCACGCCGAGTGAGCGCCCCAGCTTGTTAACGCGGTCGATCTCGCTATCGCTCCAGGGAACCCATTCATTCACCAGTTGCGCCGAGCCGATGCCAGCTTTGGCCGCCGCCTCCAGCCGCTCATCGAAGGTGCCCTTCAAAGTCCACAACATCAGCGACAGGGGGATGCCCGCGGCGGCAGCGGGGACCGCTCGAAGGGCGGCCGGCGCGGCGGCAGCGGTCTGCAGGAATTGTCGTCGCGATCGCTTTTTCATACATCCGGCAGCATACCATCATCGGCCACCGAGGGCACCGCCCTTGCGGGAGCCCCGGCTCGGGAAGGCCGGGTCAAGCCTTGCCGATCTGTCGAATCCGCGGCACGGTCAGCCGGGAGCACTGATCTGGTGAGAGCACTGATCTGGTGAGAGCACTGATCTGGTGAGAGCACTAAGATGACCGGTCCCTTTGCCCTTCTGCTGGTGGCCGAGAGCGGGCCGCCGGCGCTGCCCGAATCGCTCACGGCGGGCCGCTTCTCCGTCCACAGGGCTGCCTGGGGCGAGGTCGAAGGCCGGCTCAAGCAATCCGATGTAGACGGTGTTTTGATCTTCGCCGCGGCCCCCACCGAGCAGCTCCCCCTGCAGGTCCGGCTGTGGAAGAGCTTGCGGCCTCGCGCCCAGTTTTTCCTGTTCCTCGAGCAACCGCCTCCGATGCGATCGCTGGTCGCATTGATGCACGCCGGCTGCCAGGACGTGCTGGACCGCGCGGCCTCCACCGATATGGCCGCCGTGCTCGAATCCATCGAGCAGCGGATTCGCTTCGTGCGCATCGGCCAGTTCGAACGCTTGCACGCCAAGCAGAGCATCCACTATGCCGGCCTGGTCGGCGAGTCGCCGGAGATGCTGCGCATCTACGACGAAATGCTGCGCGCGTCGAGGCGGAACTGCCCGGTTCTGGTGCTGGGCGAGACGGGCACGGGCAAAGGCTTGGTCGCCCATGCCATCCACGCCCTCAGCAACCGCCGGGGCAAACCATTCGTCACCGTGGACTGCGCCTGCCTGGCGCCAACGCTGATCGAGAGCGAGCTCTACGGCGTGGCTCGCGGCGCCTACACGGGAGCGAGCTCCGACCGCTCCGGTCTGGTCGAGGCCGCCCAGGAAGGAACTCTGTTTCTGGACGAGATTGGGGAGCTGCCGCTCAACATGCAGCCCAAGCTGCTGCGGCTCCTCGAGGAAAGCGAGGTGCGCCGGCTGGGCAGCCCGCGCAGCACCCCGGTCGACGTTCGTGTGATCTCGGCCACCAGCAAGGAGCTCGAGAGCCTCGTCACCGCCGACCAATTTCGCCTCGACCTCTACTATCGCCTCAACGTCCTCGGGATCGAGATCGCGCCTCTGCGCCAGCGCCCGCAGGATGTTCCGCTTCTCGCCCGCCACTTCGCCTCGCGCCACCTGGTGCTGGGCCAACCGATGGCGATCTCCGATGCCGCCATTGAGGCGCTCGTCGGCTACCCCTGGCCCGGCAACGTCCGCGAGCTGAAGAACTCGATCGAGTCCGCCATCGCCTGGGCCAGCGGCAATATCATCTATCCGCAACATCTGCCCCGGCGCTTCCACGGGAAAAACAGGACACCCGCGCCCGGCGCCCGGCCGGAAGCGGTCAACCTGAAGCAAGTCGAGCGGCGCACGATCCGGCGGGCGCTCGAGCTGGCCGCCGGCGACAAGGTTCGGGCGGCGCGGCTGCTGGGTATCGGAAAGACAACTCTCTACCGCAAGCTCAAACAGATGCGGCAGGAGACAGGGTCACCGGCCGGTCCCTCGAACGGCGGCTACCTGATGTGACGCCGCGATCGGCGGAGCGGTGACTGGAAGGTCGGCGCCGGTGCGACTTCAGACGGCGGCTACCTGGGAAGGGCATCCGCCTGGCGTCTTCAGTAGGTTGATGTGTTTATGGAAACGACCCGGCCTTCCCGCAAAAGGACGAAAGTAGCGGTGTTGCGATTGCGGCTCAAGTATACGAATGCTTCTGAGAGCCGCTGCCGATCCATAGTCGTCGTCTTGAGGGTGGGCGGGCCGAAGGTGGTCAGCAGTGTAGTCCTGTCCAGGCCGACCTGAATGTCATTGGCGGTGGGAAAGGGCGGCGGCAGAACCGGTTCCGGCCGCTTGACACCCGGGGCCGCGGGCAGGGGCAGGGGCGGCTCGATGGCGTGCTGCAGGGGCTGCAAGGGAGGGGCCTGCTCAATCGCCGCGACTGTCTTGCGCGCGTGCCCGTTCTTTGCGCGAGGGGCTTTCTCGGCCTTCTTGTCGTCAGCATCCTCCTCTTTCTCTTTGGCAGCCGGAGCCGGCAGCGGCTGTTTGTTTTCAAGCCCCAGCACACGGTCGAACCCGTCGGACACACGATCGGGGGTTCGCCAAAGGAGAAAGGCGCCCAGCACCGCGGCCAGCAGCAGACCTACAAAGATAAGCGGGGAAACACCCTGCTTGGGTCCCCCGCCGGAGTCGCGCCAATTCTCGTACCTTTCCGCCGCGTAGTCAAAAGGTTTTCCCATCTCGGTTCACCTCGTTCGGAAGTGCCTCCCCGCCTCCGCGGGGTTGGCATCGTACACCGGCACTCGCTCTTTAGCCATGACGACCATCTTCTACTGCTCGGCAGCAGTTAGTATACTCCAGACTGTTTCCGTTGGGAAGTTCGTATTCCGATTTTCATTCCCGTTCCCTTCCGGGTGGCCCAGGAAGGAGCCAATTCTCGTCTATCCCGCCGCCAGCGGCGCTGCAAAACCGTCGCGAACGCCGGATTCGTGATGTGACAACGCACCGGCGGCTAGTACTACTAGGAAGTTTTGATAAACTATCCGGCCTCTCCTTGACTTATCCAAGCGATCCTCTATCATGGGCTGGATGATGAGACGTAGAGACTTTGTCAAGCTCGCGGCTGTGGCGCCGGCCGTGGGTGCGGCGCCGGCTAGCGGCGCGGCGCCATCCATCGGCGCGGTCAAGACCCGCCAGGCAGGGAAAGTAGAAATCGTTTTCAAGTCGCCGGCCGGCTCGAAACCGAACGGATTGCAGGCGACCAACCAGGGATTGTGGATCATCGATCAGGGCGAAGGCAACAAGGCGTACCTGGTGAGTTACGAGGGCGGTAAGGTCCTGCGCTCATTCGAAACGGAGACTGACAGGTCCAGTGGCATCACGCACGAAAACGGAACACTGTGGATCGGCTCGACCTACAGCCGTGAGATCGTTCATTGCGATGCCATGACCGGCAAGACCATCCAGAAATACTTCACGCCCGGAGCGGGAGTGATTTATCAGATGGCCGGAGATCCGCCGGGCCGCAGCAGCCCACTCGCGCCGCGACAGCCGCAGGCGAAGAAGAAGGCAGCGGCGCAGCAGGGTCAGGGGCAGAGCCCGGACCCGAGCCGGGTTGGAGGATTCCAGGCGGGACAATTGCTGGGGGGCCGGGCCTTGGGGACGGGCGCGCACGGCCAGGAGTGGAGGGACGGTAAACTCTGGATGGCGGTGCCTCCGGCGCGGATGATCTTTTGCCTCGATCCCAAAACCTGGATCGTCCAGAAGAAGTTTGACACGGCCGGCAACCGGCCGCATGGAATCGGTTGGGAGGGCAAGTACCTATGGTGCACCGACTCCAATTGGAACGCGTTCTTCAAGCACGACCCGGATAGCGGCGAGATTGTCGAGAAGATTCAACTGGCGGATGCAGACCCGTTGCCGCACGGCATGACCATCTGGGAAGGGATGATGTGGTACTGTGACGATGTAGGCGTCGTTTGCCGGTTGAAGATGTAGAAAGAAAACAAACTGGAACCACAGATGAACACAGATAAACACAGATCGAAAGCGAGCGGTTTTATCCGTGTTCATCCGTGTTCCTCTGTGGTTTCGATTCTCGGGGCGGCCGCCGGCGGGCGAAAGTGCCCTTGCGGCCCGTAGCCGAGGATGGCGTCCTCCTCCTTGCGGCTCAGGCGGCCGAGCACACCCGGCGGGACCTTGGGCCACACGCTGCGTCCCAGGTAGTCCAGCAACTGGGCCTTCCGCCCGGGGCGCCCCACTGCTGCCTGCAGGCGCGATTTTCTGTCCAGCAGCGCTTTGCGGATGGCCTCGGTCTTGGTCTCGTTGGCCAGGGCCACGGCAATACTTCTACCTTTATTCTACCAAGGCTACCATACCAACGACGGCGGGCG
>JBGOUJ010000163.1:0-12757 GCA_041477005.1 Terriglobia bacterium | reverse complement strand
GGCGTCGGCCCGTCCCCGGGCGTCTCTCCTACCACGTCTCTCTTTTCCCCTCTCGGGATCTCTACTCACTCCCTCTCCCGCTCTCACCCTCTCTCCCTCTCCCCCAACCCCCATCTCCCATCCCTCCTCTCCCCGTCCGGCCTCTCCCTGGCCTACGCGTGGTAAACTCGCGGCGTGGGGAATGGGAGTGTGCTTCCGGTTCTGGGGTCGACGCCGCGCATCCATTCCTTGCTCATCAAGCCGGCGTCGGCAGTCTGCAACCTCGATTGCGAATACTGTTTTTACCTGGATCGGGAAGCCGACCCTTATAAGGAATTACCGGGCCGCCGGATGACTGAGGAAACGCTCGAGCGCCTGGTCGACGGCTTCCTGTTTTATTCCTATCCGCGGAGCGTCTTCGCCTGGCAGGGGGGCGAGCCGACCCTGGCCGGCGCGGCGTTTTTCGAGCGGGTGGTCGAGCTCCAACGGCGGTGCGGGCGCGACGGCCAACTGGTGAGCAACGCGCTGCAAACCAATGCCACGCTGCTCGACGAGCGCTGGTGTAATCTCTTCCGCGAGTACCACTTCCTGCTCGGCGTGAGCCTGGACGGCCCCGCGGAGCTGCACGACAAGTACCGCTACAACAAGCAGCGCAAGCCCACGTTCCAAAAAGTCATGCAGGGCATCGAGCTGCTCCAGAAAAACAAGGTCGAATTCAACATCCTTTGCGTGCTCAGCAAGGCCAACGCGGGGCACGCCGCCGAGCTATACAAATTCTTCCGGGGCCTCGGGGTCGAGCACATCCAGTACATCCCGTTGGCCGAGTTCGACGGCTTGGGTTTGCCGCAGCCCTACACGATCACGCCCGAGGAATACGGCCGGTTCCTTTGCCAGACGTTCGACCTGTGGTGGCCCGACCGCAAGAAGGTCCGCATCCGCTTCTTCGACAACATAGCCGAAGCGCTGGCGGGCATGAAACCCGGCAACTGCACCATGCACGAAACCTGCGACAGCTATTGCGTGGTCGAGTACAACGGCGACGTCTATCCCTGCGACTTCTTCGTGGAGAAAAGCTGGAAGCTGGGGAACATCAACGTCGATTCCTTCGCCGAGATTTCCCGCCGCCAGCAGCGCTACAGCTTCGCGGCGAAGAAGACCGTTCCTCACCCGGAGTGCCAGGTCTGCGAGTTTTACGATGTCTGCAAAGGCGGCTGCCCCAAGCTCCGCCACGGCCGCTACAAGCGCTTCGAGGACCTCGATTACTTCTGCGCTTCCTACAAGGCCATTTACGCCAAGGCCATCCCCAAGCTGAAACCGGAGGTGGAAAAGATCCTGGCGCGGGGCGTGGCCTGCGGCACCAACCCTTCGTAGGGGTCGCCGCATCGCACTAAATGCGATACGCACGCGCAGATCGCGTCGCAAAGACTGCAAAATACCGGCCCAGCCTTAACGTCGCCCGCGTGGGGCCGCCGGGCTGGTGGTGATCGGGGCGGGCTTCTTCGACCTGGTGGAGGGGCCGGTGGCCGCCAGACAGGGTTGCTGTTTCTTCCTCTATGATAGGTGCTGGAAACCATGCGCGTCGGGTCTGGAGAATGCAGGATAGCTCCGCTCGTGGCGCCTGCGACTTTGCTCGCGGCGCTGCTCGCTCTGGGCGGCTGCGGGCGAGGCGGCGTGATCCTGGACCATGATGGGGGCGCCGATGACTACGTGGCCATGGTGATGGTTCTCGCTTCGGGCCAGCGGCTGCGCGGCGTCACCATTGCCTTCGGGAACTCCTACCCACAGGCGGCGCTGGAGGCAACAGAGCGGTTGCTCGCGACCTACGGGCCGGCGGTCCCCATTGGGGTTCCTGGGCCCTCGCTGCGAGGCAAGAACGAGTTCCCGGCGGCGTGGCGGGCGCGAGCGGCGGAGGTCGCGAAGCTTCCGGCGTTTGCCGGACAACGGGCAGGCCGGCCGGCGGACGGCGACGCCGTTACGGTGCTGGCCCGCTTGCTCGCATCCTCGCGCTCCCAGAAGATCGATTTGCTCGCCACCGGGCCGCTCACCAACATCGCCGCACTGCTGCGGGAGCAACCGGACGTAGCCTCGCGCATCGCCAGGCTGGTTGTTATGGGTGGGGCGGTCCGCGTAGCGGGGAACACCTCCGATGGCCGGGCCGAGTACAACATCTTCGTCGATCCGGAAGCGGCCGATGCTGTTTTTGCCTGGGCCGAGCGCGGGTTGCGCATCGAGCTGATCCCCCTCGACGCCACCAATCACCTCCCGGTGACCCCGAGGCTCGTCGCACGCCTGCTGGCGAGTCCCAGCGGTCCAGCGCGGCAGGCCGGTGAGCTTTTGAGCCTGGCTCTGAACGAAATCGTGGCCGGGACGGAATACTATCTGTGGGATGGGGGGGCGGCGCTCGCCTTGCTGCAGCCGGAGCTATTTTCCTTTGAGACGCTGCGGCTGAAGGTCGCCTCCGACGGCAAGATTGTGGAGTCACCCGCAGGCCACGGGCCGATTCGGGTCGCGCTGGGGATTCGTCCCGGCGCCTTGCCCATGGAGGCGGTGGTCGAGATTCTGCGCGGGAGCGGGAAATGAGGCAGCGGGAAATGATGGCTCGGAGAATGTTCCTGTTGCTGGCCGTGGCGCTGGCCGGCTGCCGCAACGCGGACGCGCCCGCAGCGGACATGGTGAAGAGGGCGGCCGAATCGCTGTTCGAGCGGGCGGTGCGGGGCGAATCCGTTTCCGGCATCCAGTTCACCGGCGGAGGGACGGCTACGCCGCGGCTGATCTCCAGCGAGATTCGGGCGCGGCGGCGCGCCGGCAGCGGTTTTGAATACGAAGTGCGGCTAACCTATCTGGATCGCATCCAACAAATGGAGTGGGCCACGGTGACCGTGCTCTTCGAGCGGCGCGGCAAAGGGTGGGAAGGCCGCGGGGGCGAATGAGAAATTGAGGAATGGAGAAATTGAGGAATGAAAAGAACCCACAGGCCAGGTCGCCTCGGCGGAGCGTTTTCATTCCTCCATTCGTCAATTCCTCAATTCCTCAATTCTCCGGTATCATAGGGAGGCTCCAATACGAGGGGTGGTATGAGAACTGGTTGGGTGCTTTGGCTGGTCCTGGCCGGTGTCTGCGCGGGGCAGGCGCCGATGAAGAATCCGTTTGCTGACGATCCGCAAGCGGGCAAGGACGGACGGCCGCTTTTCCGAATCATGTGCTCGCCTTGCCACGGGATCCATGCCGAGGGCGGGCGAGGTCCGGATCTGACCCGGGGAACATTATCGGTCGGCGACGCGGACGCGGACGTTTACAACGTGATCGCCAACGGCGCCCAGGGCACCGAGATGGCCGACTTCCTGACCCGGCTGGGCGACGAGAACGTCTGGCGCTTGGTGTCCTACATCCGGTCGGTGGCGCGTAAGGATGTCGAGAAGGTGACCGGCGATCGGGAGCGGGGGCTGAAGCTGTTTTGGGCCAAGGGGCAGTGCGGGCAGTGCCATACCGTCCAGGGGCAGGGAGGACGCATGGGGCCGGACCTGACCTCGATCGGCCGGCAGCGCAGTCTGGCCTACCTGCGGGAATCGATTGTCGATCCCAACGCCGACCTGACGCCCGGCTTCAACGCCGTCACCGTGGTAACCAAGGGCGGAAAAAAGATCGTCGGGGTGCAACGCGGATTCGACAATTTTTCGGCGCAGTTGATGGATGTCAACGGGAATTACTACTCGTTTGACAAAGACCAGGTAGCCTCGATGAAGCGAGAGTTCAAATCGATGATGCCGGATTACAAGAGCACCTTCGGCGACTCAGAGCTGAACGATTTGCTGGCGTATCTGGTGAGCCTGCGCGGGGAGGAAAAGCGATGAAACGCTGGGCTGCGGTGTTCGTGTTGGCGAGCGCACTGGTTGGGACCGGGATGCCGGCGGCGGAGATGAACCACAACGATCCCGAGACGTGGACCACCTACGGGAAGAATCACTACGGCTGGCGCTACAGCGAGCTGCGCCAGATCAACGCCGGCAACGTGGCGCAACTGGCGCCGCGATGGGTGTTCCAGCTAGGCATCCTGGGAAAGGTCGAGACGACGCCGCTGGTCTATGACCGGATGATGTACGTCACCGGCCCGACGAACCACGCTTACGGCCTGGACCTGCTGACGGGCCGGCCCATCTGGCATTACTACAAGGCGCTGCCGCCGGGGGTGAGCATCTGCTGCGGGCAGGTGAATCGCGGCTTTGCGGCGCTGGGGCAGAAGCTTTTCAAGGTGAACCTGGAGTCCAAGCTCGTGGCCATGGACGCCAAGACCGGCGCCGTGCTGTGGGAAACCGAGATCGACGATATCAAGAAAGGCTACAGCGCGACGGTCGCGCCGCTGGTGGTGAAGAACAAGGTGATCCTGGGAATCGCCGGGGCGGAGTTCGGCGTGCGCGGCTTCGTCGATGCCTATGACGTCGACACAGGCAAGCGGGCGTGGCGGTTCTGGACCGTGGCCGGCCCCGACGATCCGGGCGGGAAAAGCTGGAACGGCAGCGCCTGGCAGCGGGGTGGCGGCTCGACCTGGGTGACCGGCACCTACGATCCCGAGCTGAACCTGACCTATTGGGGGACGGGAAACCCGGGGCCGGACATGGATGGCGACGTGCGGCCGGGCGACAACCTCTACACGTGCAGCGTGGTGGCGCTCGATGCCGATACCGGCAAGCTCAAATGGCATTACCAGATGACCCCGCACGACGTCCACGATTGGGACGCCATCAGCGATCCGGTGCTGGCGGACTTCACCTGGAAAGGCCGCAAGGTGAAGGCGGTGATCCAGGCCAACCGCAACGGGTTCTTCTATGCGCTCGACCGGGCCACCGGCAAGCTGCTCTATGCCAAGGCCTACACCAAGGTGACCTGGGCCGATGGAATCGGCCCCGACGGCCGGCCCATTCTGATCTCCGGTCAAGATCCGACCGAGGAAGGGAACAAGTCCTGCCCGGGAATCGGGGGCGGCCACAACTGGCAGGCCACGGCCTTCAGCCCGCAGACCGGTCTGTACTATTTCGGCACCGCCGAGGGCTGCCAGATCTACTACAAGACCACCCAGGAGTTTCACGAGGGGCAGTGGTATCAGGCGAGCACGACCGGTAACCTGCCGACCGAGCCAAATACCGGCGCGGTGCTGGCGCTCGACCCGTCGAGCGGCGAGACCAAGTGGAAATTCGAGATGGTCACGCCGCCGACGAGCGGGATGCTGACCACGGCCGGGGGGCTGGTCTTCGCCGGGGACCGCGAGGGCTATTTCATGGCTCTCGACGCCAAGACCGGCAAGGCGCTGTGGAAGTTTCAAACCGGTGGTACGGTGATTGCGCCGCCGATCACTTACCTGCTGGATGGGAAGCAGTACGTGGCGGTGGCCGCGGGAGGGTCGATGATGACCTTCGCGCTGCCGGGCGCGGCGCCGCCGGCGCAGGCCAAGCCCGCGCCCGTCAAGGCTGCCGCCTCCAAGGCGTCTCCGGGCGAAGCAACAAAGCGCGGCCCGATGCGGGGCGACGTTCGTCCGAACTGATCGACCGGCTTCCGCGGCGGAATCTTCGCCGCAAATTCACGTCCGTGAGCTGATGGCCGCAATTGGCCAATAGTGGTGGAAATCGACCACCGGCGTCGCACGCCCCAATGTAGCTAAGCTGTTCAATTCAGGCAAGATTCCGGTTGGCAAGAAAGGTGCATTATCCCTGGCGCGCGGCTGGTAAGCAAGCCGTAAAGGGACACCGACCAAGCCGCCATAGGAGGAAGGCCATGAAAAAGACGTTGCTTGCCCTTTTCTTGCTGGCTGGAAGCTCGCTGTTTGCCGGAGTACACGTCGCCGTCGGAATAGGTGTTGGCGGGCCCGGCTACTACGTTGCCCCTCCTCCGCCGGTAGTCGCGTACGTGCCGCCATCACCGGGTCCGGGCTACACGTGGATCGCCGGCTATTGGTATCCAGCGGCCGGGCGCAACTATTGGCGCGCCGGTTATTGGACGAGACCGCCGTATGCCCGCGCATACTGGGTGGCTCCCCGCTACTACGGGCATCACTACTACTCGGGATTTTGGCGCCGCTGATGGAAGTTAACCAGACGCCAAGCGGGTGGTGGCGGAGGGCGCTGCCCGCTTGGCAGACCACCGGACTTCGCGATGAGCCGATGAGGAGGCTGGCTTTTAGGCGGGATTGGCCCGCACCGGTTCACTGGACTGGCTGAACGACGAGCTGGCCGTCATCCTCCCACGCGGCTAGCGCACGGCCGTCCGCGAGGTTAACGACATTCGGAAACTTTCCCTGCGGCGCGAGCGCGATGGATGCCTTCTTCCCCGGCAGGAGGGCCCTCAGTCCTGTGGGTGTAGATCAGACGGCGTACACGCCGCTGGGGCCGGCCGCGATGGCGACGTCCACACCTTCCCCCAGGCCAACTTCCTTTTCGCCGGGGCTGGCTAGAAAGATCTCTTTTTCTCTCCGCCGCGTCCCTTGGCAGTTTTATATAAATAGATATATACTCATATAATGGGAGGACCGGAACGCCCGCTGATCTGGGTCGGCTCAACCCGAAGAGACCTGCGCGGGTTCCCGCGCCAGGTCCGGCGCGATTTCGGCAAGGCGCTCCATGCCGCCCAACAGGGTGAAAGCGATCCGGGGGCACAGCCGCTGAAAGGTTTTGGTGGACGATCCGTGCTCGAAATCATCGCGGACCATGACGGCGACACGTGGCGCGCCGTCTACACGGTCCGCTTTCAGGAAGCGATCTACGTCCTACACGCTTTCCAGAAGAAATCGAAGAGGGGTATCGCCACGCCCAAGAAGGAGATTGACCTCATCCACCGCCGCCTGGCGGAGGCCGAACGTCTCCACGGAGAAAGGCAGAACTGACATGACCACGAGAACCAAAAAGCCCGCCAGGGCAGAAAAAAGCAGCGGGAACGTCTTCGCTGACCTCGGCCTTCCCCATCCCGAACAAGAGCTCCTGAAAGCCCGGTTGACGCTGCAAATTTACCGCCTCATCAAGGAGCGCGGTCTTACACAGGCTGAAGCCGGGAAGATCCTCGGCATCAAGCAGCCCAACGTCTCCGCATTGATGCGTAACCGCTCCGGCAGCTTCTCCGTCGAGCGCCTCATGGACTTCCTCACCGCCCTGGGGCAGGACGTGGAGATCACCCTCAGGCCCACACGCAAGGACCAGGGGGAAGTGTCCGTTGTCGTCGCCTGAAAGGAGAGACCTGGATGCCTATCGAGCCGGGCGACTACATCAAGGCCGTGTTCCAGAATGAAGCGAGCGGCGAAAGCGAGTGGATGTGGGTGAAGGTCGAGAGCGCACATGAAAAAGAGCGCATTGTCTTCGGCACATTGGACAATGAGCCGCTTAAATTGTCAATGCGAAGCCGGCCGTCGCTATCAAAGCCGCCGCCCATCTCAGATCGAGGTTAAACCATGCCTTGCGCAAGAGCGCCAGGCCCAGCTTTTGGTAAACGACGAGCGCAATCGCCGCGGTCAGCGTGAGGTAGCCCATTGTGTGGACGAGCGTCGCCCAAATCCCCGTGAGCGGGCCTTGAAAACTGTTCCCGTGCAGATGATGCCCCACAGGCGCCGGCGCTGCGTTTAGCCCGAGCACGACCGGCAGCACCATCAGCCCCGCGCCATGAGCGGACGCCATCAGAAAAGACCAGATGGTAAGCTCGCGAAACGCCACCTGCATTCCACCCCAGCGAAAGTAGCGGCTGCGCACAATCCGGTAAAGACCGAGAGCAAGGAGCGCGCCGGCGACTGCGATCTTGACGTAACGCAGAGGCAGTACGATCTGAACCAGCCCGGCGAGAAGAACCACGACGCCGATCGCCATCGCATGGCCGAGAGCAATCGGCGCCAGAGAACGGACGACCGCCTGTGCCCGGCCCTCCTGCATGCCCAGAGCGACGGCGAAGAGCCAGCCCATGCCCGATCAGGGAATTGGGCCGTTGCCCTGTCGTCTGGCCACCGGCCGACGCGCGCCCCGGTCTGCCTGCGGGCGCCTGGCCGGAAGGGTGCGCCGCGGCCGCAGCGAGAAGCAGTACGCTCACGCCGCAAATCCATTTTGAACAAGGCATCCGCTTCGAATCAATCATGGGTTCCCTCCGCTTTCCTTACGCCAGCGCGTTCCGGCAGTAGTCGAAGCACTTTTTTACTTCAGCGGCCGCATCCTCGCCCTTGTATTCGTACTCGATGTCAGCGGGGATGGGATACTTCTTGTCTTTCAGAAGCTGCAGAACCTGCTTGATCGGGGTGTCGCCCTCTCCCCAGGGCACGTTGGGGCCTTCGTTTTTCTTGCGATCTTTCAGATGCAGGTTGCTGATGCGATCGTGGTGCGCCTCGATGTATTCCACCGGATCGTAGCCCGCGGCGAAGAAGTGGCCGATGTCGAGATTGACGGCAAAATATTTCGACAGGGCCATCGCCGCTGCGAAGCTCTCGGGCTTCGCGAACTGATTGGGGTCCGTCAGGTTGGAATGGCCATGCATGGCGACAGTGATCTTGTGCTTTTCGGCAAACGGGACAAGCCGCCTGGCCACCGTCACCGTCGTGGACGCGGTGATGACCCTCACCCCAAGCGCCCGAGCCATCTGGAAGCCGCGGTCGATCTCTTCGTCCGTGAAACTGTCGTTGAAGCTGAGGTTGTAGGCGTGAAGGTTGATGCCGGCGTCATCGAACTGTTTGCGAACGGCCTTGAAGTGGTCGAGCGAAACGGACAGGCGCCATTTGCGGAGTTCCTCGCGAGCCGCCAGGCGGGCCGGATCGTTTTGCGGCGGCCGTTTAGCCCCAGCTTCGGGCGGTCCGCCGGGTGTGCCCTGCGGCGGGCGACCCGCTCCGCCGCCCCCAGCCCCCGGCGCTCCTTGCGGGGGCCGCGGGCGCATCATGCCCGCCGGTTCGACATGCGACGCATACAGCTCACATTCGCCCAGGCCGATCTCTTTCATGGCCTGGATGGCCGCGTCCAGCGGGCGATCGCGGAAGCTATAGGACTGCACACCGAGTTGCACCCCGCTGATTTTGGAGTTGATCTTCGCCAGCGCCATCGACAGTGGCAGTCCGGCGAGAGCGAGTTTTCCGAAGGTTCGTCTCGAGTACATGATGGAGATCCTCAGGACCAACGGCATCCAGCCGGGATTTCTGGTTCGAGATCCCGGCTGGCTAGCAATATACAACTAGTCCGGTCTTTCAGTCCAGGGTGGTTCCCGACCGAATCGGACGTGGTTGAGCTATTCTAAGGTCTATGAGTATGAGACCAGGTGTTGCTTGCCTCTCCACCCTTGCGGGGGCGCTGCTCGGGGCCGTGCTGTGCTTCAGCCAAGCGGCTCCGGAGCCTTGGCCGAAATCCGCCATTCTGGAGCCGGCCGCGCTCGCCGAGACCCTGCGGTCACCGTCTGCCAAGGCGCCGGTCATCGTGTGCGTGGCTTTTCCGGTGCTCTATCGCAGCAAGCATATTGTCCATGCCATCTACGCCGGTTCAGGGTCGAAGCCCGAAGGTATCGACGCGTTGAAGAAGGCCGTCGCGGGTCTGGCCAAGGACAGCGACATCGTCATTTATTGCGGCTGCTGCCCGATGGAGAAGTGTCCGAACATCCGCCCGGCGTATCGCGCGCTGAAGGACATGGGCTTCGCGCACGTTCGCGTGCTCGACATTCCGACGAACATGCACACGGACTGGTACAGCAAGGACTACCCGTCCGAGGCAGCCCCGTCCGGCGCTCCCGCTCCTTAGCATTGATCTTCGGCTGGGGCGGCGCCGCCGTTGTGATCGGGTCGCTTGACCGGGGTGGGAGCAAACTCCGCATTCTGCCCAGCAGGGCGAACGAAGGCTACGGAGCGGCGGCTGCAACCGCTCCCTCTGGCGACCTGCTGCTGATCGGCGTCATCGACATCCGGGCGGACCGCGGTGCTCGGGTACAAACCGGCTTGGCCCTCCGCGTGCTAAACTAAAAGACGTGCTGAGGTACACCTCATCGCTGGCCCTGGTATTGGCCCTCGCTTCGTCCCTTCTCTGGGGCGGGTGCGCTTCCTGCCAGCAGGTGCTCTTCGGAGCCGCTGCCGACAGCCACTGCTGCTTGCCCTCGGGGCAGTGCAAGACTCCCGCGCCTGGGCCCCTGGGGCACAAGTACTGCAAGAGTCCCGCCTTGGCGTTGCAGCAGTACGTTTCGGCCGAAGCCGGCCACGCGGCTTCGCTTCGCGCCTCGGCCGCACCCGTGGAGAGCGTGCAGTGGGTCCTTTCACCCACCCCAACGCGGCATTCCGCCGGGCGTCTTCGTGTCCCAATCGAATCCCCGCCCGATCTATACCGCCTGCATTCCGCTTTTCTGATCTAATTCCGCCTCGATTCGCCCCCTTTCCTGCTGTGGGATAAGCCTCTGCTTGTCCAGACGATTTTCGAGGTGGAGGGAGATGAGATTACGACATTTCTTGATCATTTTGTTCTTGGGTTCCGCGGCGTCCGACGTTCAGGCTGCTGACCAACCTCTCGAGCTGAAGCCCCTGATCGCCGAGGCGCTCGAGAACAATCGCGAGATTCTGGCCGCCCAAAAGCGGATCGAGGCTTCCCGGCTGCGGCCCAGCCAGGCGAGCAGCCTGCCCGAGCCGACCTTCTCGCTCGGCTATTGGAGCAACGGCAGCCCGCGGCCGGTGGCGGGGCTGGGTAAAGAGCCCACCAGCAACACCGGCTTCTCGGTCGCGCAGGAGTTTCCCTTTCCGGGGAAGCGCAAGCTGCGGGGCGAAATCTCCGAAAAGGACGCCGAAGCGGAGCGCGAGCAATACAGGGCCGTCCAGTGGAGCGTGATCTCGCGGGTCACGCAAGCCTACCACCGGCTGCATCACGGCTACGCCTCCATCGAGATCCTGAAGCGCAACCGGGACCTGCTGCAAAAATTCATCCTCATCGCCGAGGCCCGCTACGCGGTCGGCAAGGGCGCGCAGCAGGATATCCTCAAGGCCCAGACGCAGCTTGCCATCATCGAGACGCGCCTCCTCCGAATGGAGCAGGACAAACAAAGCGCCGCCGCGGAGCTGAACAGCCTGCTGAATCGCCCGCCTGACGCTTCGCTGGCCCGTCCTCCCGAGATCCCGCCGGGCGAACTCAAATGGACCCTGGAAGAGCTCTTTGCGCGCGCCCGCGACCAGGCCCCCGCCCTGCGGCGGGAGCAGAAGATGATTGAGCGCACCGAAGTCGCGGTCAATCTCGCCCGGAAAGATTACTACCCCGACTACACACTCTCCGGCGGCTACTTCTACCAGGGACGGCTTCCTGACATGTACCAGTTCCGCGTCGATTTCAAGCTGCCTGCCTACTTCTGGCGCAAGCAGCGCCCCGAGGTGGCCGAGCAGGCGGCGCTGCTCAGCGAGGCTCGGCGCAACTACGAGGCGGCGAATCAAACGCTGAGTTTTCGGATCAAGGACCAGTATTTGATGGCCCAGACCTCCTACCGGCTCATGGATATGTATTCGAAGACCGTAGTGCCCCAGGCGGCCCTGGCGCTCGAATCCTCGATCCCGGGCTACGAAACCGGCGCCGTCGACTTTCTCTCCGTGCTGACCAATTTCATGACCGTGGTGGATTACGAGCTGAACTATCACGAAGAGATGCTCAATTTCCATCTGGCGCTGGCCAGGCTCGAGGAGCTGACCGGCCTGCAACTGACCCTGAGGTGACGCGATGAAAATCGGCCGAATTGTTTTCCTTCTGTTGCTCGTAGCCGCCGGCTACATTGGCGGGTACGGATACGGTCGCTGGTACGCCCAGCCCAAGCCTGAAGCTACGCCTGGCGGCCGCCGCATTCTCTACTATGTCGACCCCATGCACCCGGCCTACAAATCCGACAAGCCGGGTACGGCCCCCGATTGCGGGATGAAGCTCGAGCCCGTCTACGCCGACGAGGCCCCGGCCGCGGCTGCCGCTCCCGCCGCTCACGACCACGCCGCCGGCATGCCGCCCGGCACGGTCCGGATCTCGGCTGAAAAGCAGCAGCTCATCGGGGTGAGCTTCGGAACGGCCGAGTACACGTCGAGTGCGTCCCGCATCCGCACGGTGGGCAAAGTCGCCTATGACGAGACCCGCATCGCCCGCGTCCACACCAAGGTCGAGGGCTGGATCGACCAGGTCTTCGTGAACTTCACCGGCGACGTAGTCGAAAAGGGACGGCCGCTGCTGACTCTCTACAGCCCCGAGATGCTGGCCACGGAGCAGGAATTCCTGCTGGCCCTGAAAGCAAAGGACGTGATGCGGCATAGCACGATGGAAAGCATGCCTGCCTTCGGCGACTCCCTGCTGGCGGCGGCGCGGAAGCGCCTGGAGCTGTGGGACCTGAGCCAGGCGCAGATCGAGGAGATCGCCGCGCGGAAGGAGCCGCTCAAAAACGTGACGCTCTACGCGCCCATCTCGGGCTACGTGATCGCCCGCAACGCCTTTCCCAACCAGAAGATCCTGCCGGAAACGGAGCTCTACACCATCGTCGACCTCAGCAAGGTGTGGGTCATGGCCGACGTCTTCGAATACGAGACGCCGGAGGTGCGCCTGGGCCAGCCGGCCGTGGTCACCTTGTCCTACGATCCCGGCAGAGCGCTTCGAGGCCGCGTCAGCTACATCCAGCCGCAAGTCGATCCGGTGACCCGCACCGTCAAGCTGCGCATCGAGATGGAAAACCCCGGCAATCGGCTGAAGCCCGAGATGTTCACCGACGTGGAGCTGAGCGTTCCGTCCGCCCGGCGGCTCACCGTGCCGGCCGAGGCGGTGCTCGACTCCGGCCAGGTGAAGACCGT
>JBGOUJ010000162.1:0-12807 GCA_041477005.1 Terriglobia bacterium | reverse complement strand
CTTCGGCGCCGCCACCGGCGCCCCCAGTTCGCGCTTGATGCGGCCGACATCCAGGATGATCTTGGCCCGCTCGTTCAGCAGCGCGACCACCCGCTCGTCGACGGCGTCGATCTGGGCGCGGCGCTCGGCCAGGGCCTTCTCTGGGGACGGCGACTTCGCTGCCTGCGCCATTAAGAGAACGGGCAGCGCCAGCACGGCCAGGGAAGCGATGGTGAGGTTTTGCATAGTCGCCCCGATTGTATCAGCCGCAACGTGCCAAGATAGAGACATGCGAGCCTTGATCGTCGTGTTGCTGGTGGCGCTGCTCGTTGTGGGCGGACTCTGGCTGTCTGGAGCCCGGCCGGAGGTGCAACTGGCCACCCCTCTGAAGGCGATGGGCGCAGCCACGTCCGTGCGGGTGCGGGTCTCGGGCAAGAACGGGATCCGCTGGTTCCGCGCCCGCGTGGAGCAGGGCGATCGCAGCTTCGTGGCGGTCGAGCAGTCGAGCGAACGGCCGCGGTGGCGGTTCTGGGCGCGGCGGCAGCCGGTGCAAGAATTCCAGTTTACGGCCGGCCGGAAGGCCACGCCGGGGCTCCAGGACGGCCCGGCCCGGCTGGTGCTCGAAGCAAAATCGGATGACTGGCGCGGAGCCACCACGACGGCAACGGTGGACCTAATGGTGCGCAGTGAACCGCCGCCGCTCGCCGTGGACACAGCCCAGCACTACATCAACCAGGGCGGCTCGGAGCTGGTGGTGTTCCAGACGTCGCCCGACGTGGCCGACGCCGGGGTGCGCATCGGGCCGTACCAGTTCCGAAGCTGGCGGCTGCCGGGCGGCCCGCCCGGCGCGCGCTTCGCCCTGTTCGCCTTCCCTTACGACGTGCGCGCCGCTACGGCTCCCCTGGTCTACGTGCGCGACGACGCCGGCAACGAGCGCACCGCCACCTTCTGGTTTCGCGTTTTCCCGAAACACTTCCGCCGCCGCGACTTGGAATTGGCCGACGGCTTTCTCGAGAAGGTGACCGGCGACATTCGGCCCCACACGCCGCAGTTGGCGTTTACCGGCAATCTGCTCGCCGACTTCCTCAAGATCAACGGCGAGCTTCGCCGGGAGAACAATCGGCAGCTCGCCGGCCTGTGCCTGAAGACCGAAGAGCGCTTTCTCTGGAGCAAGCCCTTCCGGCAGCTCACCAACTCCAAGGTCGAGGCGCAGTTCGCCGACCACCGCCGCTACCTTTACCATGGCGCCAAGATCGATGAACAAGACCATCTCGGCTTCGATCTGGCTGTGACGGCCAACGTGGGCGTGGTGGCAGCCAACGACGGCCGGGTGGTGTTCGCCGACTACTTGGGCATCTACGGCAACTGTGTGGTGATCGACCACGGCTACGCGCTGCAATCGATTTATGGCCATTTGAAATCGATCGGCGTCAAGGTGGGGGATCTGGTGCGGCAGGGACAGGAAATCGGCCTAAGCGACTCCACCGGTCTGGCCGGCGGAGATCACTTACACTTCAGCATGCAGGTGGACGGAGTGCAGGTTACTCCCGCCGAGTGGTGGGACTCGCATTGGATCCACGACCGGATTCTGGAGAAGTTTCCGAACGGACAGCTACCGGCGGCCGCCGCCACCGCCACCCCCGCGCGAGACCCCGCCGCCACCGCCACCGACACTACCGCCACCACCCACGGGGCCTGATGGTCCGGCCGCCGAGCGGGATGCGATGACGCCGGAGGTGCCGCTGGAAGTCTGGCCCACCGTGTTGTAGCCGTAGCCGCTGTTGTAGCCCGAAGCACCCGAGCTACGTGCGCTGGCGGCGGACTGGGCCGTAGGAGCATAGGACGGTCGAGGAGAATAATATTGCCTGTACGCGCCCAGCGGGCTGTAAAATCCGTAGCCGTAGGGGCTCCAGATGACGTTGCTGTAGGGCAGGAACGTGTACATGCCGAAGTACGGATTCCAAAACCAGCTAGAGCCGGCAAAAGCCAGCCCGCTGGTATAGGCCAGATGGCCGGCCGACACGTTGGCCACGGATAGGTAGCTCGCCCGCCGCTTGCTCCAGCGGTCCAGAGCATCAGCATCCTCGGCGGCGAACTTCTGGATCTGGTAATCGCCCGCCAGCTCGATTTCTTTTTTGCCCCTGACGTGGTAATCGTTCCCGTCGGCCTTCACCAGCGCTTCCCCCGAGAAGACCCGCAGGCGCGGCGTCTCTTCATCCGCGTCCAGCCGGTACAAGCCGCTATGCAGGAGATTCACCTCGGAATCCTTCACCAGGACGGCTATGTGGCTTTCCTTGTTCAACTCGTCAACCTCGATGACCGCCGATCCCTTGAGCAACCGCAGGCGCACGTCCGTGAGGTGGCTGGCGATCATCTCCACCTGGGCATCCTCGCCCAGGCGAAGGAAGACGCCGGGCGTCAGCAGGACCTCGGCGCGGCCCCGCTCGGTACGAAGATACTCGCCATCGTGCACTCCCTGAAATTGCGAGGCCTTGTGTACCAGCGGCTTCTCGTTCAACAGGACCGTACCGTCGGAGTAGTCGATCAGACCCGCCCGGGCTGAAACGATCCCCTGGGCGAGCGCCGAGCCCGCGAAACACGACAGTACGACCGTAAAGCCGAGCAGGCGAGACGAACGCATGGAGAATTCTCCTTATCTGGTCCAATCATGATACTTTGTCAGTGGGCTGTCAAGCACGAAATGGTGCTTCCGAGCCGCGACCGCAAGGGAGCGGTTTCCGTACAACGGGAACCTGCTCAGTGACGGTCTCGGAAGCCTGGTATCGGGGAGAAAAAAGTGCTCATCCTGGGACATCGGGGGGCCGCCGGGCACGTACTGGAGAACACCATGCCGGGGTTCCGGAAAGCCCTGGAACTGGGGGCCGACGGCTTCGAGCTGGACGTCCGCCTCACGGCAGACGGGCAACTCGCCGTGGTTCACGGCTCGGTGGTGGGCGGCCACGCCGTTCAGAACGGCGCCTACGCCGACATCAAGAACCTCCCCGACGGCTACGAAATACCCCGGCTGGAGGACGTTCTGGCCGCCTTCGGCGGCCGCGCCTATATCGATATCGAGCTCAAGACGCCCGGCTTCGAGCAGAGCGTCCTGGCGCTGATCGAGAAGTATTGCGACCGGTCCCGGACGGTGGTCTCCTCGTTCCACTCGCAGGCCCTGCTGAAGGTCCGCCAACTGGCCGAAGATCTGCAGCTCGGCTTTATTTACAACCGGGCGCAGGAACAGGAAACGCGCCACAACTTCCCTGTGGACGTGGTGATCCCGCAGTTTCGCCTAGTCTCCCGCGATTTGATCACCGCCGTTCACGGCGAGGGATTGAAGGTCTTTGCGTGGACGGTCAACGACCGCCAGGAAGCGGCGCGCCTGATGGACCTGGGCGTGGACGGGCTCATCTCGGACTACCCCGAGATGGTGGTCGAACTCGTAAAGGGCGGAAAGAAATAGGGGGCGCGCCGCGGCGCGCCCCTTTCTGAAGAGCCTTCCCGAAAAGACTAGAAGTAGTACCGCAGCGAGAGCTGCAGGTTGCGCTCGCCGCCGCCCACGCCTCCACCCTTCGTGGTTACTTTCCCGAAGTTCGCGCTGGTCGGGTTGAAATTCACACCGCCGCCGCTGCCCCCGCCCAGATTCGGGTGGTTGATGAAGTTGAACGCCTCGGCGCGGAACTGCAATCCAGTCCGTTCGTTGATCTTGAACCTCTTGAACAGCCCGAGATTCCAGTTCTGGAAGCCGGGCTGGTAGATGAGGCCGCGGACGTTCTGGGTCGTGTTGAACGTGCCGGCCGGGGGCGCGGTAAAGATCGCGCTGCCGTCGCCACTCTTTGTTGCGAACCACTGGTTGGGATCGTTGGAGCCGTTGGCGGCGAACTGGCCCGGGACGGCCGGTTTGCCGCTGAACATCCAGAACTGGCCGGCATTACCGCAGCCGAAGCTGCCGTCCTGGCCGGTGCCGGCGTAGTCATTACCAACCCCAACCCCGCAGGGCAAGCCGGTCTGGAACTGGGTGACGCCGCTGATCTGCCATCCGCCGAGCACCTTGCCGGCGAGATTCGACTGGCCTTTGAGGAACGGAAGGTCGTAGAGGTAATTGATCACTACGATATGGCGGGCGTCGAACTCCGACGGTCCCCAAAGATTGTGCGCGTTGTAAGTGTCCGGGATGATATCGCGCTGGTTGGAGCCGTCGTCCATGCTCTTGGCCAGCGTGTAGGACAAGCCGAACAGAAGACCGTTCGCGAAGCGGCGGGTCCAGTTCAACTGGAAGGAGTTGTACCGCGAGCTGGCAACATTATCCGTCTGGCGAATGGAGTTGTAGCCTTTGTACGGCCGCAAGGCGTCGAGGTTGACACCAGGGTTCGCCTGGAGGGTGCCCGCGAGCGGCTGATTGATATCGGCTTCCCGTTGCTGGTGCAGACCGCGGCGGCCCACATAGGCAAGAGAAAGAACCGTGTTCCAGGGCATCTGTCTTTCGACCGTGAAGTTCCAGTTATATGCTTCCGGGTTCTTGAATGCCTTGCTCTGCGTGGTCACCGTCAAAGGAACGTTATTGGTCGAAGTTCCGCCGGGGTTATCCACGTTACCGAATGACACGTTCGCCGTGGGCTGAAATGGCGGGTTTCCGCCGAGGAAGACCGAATCGCTGACACCCAGACGGGTAAAGAAGCGGCCAATGCCGGCGCGAACCACGGTCTTTGGGTTGAGCTGGTAGGCGAGGCCTATGCGCGGCTGGATATCATTCCACTGGATGTCCGAGTAATGGCTGTTAACGCCGCGGAACAGGTTATTGAATTGACCGGAATCGGCCTCGGGGACGCGACCCTTCGCCGAAGACGGGAACCCGCTCCCCGGGAAAACCATGCCGTTGTACAGATCTCCCGAACCCGGGATGATGTAACCGGTCTTCGGATCCAATTTCACCGCTTTGCTGGGATCGTAAAAGCTCGGGTCGAACACGGCCATGTTTCGCCACAGAGCGCTGTAGGGAACGATGACTGAGTAACGGACGCCGTAATCGACATGGAGCTTCTGGGTGGCCTTCCAGGCATCCTGCGCGAAGCCTTCCCACATGCTGCCGCGGAAGATCGTATACGCCCGATGGCCGATTTCCGAATAGGTGTCGAACAGGCCCAGGGCGGCGTTTGCCACTGCGGCGCCGGTGGTCGGGAAGCCCGAGCGGTTATCGGTGAAAAGGAACTGGCCGTTCTGATTGTTCGTGCAGGTCGGGCAGGCGGCGACGTTGATCTCGTCATTGTCGTTCTCGCCCGAGCGCTCATACAGGAACCCGAACTTGAACGTGTGGCTGCCCTTGATCCAGGTCAAGCTGTCCGACACGTCGTAGATGGGGCCGGCCGAGTGCGACGGATACGGCCCGCCGCTCAGCCCGGAGAAGGGCGACATATTCACCGTCGGAATACGGGTCGGGATCAGCTTGCCTTCCGGAAATATATACGGGTAGTTCAGCCCCGCCTGCGTCCGATCGAAGAAGTGCGCCGAATCAACGGGAATGTAGACGTCGTCCAGGCTCACGGTGGCCAGCGCTTCATTGACCAGGTTGGGGCTGATGGTCCACACGTAGTTGAGCGAGTTGGTCTGGTTCGGCCGGTTGAAGAGCTTCGGCGTGCGGTCGGTGTTGCCATCGAGCGGCTGGTACTCCTTATAGGCATAGTTGAGCCGCCGGAACGTGAGGCGCTGCCGGTCTGTCACGTTCATGTCGGCGGCCAGCGTATCCTTCCGCTGCTCTTGCGTGTGCAGCGCCGCAGCGAACCAGTTGCCGTTGCCCCCGATGGGGTTGGCGAGGTTGGGCACCGGCCACGCATTCAGGATGCCGATGCCGTTCGGGCTTAGCTGGCTCTTCGGAATCACGTTATTGGGGAAGGGGTTGCCGCTACTAGGATCTTTTATGGTCACGACCCTGCCGTAGAAGATGTTGGTCGGACTCAGCAGCTCGCTGAAATCGCCGGTCCGCATTTTGATCGATGGAACCGATAGCAAACCCGCCGATCCCACCGATGAGCCGGACTCCGTCCAGTGGTATCTCACCCATTCCTGGCCCCAATACCAGAAAAACTTGCTCTTGTCCGTGTTGAATTTGCCGGGGATATAGAACGGCCCTCCCACGTTGTATCCGAACTGGTTGTAGTGGACCGGCGCCGTGGAGGAGGTAACCGGGTTGTTGTTGCGGGCCCAGGTATTGGCGTTCAAATCCGTATTGCGGAGGTATTCGTAGGCGGCCCCATGGAACTGCTGCCCGCCGCTTTTCGTGAGGATGCGGATCTGGGCGCCGGACGTACGGCCGTATTCGGGGGCATAATTCGCCGTGAGAATCTGGACTTCCTGTACCGAGTCGACGTCAGCGGCGCCGAGGCTGGTGCCGTTGGAGCGGGTGCGGGTGGCCGGGGCGCCGTCGATGGTGATCAAGTTCTCGGGGTTGCGCGAGCCGTTGAAGTTCGCCGGGCCCTGGCTGAAAGCGAAGGTAAGGTTGGCGAGCGTGCCGCCGCGGGCGCCGGGCACCAGCCCGGCAAGGCCGATCGGGTTGCGGCCGTTGAGCTCCATGCTATCGATCTGGAGCCGGTCCACCAGCTTGCCGATCGTCGCGCTTTCCGATTGCAGGGTCGCCACCGACGCGGTCACCTGCACCGTCTCGGTAAGGGCGCCCACCTGCAGGGCCACGTCCACCGAGGTGTTGATGTTGGGATTCAGCTTGTTGCCGGACTGCTCGAACGTGCGGAAGCCGCTGGCCTCCACCCGCACGGTGTAGGTGGCAGGCTGAATGTTGGTGACGATGTAATAGCCGGACTCGTTGGTCGTGACGCGATGCTCGATGCCGGTTGCTTCATTCTTGACCACGACCGCGGCGTTGGGAACGACCGCGCTCTGCGGGTCCCTCACGGTTCCGAAAATCGCGGCATTGTCGGACTGCGCGAATGCGCCGGCCGCAAAGACTAAGCAGATTACTAATGCCAAGCAAAGACGACGGCTCATAAGACCCTCCTGTACGCTGGATTAAGACCGTGAAGCCAGTCTATACCAAAACAGAGCCGGGCACAACCCCTTTAGAATGTTAATATGTGGCCGAGTTTTTTTTTCTTGGTCCGCAGATAGGCCCGGGTTGACGAGGTGGGGGCTACTTCGCAGGGCACGCGCTCTTCCACCCGGATGCCGGCCTCTTCGAGGGCCTGGATCTTATCTGGATTATTGGAGAGCAATCGGACCCGCTTCATCCTAAAATGGCGCAGCACTGCCACGGCCACCTGGTAGGTGCGCAGGTCGGCCTCAAAGCCCAGTTGCTCGTTGGCCTCGACCGTATCGGCGCCGCCATCCTGGAGCTGGTAGGCCATCAGCTTGTTGATCAGGCCGATGCCTCGCCCCTCCTGCGCCTCGTAGATCAGCAGGCCCCTTGCTTCGACGGCTATGCGCTCCAGCGACATTTCGAGCTGGGCGCGGCAGTCGCAGCGCAGGCTGCCGAAGACGTCGCCCGTAAGGCACTGGGAATGAATGCGGACCAGCGGCGCCAGGCGCCGGCGCGCCGACAGATCGCCCAGCCGGAGGGCCACGACGCTTTCGCCGTTGCCGCCGGCCTGGAAGCCATAGATGCGGAAATGCCCGAAACGGCAAGGGAAATCAGCCTCGGCTACTTTGCGGACGGCGGGCTTCACTGGCCTATTATAATGAATCTGCGTCCCCGCCATTCCCATGGATCCAGAACAGCAATTCCTGGTCAGCCTGCTGGTGAAGATAGGGACCGTGGCCGCCTTGGCCAGCCTGCTGGTGCGCTGGAGCGCTGTGAAGCGGATGCTGCTGCGCGAGCAGCGCACGATGAACCAGCGCCTGCTGTTCGGCCTCTGGCTGGGTGGGATTTACTCGGCCGGGGTGGTGGTGCGCATCCTTCTGGAGTACCGCGCCGCCGATAGCAGCCTGGAAGGCGCCCTGGTGGCCGGCCTGCTCGGCGGCTACGTGACGGGAGCCTTCGCCGGCCTGCTGATCGGCGGGACGGCCTTTGCCCATCACGAGATCCTGGCCCTGCCGCTGATGGTCGGAGTCGGGGCGCTGGGCGGGTTTCTGCGGGATCTGGCCCCGGAGCCGGAAGACGTCTGGCGCTTTTCCCCGTTTTTCGATCTGAGCATCTGGCGCTGGGTTCGCCACCGCCGGCGCGGGCCGAGCGCCGCCTATCAGATGTTGCTGCTGTTCGCCTGCGTCACCATCGAATCTCTACACTTGTTGCTGGGCCACCTGTTCCCGCCGAGGATGCTGTTTTGCCTCTTTCCCCGCTGGCCCGATCCGGCCTGGTACGCGGTGGCCGCTCTCTACCTCACGACCGTGGCCTGCGTGGCGCTGCCCCTGAAAGTTTGGAACAACACCCGCAACGAGATCAAGCTCGAAGAGCAGCAACGCCTGCTGATGCAGGCCAAGCTCGATGCCCTCTCCAGCCAGATCAACCCGCACTTCCTGTTCAATACCCTCAATTCCGTCGCCTCGCTGATCCGCAGCGACCAGGAGAAAGCCCGGCTTCTGATTTTCAAGCTCTCCACGATCCTGCGCCGGCTGCTGCGGAAACATGATAACTTTAGTCCTTTGCGCGATGAGCTGGAGTTCATCGACGATTACCTGTCGATCGAGGTGGTGCGGTTCGGCGACAAGCTGAAAATCGTCAAGGAAATCGAAGAGCCGGCACTTGAGGCGCTGGTGCCGAGCATGATGCTGCAGCCGATTCTGGAGAACTCGATCAAGCACGGCCTGGGCCCGAAAGTGGAGGGCGGCACGATCTTCTTGCGCGCGCGCTGCGCCGACGGCCGGCTGACCCTCACCATCGAGGATGACGGCAAGGGCATTCCGGCCGACGTGATGGCCGATATCTACAGCCGCGGCATCGGCGTGAGCAACGTGCGGGAGCGGCTGACGGTGTTGTTCGGGCCGCAATACAGCATGACCATCGACAGCCAGGCCGGCCAGGGGACGCGCGTGGAAATTCAGATCCCGGAGCTGCGCGACACCTTGTATCCCGCCGGAGCGGCCCGCACCGACGCGGTCCGGGCGCGCCGCGTCTCAGCCCTGCGATAGCCCCCATGGATTCCAAGCACATCAAAGCGGTGGTGGCTTCGCGCCGCGAAATCACCCCGGAGCTGTGGGTGGCGCGCCTGCGGCCGGAAGAGGCGATCCCCTTTCAAGCCGGCCAGTACTTGACCATCGCCCTGCCGGCGAACCCGAAGATGATCGAGCGGCCTTACTCGGTCGCCTCCTCGCCCCGCGAGCCGGAGCTGGAGTTTTTTCTGGAGCTGGTATCACGCGGCGAGCTGACGCCGCAGCTCTATCAGGTCCCGGTGGGCGGGGAGGTCTTCCTGCGCCGCTCGGCCAAGGGGCGCTTCGTCCTGGATGCGGCGAGCGGCCATCGCAACCACTTCCTGGTGGCGACGGTGACCGGCGTGGCGCCTTACGTGAGCATGGTCCGGGAACTGGCGGCCCGCGCCGCCTCCGGCGAGACCATTCCCTACCAGCTTGCGGTGCTGCAGGCAGCCAGCGTCCCGGTCGAGTTCGGCTATTTCGACGAGATCTCCTCGCTGGCCCGCCGGCACTCCTGGTTGTGTTACGTCCCCACGATCAGCCGCCCCTGGCTCGAGCTGGCCTGGAAGGGCGAGCGGGGCCGCGCCGAAGACGTGACCCGCAAGCACCTTGACGCCCTCGGCTTCACCCCCGCCGACACCACCGCCTACGTCTGCGGCAACCCCGACATGATCGAGAACGTGAAGGGCGTGCTCAAGCGCGCCGGCTTCCCCAAGGAAGCGGTGAAGGAAGAGATCTACTGGGTGCCGGAAAAAGCAGCGGCGAGTAGCAAGTGAATCGCAGAGTCCGTCGGCCCCCTCAACTTCAAACACGATCGTGAAGCGCCACGAGCTGCTCGATCACCTTCGGCGCAACGGTTGCCGCCTGCACCCGACCCCCGCCAGGCAGCCGTGCCACCCACCACCGACGGGCGCGCCGCCTGGAGAGGGGGGAATCGGAGGAGACGCTCGAGACGTTCCTCCAGGGCCCGCCTGAGTGATATAATCCATTTCAGGCGTCGAGGCATCCAGCGTATGGTGACGATCACGTTCCCTGACCGTGAAATCGAGAAGCGGGCGCTGGCTTTTTTGTTCGGGCGCTTTTCGGGGCGGGTCCTCCGCTCGGGGGAGCACTTGGTCCCGGAGGCCGCCTTGGAAGCGCTGGCCGATCAGAATATTCCTTTTACCGTCAAATGAACGTGTAGCGGGCAGGCGTGTCATCGATAAGCGAGGCTCGTCCTGGTGGAGTAGCAAATCCCGGCCGGCCAGAGAGCAACGGTCCCGCGGCGTCGCCGCTCTCGACCCCGCGCGAAGACTATTGGATCGGTTTTCTCTGATAAGCTACGCTTTCGGGTCGAATCATCATGCGAAAAACTTGTCCTCTCCTCTTCGTTGCGGCGGCAACACTATGCTTGCTGGCGGTGGCTACGGCGAGGGCGCAGAACCCCGCGCCGAATCCATCCGCCAACCACGACCTCGGGTTCAAGGACACCCCTATGCTTCCAGGTCTCCCGTTTCACGTGCACGATCCGGACCGCCCGCATCCGCCGGTGGTGACGCCCGCGGCGGAACCGGGTGGCGCGCCTTCCGATGCGATCGTGCTGTTTGACGGCAAAGACCTGTCGAAGTGGGAGGCCCATCGCAGCTCGATCACGCGCGCCGGCGGCTCGGGGCGGGCGGAGTGGAAAGTCGAGAACGGCTATCTCGAGGTGGCGCCCCGCACGGGCGACATCGCCACCAAAGAGAAGTTCGGAGATTGCCAGTTGCACGTCGAGTGGGCCGCGCCCGCCGAGGTGGTGGGCAACAGCCAGGGGCGCGGAAACAGCGGCGTATTGCTCCAGGGCCGCTACGAAGTCCAGGTGCTGGATTCTTACAACAACCCTACCTACGCCGACGGCCAGGCTGGGGCGCTTTACGGACAGTGGCCGCCCCTGGCGAATCCGACGCGAAAACCCGGGGAATGGCAAACCTACGACATCGTCTTTGAAGCGCCCAAGTTTGAAGGCGAGAGGCTGGTGAAGCCTGCCTATTTCACGGTTTTCCTGAACGGCGTCTTACTGCACAATCGCCAGGAGTCGATCGGGCCCATGGTTTACCGCCAGGTGGCGCACTACACGCCACAGCCCGCCGAGGACTCGCTCGTTCTGCAAAACCACAACAACAAAGTGCGCTACCGCAACATTTGGATCCGCCGCCTGCAGGGTTATGATCAGCCGGAGAAATAATCTTGTTCCGCGCCCACCTTCCGAGACGGTCGAGGTCCCATGCGCGTGCATTCGCGTTTATGCGCGGCCGAAGTCCTTGGGGGGCAACCGCCGCTTGGACAACCGCCCCCTGACGGTCGCGGCCCGGCATGGCTCTAGCCCTTTAGTAGCTGCTCCATGTAATCCAGGATCTGCGGGTCGGTCCAGTCGGCTTTGCCGATGACCTTCTGTACGACTCTGCCCTTGGGGTCGATGAAGTAGGTCTCGGGATACTTGAGCGTGCCGTAGCGGCGGCTGGTCTTCTTCTCCGGGTCGCGCACGGTCAGGAATTGCACGCCGACCCTCCGCAGAAACTGCTGATAAGCGCCGCGGTCTTCATCCACGCTGACGCCCAGAACGACCACCCCTTTGGGACTGAACTGCTCCGCAAATCGCTCGAGCGAGGGCATTTCCTCGACACACGGGGCGCACCAGCTCGCCCAGAAGTTCAGGATCACGAACTTGCCCCGAAAATCAGAGAGTTGAATCGGTTTGCCGGCGTCCGACGTCAAATTAAACTCAGGAGCATCATCGCCGACCCCAACGACGGCGCCGCCCGAGCCCTGAAACGACGGCCACAGAGAGGCGATGAAGGCGCCGGTCAGCAGGACGATCAGTCCCGGCAAGAGGCGCCCTTTGGCAAGCCGTGGCATATAATCAATTGTAACCTCCTGGAAGCAAACCGTATGGTCTCAATCACGCGCCGCGCGGAGTTCTCGGCTTCCCATTTCTGCTCGAACCCGGCGCTGAGCCCGGAGGAAAATCGCGTCCTCTACGGCAAGGCGGCCGGCCCCAACGGCCACGGCCACAACTACGTGCTCGAAGTTACCGTCCAGGGCGAGGTGGATCCGGTGAACGGCATGGTCATGGATCTCAAGGAGCTCAAGGCGATCCTGGAGCGGGAGATCATCGAGCCGTTCGACCACCGCTTCCTGAATCACGAAGTGCCGCCCTTCGACCACGTCAACCCCACGCCGGAAAACATCGCCCGCGAAATCTGGCGCCGCCTGGCGCCGCGCCTGAGCCACGACGGCCGCCGCCTGCATCGGGTCCGTCTCTATGAGACGCCCGATCTTTACGTGGAGCACTACGGCTAGCCCATGACCTCTCTGACCCGCCGCTACGCGTTCTCGGCCTCCCACCGGCTCGACAGCGACCGGCTCAGCCCGGAAGAGAATGCCCGTGTGTTCGGCAAGTGCAACAACCCGCACGGCCACGGGCACAACTACGCGCTCGAAGTGACGGTCAGCGGCGAGATCGATCCGCGCACCGGAATGGTGGTTTCTCCCGCCGCGCTCGATGCCCTGGTGGCTCGCGCGGTTCTGGAGCGCTTCGACCACTCCAACCTGAACACCGACCTGCCCGAATTCGCCGCTGTGGTGGCGACCACCGAGAACCTGGGCCTCGAGGTTGGCCGCCGGCTGCAACAGGATTGGGCCGCAAGCGGGCTGGGCCCCGGTCGCCTGTCGCGCGTCCGGCTGGAGGAAACCGGCTCCAATACCATCGAGATCGAATTCCCATGAAACCCAACGACATCG